>CAISTY010000119.1 GCA_903888515.1 Akkermansiaceae bacterium | reverse complement strand
TCAGCAAACCACCTCGTTTGGGTCGAATGGCCGAGCAAGTTCGATTCCCTCAATGGTAGGGACGGTCGGCCTCGGCCGTCCCACTTGTCCGCCGGATGGCGGTGCGAATGGAGGGAGCTTGATTCGCTAAAATCCAAGCGCTTGGCCACTCGCTTCCTCCGTGTCCTTTCAGGCCGCAAGGCCAGTCACGGCGCGGCGAGGCCGCCACGCCCTACCATTTCAGGGAATCCGGCTTGCTCGACACTACGGCGTTTCCGAGGTCAAACGCTGAGTTGTGAGCCTGCCGGCCGTGGCTTTCATTTCTCCGCCAACGTTCCCTCCGTCACGCCGAGTTTTTCAAGTGCCTGAACCTTTTCTAACAATTCGCGGGAGTGCGACATTCCCGTCAGCAGTTCCTGATAGGCGCGGAGGATGTTGGCGGTGGCGGCGCGGTCTTCATCCAGCAGTTCCACGCGGAAGCGTGCGAGTCCGGCGGCATGCAGGGTTTCGAAAAACCTGGCACCGGTTTGCGCCTTGCCGTTGAACAGGGTGTTGCGGCAACCGACATCGGCCTGCAAGCGGTGAAGTTGGCCCACGCGGTCGCGCAAATGGACGACATGATGTTCGCAGGGGCGCCCGCAATTTCCGGCGTGGGTCCCTGCGCTGAGAAATGCGCAGAACACACAGTGCTCCATATGAAACATCGGCATGTGCTGGTGCAGGGTGAGCTCGAACCACCCGGGCGGCGCGGCACCCAGCAGATCCAGCACTTGCCGGATGTTGAGGTCGTAGGAAATCGTTAGATAATCCAGATCGGCGTTTTCCATCAGCAGGCGCGCGGTGATCGGATTGGCAACGTTGAGGGAGTAGTCCCCGACTTTTCGCACATCACTACGGTGTTTGTAGTTTTGGAGCGCCGCGAGATTGCGGAGCAATAGTCCGTCAGCCCCGGCGTTTTCGATGAGCTTGAGGTAGCCGGTCTCACCGGGTTTGAGGATGCGCGGCGTGGCGAGAAGGATTGTGGATTGAAGATTTTTGATTTTGGATTTGAAGAAAACCACCGCTTCCTTGTAGCGGCGCGGATCCTCGAAGTCACAATAGACGGTTGCCACGCCGCAGTCGATGGCGGCCGCGAGTTGCTCGAAATCACGGCATAGAACTGTTAGAGCCGGAGCGCGGGTCGTGGATGGAGGTTGGGCGGGAAGAAGATCCTGATAGGTGGTGGTGCTTGATGTCGGGCCTGACGGATGCGATCCGCCGCCACCTTCCAGTTTCCCGACCAGCTCGCGGCGGAGTTGATTGAGAGCGGAAAGCGACATGTGGCAGGCACCTTCCAACCGGTTGTCAAGCGCGGCCAGCTCATAGCAGGTATCACCAAGCCGACCGAACTGCGCCGTGAGCGTGGCACTGTCGAGCAAACGATTGGCGGCAGGCTGTAGTAGTATGTTAGATATGACACGGGCGGTCATTGGATCGCCCTGTAGCGGCGCTCTATGAGCGTCGTCAGCACTTGGATCGCCCTGTAGCGGCGCTCTATGAGCGTCGTTGGCTATTGGATCGCACTGTAGCGGCGCTCTATGAGCGTCGTTGGCTATTGGATCGTGAGAGAAATCCACATTTCCATCGCATCGACGGTCATGGACCGCCGCTACAAGCGTGTCATGAACCGCAGTCACCACCAGCGGTTCGCCGGGCCGCCCGCTGACTGTTAGATAGAGCGGGGTTTTCTTTTCCGGGGGATGGGTGTTTTGCCAGAACCTGCGCAGTTCGGATTCCAGTTTGGGATCGGAGGTCTTGTAAACCGTGTGGCCGGGCTGGATGCGCTCAAAGTTGATGCCGCTGTATGTGCGGTGGAAAACCAGGCGGCCACCCTCGATTTTCCAGATGCGCGCGCCTTGTTCGAGATCGC
Source organism: Akkermansiaceae bacterium (assembly GCA_903888515.1). GTDB lineage: Bacteria > Verrucomicrobiota > Verrucomicrobiia > Verrucomicrobiales > Akkermansiaceae > Luteolibacter. Next base: position 13,929 of record CAISTY010000119.1, on the reverse strand, counting down.
GGTTTTCCCCGGCATCGAACACCACCCCGTCCCCTGCGGCTATCGGAACCCCGGTTGTGTTTTGCAGTTGGATCCAACCGGGCCCGCACGCCGCAATCTCACCTAACAACGGACCGCGCTTCTTGCCAAAGCGCCCGTGGGTCAAATACCGGTGGTTCGTGCCCGCCAGCCAACCGGTCGATAACCCGCGGGAAAACGTCATCTCCAAAGCATAGCGGTCGGCCGGCGTGACTGGTGAAGGATCCTGCGCCAGCGCGGCATCCAGCGCCTTTCGATAGACGCGGGTCACCGCCGTGACATACTCGGGTGACTTGAGCCGACCTTCGATTTTGAACGCCTTCACGCCCGCCCGCACCAGTTCCGGAAGCAGATCCACGGCGGCCAGATCCTGCGGGCTGAGCAGGTAGCGCACCGCGCCGAGGTCGCGGGTTTCGCCATCGACGACGATTTCATAAGGCATGCGGCACGCTTGCGCGCACTCGCCGCGGTTCGCGCTGCGCTGGCCGAGTGACTCGCTCGTGAGACACTGGCCGGAATAGGCGACACACAGCGCACCGTGGACAAAAACTTCCAGCGGTGTGGTGGATTGCAAATGGGAAATCGCGGATGAGGAGAATCTGGCGATGTCCTTCACCGAGAGTTCGCGGGCGAGAATCGCCCGATCTAACGGGAACAACGATGCGATGAATGCGAGCCCTTCGGGTGAGGTGATCGTCATCTGGGTGGAGGCATGGAGTTCCACGTTGGGGGCGATCTCGCGGGCGAGCTTCGCCAGCCCGAGATCCTGCACGATCAGTGCGTCCACCCCTGCCGCGGCGAGTTTGCGCAACTGGGCTTCGGCCGCCGCCAACTCGCGGGTGAAGATCAGGGTGTTCATCGTCACCAGCCCTCTCACCCCATGGCGATGCAAAAACTCCATCAACTCTCCCAGATCGGCGTCGATGAAATTGTCCGCCCGCAACCGCGCGTTGAAGCGTGGCAACCCGAAATAGATCGCATCCGCCCCCGCCGCCACCGCCGCCCGCGCACAGTCCCAGTTGCCCGCCGGGGCCAGCAGTTCATGGGTGGCATGGGCAGAACTCGCCATGGCGCAATCAACCACAGGAAAACCCGCAATGACAGGCCGGATTTGCTGCCGGAATCGGGGAACTCCAGTAGATGTGACCTTGATCAACCCACCAACATCCACCCGCACCACTTTTGGTCAGCCTCAAATGCAACTTGACAACCAACTGGTTGCCTGGTTGATTCATTGGGTGAGTGAAAAAATTGGGATCTTTGAGGCGAAATCAAAACTTTCCGAACTCTGTAGCAAGGTGGCGGAGAGCGGGGCGGAGTACGTGATTACGCGTCGTGGCCGCGCGATTGCCCGGATTGTCGCACCCTGCCCCGAGGAACACGGCGAGGAGACGGGGATCTTATCCCGCATGCGGAGAACCGAACAGGAATCCGGTCCGATCCCGGCCGACGACCCTGATTTTCCCGAGGTGTGGAATGAACGATGGGGGTGCACGCCAAGTCCATTGGATGAAAATGACAATTTTGCAGCAGGCAACCCGCAATGATGACACATCTGCTGGACACCAGTGTTTGCTCGCAACCCCTGAAACGGCAACCTGATCTAACAGCACTGCGCTTGTGGGACCAACTCGGCGCGAAGGCTGCCACCTCGGTGGTGTGTCTGGCAGAAATCGAATGGGGACTTCACAAGATGGCTTCGGAGCGTCGATGGCTGGAATACCGCAATGCCATTCTGCCATCCCTGCATGCCATCCTGCCGGACCGCACGGCATGGAGCCGGTTTGCCTCCATGAAAGCCAGACAACACGCACTGGGCCGTCCGGTACAGGATATGGATCTCCTCATCGCCGCCACCGCCGTGTGCCACGATTTGATTCTCGCCACCCTCAACGCCCGCCACTTCTCCGGCATCGAAGGCCTGCGCTGGGAGGATTGGTCGGTTTAGAAAGGAAGATAGAGTTGGCAGTTACTTGACCTGTTATTTCCGCTTGAAGGCCGTCACAACCACCGGATTGCAACTCATGGGAAATCAGGGGTGAGGAAAATCCCGTCTGAGTCTGTGGTTGAAGGCCGTCACGCCGGTGGCTGGATGAGCATGGCCAGTGCTTTGGCAATCTGATCGAGACTGCCCGCGTCCGGCAAGTTCAGGCTGAGTTTGCTGCGGCCTTCGGCATCGGTCTCCACACACTGCAGGAGACTATCCTTGATTTGCTGGATGTGTGCGGCTTCAGGCTCCGGGCGCCCGAGGCTGGCACCCAGCAAGGTCAGCGCGGAAGTGACCAACTGACCGCTCGCGGCGGCGATGATTTCTTTCCTCTCCAGAGAAAATGCCGCTGGCAACACGGCGGCGGTGCTGACGTCCACTGGTGGTTCCGGCTTGGCACCTAACAATAATTCCAGCCGTCGCTTCAATTCATCCACCCCGCTGACCAACTGCACTTCGTTCAGATCGGAATCCGGATCCAACACCGCGGCGGCCAGTTCGTGCTTGGCAGATAGTCCCTGAGCACCTGCTCGTAATTGCATACCGTGAAAAAGGCTTCGTTTTGATAGAGAGCGGCGCGCTCGGCCAGCTTGCCGCCGATCAATTGCACACTGCGCCCGCTGAATTTGTGGATTTCATTGCGCCACTGGGATTTCAATGAGGCGGGACAAATCACCAAAACCCGGCGAATGCCCGAGTGTTGCGCGAGAAACTCGGCCACGCCCACGCCCTGGATGGTTTTCCCAAGACCCATTTCATCCGCCAACACGGCGCGGCCCTGGCCGGCGGCAAAGGCGATGCCATCGATCTGATAGGGCAGCAGCTCCGCATTCAACAAGGTCGTGCGCAACGGATGGTTTTTCGGATCCCTGCGGATCTCCGCGATCAGATCCGCCATTTGCAGTTGATGCAACTCTGCATTGAGAAACTCTTCGGCATCCGGATAGATCACGAAGTCCTCTCCGGCATGGGTCAGGGTTTTGATCAGCTCATACAACTCCTTGACGGCTGCGCCCGCCCTCACCTCGCGGCCCCGCCACGGATCTAACAATGATTTCAGCGCGGGTTTCAGCCGGCTAGGAATATCCAGCGCCAGCCGCAGCTCGCCATCATAACGGGCGTGAATGGCCAGGGCATCCGGCTTCCAGAGCTTGGCCATGGCGGCCGCGCCGTGTTTTTGGGTGGCGAATTTGATGACCCGCATGACGTGCTTGCATGTGCCGAGATGATTGCGGCGGAAATCGGGACATGTACAATAACTCTGCCCACGCGCCAGTCCGCGCAGGGCAACCCGGTACGACTTGCCGGAAATCGCGCTGGCCACCGTGTAGTCCACCCACGGGCTGTGTGGGGCGCCGGCTTTGACTTGCATCGGCTCCTCTGCCGCGCGTTGCTCGCGTTCCGCCAGTGCGCGGGCATCCAGTTCCGGCTCCGTCAACAATTCCCACGGCAGGTTTTCGCGTGGCTCGGTGGACAGTCCCAACGAGAATTTTTCCTCCAGCACCATGAGCCGGGCAATGCATTACGGCTTGAGATGTTTGATTTTTGATTCCTGAAGAGCGCTGGGACCCCATCCTCCGTTCCCTCTGTTTGCTCCTGTTGAGGAGAAGTCATCGGGTTTCTGGCACCCTGTGTCAGCGCTGGTTCCGTGTGCGCGTTTCCTGAGGAGCCCGGTGCGGTAGTTCCGCACGCCGGGATCTGCGAGGGGGGCACCGGGTAACCGGTGTCCCTACCTCAATCGGCAGAAAAACCATATGACCATCCGATATTTCACAATCATACTGCTTCTGCTGATTCCATTGCATGCTGAGGGTCCCTCGAAAGAGCCCAAGTATAAGCCGGGGCTGGTGGACGTTGGCCTTGATGAAAAGCAACTCGGTGATAATTCGTGGATCGTCACTCAAGACTACGGGCAGCAATCTGGATGGAGCAAGCAAACATGTTCTATTGGGTACAAAGAACTAAAAGACGGTGGGGATGACTTTATTCCTGTTATCAAATTACCCGCTCTGGAGAACGATATTTATGTTATTATTCTGAAGAATGGAGTAATCCACGTTTCTAAGGCAAAAGCTAAATCTGAAGTTATCGCCGTTGACACCACTTAGAACATCTAGCGAAGGGTGACGGGCAATTTAAAGAAAATTGAATTTAGGGAGATTCCACAAAAAATTGGAATTCAACAAGAAGCCGAACCAGCGGGCGCTGACCAACCGGCTACCAAGCCCGCTGACAAGCCTCCCGTGAAAGATCAACCCTCACAACCCCCACGCCGAAGGGTGGCCCCCGGTAGCCGGTGCAGGCCCTTGGCGTTCGCCTCGGAAAATGCAGAAAACACCCCTGAAAACTCCCTCTTGACACCGCGGGCGGTGGCAGATACGATACCACAGTGATCCGAGCCGTGCTCGATACCAATGTTCTCGTCGCTGCCTTACGATCGTCGTCCGGGGCCAGTCACCAAATTCTCTTGGCGGCTGATCGGGGGGATTTTGAAGTGGCTCTATCGGTGCCTCTGCTCGCCGAATACGACGATGTTCTTGTCCGCTCCTCTTCTGGAATTCTCATCCCGAGGCAGGCGGTGGAGGCGATCATCAGGCGCATTGCGCAGATTTCCCACAAGCAGCCGATTTATTTCCTCTGGCGTCCGCTGCTTCCTGATCCCAAGGATGACATGGTCCTGGAATTGGCGATCGCATCCGGCGCGACTCACATCGTAACCTTCAACCACAAGGATTTCATACCGGCCTCCCAATTCGGAATCTCGATTACCAACCCATCAACCTTTCTACACCTCCTTCCATGAGCACACTGAGCCTTCGACTTCCTGATTCGCTGCACCGCAACCTCAAGCAGGCCGCTGATGCGGACGGCATTTCCATCAATCATTTTGTGAGCCTTGCGGTGGCTGAGAAGTTGTCTGCCATTCAGACCATCGACATCATTTCCGAACGGGCCAAGGGAGCTTCCCGTTCTGCATTTCTTCATGCGATGTCATTGGTCCCTCGTGGCGAGATCATCAAGGGAGATGAACCTCGCCCCAAGCAAAGGCGAACAAGACGTCTCTCCTAACGGGAAAAAAAACTACAAACCCAGTTGGACCGCCGAATTTTCATATCCGATCGAAGGTGCCGTACAGAATAATTACCCTGAGATCATTCATTTACTCGTCAACGCAGGCCCGAACGTCAACACCGACGTCCCCGGGGAAGGTTACGAGGAGTCTCCGCTTTGCATTGCCGCACGAGAGGGTGCGACCGAGACCGCGCAAGCTTTGCTCACACACAGTGCCAGGACCACAACCATATATGACACATCCGCGTTGGCGGTTGCGCGTCGCTGCGGACATGAAGAGATTGCTCGTCTGATAGAAGCGCGCACCCCATTGGAGACGAGTAACCCCCATTTCCCCGCCATCCAGTCTTCGCCACCTCCTACGCCAAGGCTACGAAGGTCAGGAAGGCTTCGACAGGCAGGCCGGTCCGGCCACCCGCTCTTGCAACGGCCTTCACCCCAAAAGCAATTTCCTAGCAATCTGACAACTGCGTTGCTGAAATCTGCCGCTGAATGCACCCCCACCATCGACACGCGCCCTTGGATGTGATTTCCTCATGCAACATGACTGACGGTTCATTGTTATTGCTAGGTATTGCCGGTCCGGTTCTCACGGTGGAGGAAGCGGCGTTGTTCCGCCGCCTCCAGCCTGCGGGCTATATCCTTTTCACGCGCAACATCGTCTCGCCCGCACAAACCCGGCAACTCACCGACGACCTGCGCAGCCTGTCCACGTTATTGCCCATCCTCGCCATCGACCAGGAGGGCGGCCGGGTCACGCGTACCCGTGAAATCGCCCCACCCACCCCGTCGCCACCGGCACTCGCCGCCCGCCGTGACACACGCCTCATCGCCAATGCCGGAGCCCTGACCGGCGACCTCCTCCGCTTGCTCGGCTTCAACCTGAACTTCGCGCCGGTGCTCGACCTCGACCATTTTCCTAACACCCATAACTCGTTGCCCGGCCGCAGTTGGGGCCGCGACCCCCAACGGGTCATTGATTACGCCGGACTCTGGAACCGCTGGCAGCGCAAACGCGGCATCGCAGGCTGCGCCAAACATTTTCCGGCCGGCGGCCGCGCGGTGTCCGATCCCCACCACGATCTGCCGTCCTGCCCGGCCACCGTCGCCGAATTGCAGCGCGAGGACGTGATCCCTTACACCGCCCTGATGCCGGAACTGGACGCAATCATGCTCGCCCACATCGAATTCCCTAACATCGATGCGGACTTCCCCGCCTCACTCTCGCCGCGCATCGTCCGGCGTTTCCTGCGCGACCAACTCGGGTTCGACCGCCACCTCGTTCTAACCGACGACCTCGACATGGGAGCCATTACCAAGCGCTACGGCCGTGGCGAGGATGTGCAACTCGCCATCGAGGCGGGCAATGACCTGGCAATGATCTGCCATCGCACCGAAACCGCGGAGGCCGCCGCCCGCACCATCGCCGGCCTGCCGCGCGCGCTGACCGCAGAGGCGCGTGAACGGGTCGAACGTGTACGCTATAAGACCCTGCATCCGCCGCCAGCGTGGTCGGACAAGAAGTGGCACGACACCTGCGCCGCCCTGGCCAAACTCGCGGCGGGGTTTGCTGCGGAAACCACCCCATTATCTAGCAGCCCTGTGACCGGTTATTGAAAACCCCGCCATGCAAGCCTCACCGCTCGTGTATCCCGTCGTTCTCTGGGGTCTTCTCGCGCCCGTTAGGGCCGGGGTCGTTGAAACCGATGTGTTGGTTTTCGGAGCCACCGCCGGTGGCGTGAGCGCCGCCTGCACTGCGGCACGGTTGGGGAAGCGCGCGGTCGTGACCGAATTCGGCAAGCACGTCGGCGGCCTCACATCCGGCGGACTGGGCTGGACGGACATCGGGAACAAGGCGGCCATCGGTGGGTTCGCACGCGAATTTTACAAGACACTCGGCCAGCACTACGGCAAGCCCGAAGTGTGGTGGTTCGAGCCGCACGTGGCCGAGGAGGCGCTGCGGGCGCGGCTCGCGGAGGCCAAGGTGCCGGTCTATTTCGAGCAGCGTCTGGCAAGCGTCACCAAGGAGGGCGCGCGAATCACCGGCATCGTCATGGAAAACGGCAATGTCTTCCGCGCGAAAACCTTTATCGATTGCACTTATGAGGGCGATCTCATGGCACGCGCCGGCGTCAAATATATGACCGGCCGGGAATCTAACGATCAATTCGGCGAGACGTTGAACGGGATACGCGACACCACACCGAAGCATCAGTTCGGTGTGAAGGTCGATCCTTATGTCAAGCCCGGCGACCCCGCGAGCGGCCTGCTCCCGCTGGTCATGGCCGGTCCGTTAGGCAAGCCGGGCGCGGCCGACCCCTGCGTGCAGACCTACAATTTCCGCCTCTGCCTCACCAAAAATCCCGCAAACCGCAAACCGATCCACCCGCCGCCGGGCTACGATGCCAGCCGTTTCGAACTCCTCGGCCGCTATTGCGAGGCCCTGGTCGCCGCAAACAAAAAACCAACGCTCAAAACCTTCCTCAAGATCGACATGGTCACCGGCGACAAAACCGACATCAATAACAACGGTGCGATCTCCACTGACTTTATCGGCGAAAACCATGCCTATCCGGACGCCGATTACGCGACCCGTGAGAAAATCCGCCAAGCGCATGAGGATTACATCCGCGGCTTCCTCACCTTTCTCGCCAGCGACCCGCGCGTGCCGCAAAACGTCCGCACCGAAATGCATCAGTGGGGCCTCTGCAAGGACGAGTTCACCGACACCGGCGGCTGGCCACATGCCCTGTATATCCGCGAGGCACGGCGCATGCTCGGCGCCTATGTGATGACCGAAAAAAACTGCCGCCACACCGAGACACCCGACGATGCCGTAGGCCTCGGTGCCTATAACATGGATTCACATAACTGCCGCCGCATCGTGCAGGACGGCGCGGCGCGCAACGAGGGCGACGTGCAGGTCGGCGTGAAACCCTATCCCGTATCCTACCGCGCGATCATCCCGCGCGACAACGAGTGCACGAACCTGTGGGTGCCCGTCGCCCTGTCAGCCACCCACATCGCCTACGGCTCGATCCGCATGGAGCCGGTGTTCATGATCCTCGGCCAAAGCGCCGCAACGGCCGCATGCATGGCCATCGACGTCAACATCACCGCGCAAAACGTGGACTATGCAAAACTGCGCGCGCAGTTGCTCAAGGACGGCCAGGTGCTGGCATGGACGGACAAGTGAGAGTCAACGGTAGCGCGGTCTCGATGAGGCCGCAGACAAAGAGCAGCCGATGAGTGCCGCAAAGTTCAAGCCGGAGCGGATCCTTGGCCATTCTTTGGCAATGCGCTCTCAGCGAGAGCGCGCCACCTATTGGGGAATTCCCCGTCATTTCCCTAACAGCCACTTGATGTGCGGCGTGTATAAGTCCGGTTCCAGCAGGAATGAATCGTGACCTTTGTCCGAATGCACGGTGATGTGCATGACATCGACCTTGGCTTCCTCGAGGTGCTTCACGAGTTCCGCCTGCTCCTCCGGATAGAAACAGAAGTCGGAATCTATCGAAAAAACCAACCACCGCTGACCCGCCAGACGCGACCGTTCGAAAAGATCCACGGGCGTTTCCGCGTCGCCTTCGTGCGTGGCGTCATAGCGCGACCACAGATCGATGATGCGCAGATAGGTGTTCGCATCAAAGCGGCGCACAAACTTTTTCCCCTGATGCAGCATGTAGCTTTGGAACTGGTCGCGCACCCGATACCAGGCCAGCACGTCGTCCGGTTGGACCACGTCCTGGCGTGCGCGGCGCTCGATCGCATCGAGATGCACGAAGGTCTTGTGGGAAATCATGCGCGCCAGGGCCAAACCATACAACGGGGCTTTGGCCCCATAATAATCGCCACCGTTGAAATACGGATCGTTCTCAATGGCGAGAATCTGTTCGAATAAAATCAGCCGGTTGAGCACCGTGGTTTTGTAACCTGCGGCGATGGCGATCACGTTGCGGACCCGGTCTGGAAAACGCGTGGCGAAGGTGAGCGCGATCATTCCACCGATCGACGGGCCGATCACCGCATGCAGCGTGTCGATTCCAAGATGATCCAACAGACGGACGAACACCTCCACCTGATCCGCAGTCGTCACCGCCGGAAACGCCGAGCCCCAGGGTTTGCCGGTTTGCGGATTCACCGAGGCCGGCCCGGTGCTGCCATAACAGCCGCCCAGATAGTTCGCGCAAATGATGCAGTATTTGCCCGTGTCGAGCGCTTTGCCAGCCCCTATCATGTCCTCCCACCAACCGTCGTGCATCTCCGCCTGCCACAAGTCTCCAACTCCCTCGATGGCCGGATTGAACCCGGCCGCATGGTGCGATCCGGAAAGCGCGTGAAACAAAAAAATCGCGTTCGACCTGTCGGCGTTGAGTTTACCCCAGCATTCATAGGCGATGCGGATACCCGGCAACACACCGCCATCCCGCAACCTCAGCGGATCTTCGGAACTGCCGGTTTCAAAAAATCGCGTGTGTGTCTCGACGGGCATGGGCGCAGTGTAATGTCCCGGACGCCGCCGTGCAAGCCGCCTGTCGGGTCCTGTCGGGTCCGCCTTGCATCTGCAGCAGCAACCACCATCCGCTAAGTTATGATGAAGTTTCCCCGCAGCAAGACCTGGCATCGCGGCGGGCTGAAGTTTCCCGGCGCCATCGAGATGGAATTGCAGTCATTGCACGAAAAAAAACTTTGCGATGAGGCGATATTTTTCGTTTATATACCTTTGTCCATGGCAAATCCGATAGCACATTTCCCCGAACTTCAACTGAGCTTCAACGAGGGCCGGGTGCTGGGTTGCCTGCTGGAAAAGGAGGCAACCACGCCAGCCTACTATCCGCTCACCTTGAACAGTTTGCAGGCCGCCTGCAATCAAAGCTCCAACCGTTATCCGGTGACGCTGCTGGAGGAAAGCGCCATCGAAAAGGCCTTGGTCGGGTTGCGCCTGAAAGGACTGGCGGTCCAACTCCAGGCGGCCGGAGCGCGCTCCCTCAAATACAAGCACTCCCTCCCGCAGATCCTTGAATTGGACGCCGCACAGACGGCGATTATCACGGTGCTGTTACTGCGCGGCGTCCAGACGGCAGGGGAAATCAAACAACGCTGCGAGCGCATGCATGAATTCACCTCCATCGAGGCCGTCGAGGAGTCATTGCAATGGTTGATCGAGTATCCCCACGGGCCATTGGTACTGCGGCATCCATCGGGCAGCGGCAGGCGGGTGGAAACCTATGCTCATCTGCTAGGCGGAGCCCCGACCGGAGACGGACACACCAGCGAACACACCAGCCCGGAGATCGTGGAGTTGGAGGAGGAACATCTCTGGCGCAGCCGCATGGAACAAAAAATCCAGGACCTCCAGACAAGCGTCGAAACCTTGAACTCCGTGATCAATAACCTGCGCTCCGAACTCGGAGCCCAGTGATGCCATGAATCCCTCGATATCCCGCCACCGTCTTGCCAGATTGTCTCATGAGCGTATCACCCGGCACTCATCTCACGAAGAACGCGCATGCCGGGATTCACGCGCGCAGTTCCTCTGCGGACAAGATCGCGCTCTTTCGTGCTCTGTTCCGCGGCCGCGAGGACGTCTATCCGCGCCGCTTCGTAAACCAAAAAACAGGCCGTGCCGGATATGCGCCGGCCTGCGCCAATGATTGGGTTCGCGGCATCTGCGGAAAACCCCGGATCAAATGCGGCGATTGCCCGCAGCGTGCTTTTCTACCCGTGACCGACGATGTCGTGCGCTGGCATTTGTCGGGGAAAGATGCGGCGGGCCGGGAATTCGTGGCCGGCGTCTATCCGATGCTTGCCGATGAAACCTGTTTTCTCCTTGCGATGGATTTCGACCGGGACAGTTGGCGGGATGACGTGCTCGCGGTGATGGATACCTGCCGCAGCCTGCATATCCCCGCCGCGCTGGAACGCTCGCGCTCGGGCAATGGCGGCCACGTTTGGTTCTTTTTCGACCAGGCGGTGCCGGCCACACTCGCCCGCAAACTGGGTTCGTTTGTTCTAACCGAAACCATGGAGCGCAGGCCGGAACTTGGCCTGGATTCCTATGACCGGCTCTTCCCCAGCCAGGATACCCTGCCCAAGGGCGGCTTCGGCAACCTGATCGCGCTGCCGATGCAAAAAGGCCCGCGTGCCCACGGCCACAGCATGTTCGTGGATGAACAACTCATTCTCTATCCGGACCCGTGGGCTTTCCTGTCCTCGCTCCCACGCATGCCCCGGGACCGGCTCGACGCCATCACCCGCGATGCGGAAAGCCGGGGCCGTGTCGTGGGTGTACGCCTTGCTCTAACACCCGATGACGATCCCGCGCCATGGAACACCCCGCCTTCCCGCCGCCATCCGGATCCTCCCGTCACCGACCCGTTGCCAGAATCTATCGAAATGATCCTTGGCGATCAGATATATATATCAAAAGAGGCGCTGCCGCCCGCGTTGCGCATCCGCCTGCTGCGCCTCGCGGCATTTCAAAACCCGGAGTTTTACCGCGCCCAGGCGATGCGGCTTTCGACCTACGACAAACCCCGGGTCATCGCCTGCGCCGAAGACCTGCCCGCCCATATAGGCCTGCCTCGCGGGTGTCTGGAGGACATTGCCGTCCTTCTATCAAAACTGAAAATCAAGCCCGTGATCCGCGACGAGCGCCATGCGGGAAAGCCGATGGATCTGCAGTTTGTCGGATCTCTGCGCCCGGACCAGGAGGTTGCCGCCGCCGCCATGCTCGCGCACGACACCGGCGTGCTCGCCGCCACCACCGCCTTCGGCAAAACCGTGATCGCCGCTTGGATCATCGCCGCCCGTGGCGTGAACACGCTCGTGCTGGTCCACCGCCAGCAACTCCTCGAACAATGGATCGATCGCCTCGCGGCATTTCTCAACCTGCCCGCCAAAACCATCGGCCGCCTCGGCGGCGGCCATAAGAAACTATCAGGCGGAATCGATGTGGCACTCATCCAAAGCCTCGTCCGCAAGGGCGTCGTCGATGATCGGGTGGCGGACTACGGGCATCTGATTGTCGATGAATGCCACCATCTTTCAGCCCATAGCTTCGAGTTGGTCGCCCGCCGCGCCAAGGCTCGATACGTGCTCGGTCTATCAGCCACGGTGGCGCGCAAGGACGGCCACCATCCCATCATCTTCATGCAATGCGGACCGATCCGCCACCGGGTGAATGCCAAACAACAGGCGCATGACCGGCCATTTGCCCATCATGTCATCGTGCGCCCCACCGGTTTCCGGTCAATGGCCGAGCCGACTTCCGACCGACGGATGGAATACCAATACCTGTGCGCCGAAATCATCCGCTCGGAACCGCGCAATGCCATGATTCGCGACGACGTGATTGCCGCCTTGCGCGAGGGCCGCTCGCCACTCGTGCTTACCGAGAGGACCGAACACATCGTCACTCTAGCGGATTTGATTGGTCCGCACGCGGCCCACATGATCGTCCTGAAAGGCGGTATGGGGAAAAAGTCCCTGCGTGGTGTGTTGGCACAACTCGCCGTTATTCCACAGCATGAAACGCGGGTCGTGATCGCCACCGGAAAATTCATCGGCGAGGGATTTGATGACTCGCGGTTGGATACCCTTTTGCTAACCATGCCGGTGGCTTGGCGCGGCATCATCGCCCAATATGCCGGGCGCCTCCACCGCCTGCACGACGGCAAGCGTGAGGTGCGGATCCACGATTACGCCGATCTCGACGTTCCGATGTTGTCGCACATGTTCGACAAACGCTGCGCCGGTTACGAGGCCGTCGGTTATACCATCCTGTTACCTGCCAGCGCACTGCCTGGCTGGCCACCCGAAGTTCCGTTGCCCATCGATCCGGCATGGAAACATGACTATGCCGCCAGCGTCCGCCGCTTGATCCGTGATGGCGTCAATGTCCCGCTCGCCAACCTCTTCGTCGAAGTCACCCGCCCCGTAGCCGCCGATCCCACCGGAATCGAACGCGCACGCAGCGCCTCCGAAGCCTTTCTTTTCCAACGACTGGAATCTCTAACCGAAACATCCGGCCTGTTCCAATTGAACCCCAAACTGCCGATCCCCTTCGATGGTTGGAGCGAACTCGAAACCGACTTGTTTTGTGCCCCACTCAAACTCGCCATCGAGATTGACGGGCCACAGCACCTCGCCGATCCGACCGCCTATCGCCGCGACCGGCGCAAGGACGCCCTGCTCCAGCAAAACGGCTGCCTCGTGCTTCGCTTCCTCGCCGAGGATCTCGGCAAACACCTCGACACCACGCTCGACGCCATCATCCGCGCCATCACCCATCTGCGCCACCGGCCATCCGTTTGAGGCGGGTGGAGGTGGGTGCGCATTTTGAACGCTGTCGCCTAACACACAGTTTTTTCGCCATGATTTTGGATCCGTACACAACCTGGTCGGGCGCTGGTTGGTTTTGATTTTTTCTCCCGCACAGTAGTTCGCATGAGCCCGATTGAGCGCGGGACGGAAGCGCCTATCGGCCCCCCTACCGCTGCGAAGCGCCGATAGGGGTCCTTCCCCGGGTTGCCACGGCACAAGCACTTCTGTATCTAACGAAAATTTCCGACCCCGCCACCTTGCCCGCCCCTTGCAATGCCCCTGGGTGCCGCCATCACGGGCTTTGGCGGGACCGAATTAACGCCGCAGCCCCCCCCGCGTCTGGCCATGCCCCAGGGTGTCCCTAGCGCCAAATACAGGCCCTTCATGAGGATCCTTTTGCGCTTCCAAAAATCTCCTCAATGGATCATATTGTTCTCTACTTATCAATGAGTTACATCTACAATCCCGCATGTCAGAAACTGCCGCAATCATTCCCGCAAACCCATCCAATCCCACGCCCTCCGTGT
>CAISTY010000118.1 GCA_903888515.1 Akkermansiaceae bacterium | reverse complement strand
GCCGCCGGCCTTCAACTCGCGCTGCACCTGGATGAGCCGCTTGCGCGTGGTGTGGATGCCGAACTTGCCGAGGTCGGTGGCGATCCATTTGCGCCCGAGCTTTTCGGCCACGGCGGCGGTCGTGCCGCTCCCGCAGAAAAAATCCGCCACCAAATCGCCTTCGTTGCTGCTGGCTTTGAGAATGCGTTCGAGAAGCGGCTCGGGCTTTTGCGTCGCATATCCCGTGTCTTCACCGCTCTGCGCGTGGAGCACATACTCGTTTCCCATCCACACATCTCCTGCTGGGACACCCTCAGTCTCGTATCGTTTGAGACGAGGCATTCTTCCGCGAATTTGAACGATGCCCTCGGTCCATCCCTCATCGATGCGTTCCTGCGACCAAATCCAGTGTTTGCCGGGAGGAGGATCCATTATGACATGGCCAAATCGACGCGAAGGTCCTGCCCCTGCCTGGGTGAAATTATCCCAAACATAACGCCGCCCTGTTTCTTCTTCAACTTCAGGAAACCGCGCGTCTCTCGCCGCTTCATCACGAGCGTCCATTTGAGGATTAAAAGTGTACGAGTCGCTTTTGCTGTAGAAATAAATAGTTTCGTGGATGTTTCCAAAGCCGGCTGCTTGAGCTTTTCGAGAGAGGGTTTTTTGGCGAACAATAATATTTCGGAAACCTGACGTTGCACCGCCCTTCCCAAAAACTTCATCAAGGACAATCCTCATCATTGAGGTAACCCGCCAATCGCAATGGACATAGATGGTGCCGTCGCTGTGCATCAAGTCGCGCATGAGGATGAGGCGTTCGTAAATCATGGCGATAAAGGAATCCGCGCCGCGCCCCCAGGTGTCGCGGTAGGCGATTTGTTCGAGGAGATTCGGCTCCTTGTGGAAGGTTTCGCCACCAATCTCGATGTCCATGCTGAAGTCCGCGCCCACGTCGAAGGGCGGGTCAATGTAGATGAGCTTGAGGCCGCCGGCGTCCTCGATCTGGCGGCGGAGCGCTCCGGCCTTGAGGGAGGAGAGGATGAGCTTGTTGTCGCCCCAGATGAGTTTGTTGGTCCAGCCCTTGATCTGCCGTCCGCCGGTGTCGAACGAGAATTCCCCGTCGCTCTGCTTTTCTTTCCGCGGCTCGTCAATGTGTTCGAGGGTCTGGAAGGGGAGGATGGCGGTGCAGACTTCGCGGGACTTGCCGTTCCAGACGAGTTCGACCTCGCGCTTGTCGGCGAAGAGGAGGAACCGGTATTTCTCCGGGAGCGGCTTGCCCTGCTCGATGAGCTTGATGAGGTCGCGCTTTTCCGCGTCGGTCAGTTCGTAGTGTTCTTGATGAGGGCGAGCCATGGTCAGGATTTGTAATCAGTGAAGGTTGTCGCCAGCGCGGCGAAGGTTTTCGGGGAGTGTTTTTCGTAACTGATCTGGTCCACGAAAACGAAGTCGTACTGGCAGCCGTTTTCCTCGGCGGCGGTGGCGTCGGCGCACCATTGTTTGAGACGGGTCATTTTCTGGGGCAGGTCGAGTTCGAGGCGGCCCTTGGTTTCCACGATCCAGATTTTCGTATCGCCGGTGCGGACGATAAAATCAGGCGTGTAGTTGGACAGGTCGCCATCGCCTTTGACATAGTCGAGCTTGAAACCGATGGCGAGATAGTTCTTGGCGAATGCCTGGACGTCGGGAGCGGCTTCCAGGAATGCGGCGAACCGGAGTTCAAAGCCGCCGGAATTGGGTTCGCCAACGACCTTGTTGAAGATGCTCTTTTTGGCGTTGATATGAGCGCGGTAGTCGGTGCGGAATGGGCGCGTCTCCTTCAGCCGGATCCGGTCCTCGATGCGTGTCACGCCCGTCTCCTGAACGGTGAGGGCGTTGATGGCCGATTTGAACGCGTCATAGAGAATCTTGCCGGCGTCCGGTTCGGACAGGTTGCGCAGCACGACGGGATCCTCCAGATCCACGGGCGACGGACTGAACAGGAATTCGCGCATGAAGTCGCGCACCTTCGGATAGAGTATCTCGTAGCCGCCAACGAGGCGGAGGTCTTTGAGCAACTGCCTGGCGAAGAAAGCGACAACGGAGCGGTAATCCGCCGGGCCGGTGCCGTCGAGTTGGATGATGTGATGTACCTCCGCGTCGAGCATGGTCTTGAACACGATCTCGCGGGTTTCCTCCGGCGTGAACGGTTTCAGCGGCAGGAGTTGATTGCCGAATGCGGCCGGGTCCAGGGTCTCAAGATTCTTGAACTCGCGCTGGAAACGGCGCGTGAGTTTGGGGAGCGGAATGTCGAGGGCGTCAAGATCCTTGTCCTTGTTCTCGGTGTCCACTTCCACGATGAGCGAGTCGTGCCGGGTCGCACCGCCACCCATCGGCACATGCTCGAAGGTGACACCTTCGCTTTGGATGGATTCCACGAAATCCATGAATGCCGGGGTGCCCATGACGGAGACGGTTTCGCGGACCACGTCGTTGCCGAAATACATCCGGCGCAGGCCGCGTCCGAGGGTTTGCTCCGGGAGAATGTCACTCTGTGCGACATAGGCCCGCAGGCCGACAATAGTGGTGACGTTGCGCACGTCCCAGCCTTCCTTGAGCATGAGCACCGAGACGATGGCCTTGTGCGGCGACTTCCAGGAATCGATATCGTTGGCCTCCTTGCGCAGCTTTTCGAGTTCCTCCTTGTTCTTGCCGGAGGCCGCCTCGGATATTTCCCCGTTGTTCTTGGTATGGATGACCAGTACCGCGCCCTGCAACTCGGGACAAATCTTTTCAAGATACTCGCCCACGTCGTCGCAGTTGCGGGTATCGTCCACCATGACGAACAGGACGGCCTTCTTGCCTAGCATCTTGTGTTCGGCTTCGCTTTTCTTCCATTCCTCAATGCCGAGTTTGAGGTAATCGTCGTATTTCTCGGTGAAGATGGCGCTCTTCTTTTCGTTGAGTTTGGCGCGGCTCACCGCATCGGGCAGGACGGGATGTTTCACGACATTCTGATGGATGGCCTCGACCAGCGGGTAGTCGGAAACGGTTTGCACGAAAATCGCGCCGTTGTCATGGCGCGGAGTGGCGGTCACGTCCACCTGCAACGCCAGGCGGCTGTCCTTCTGGAGCATCTTGTGGTGGATGTCCTGAATGGATTTGAACCATGCCATGCGCGGGTCGTGGATATGGTGCGCCTCGTCGTTGAACACGGCGAGTTCCTCGATCTCGCGCACGATTTCGCCGAGGTCGGTCTTGCTGTCGGTCGTTTTCCCGGATGGCTTCGCACCGAAAGGCGCGAGGAAATAATCGCGCAAATCGGCATCCTCCAGCGACGGTTCGCGGACATCGCCAAGGAAAACCCGGTGGATGTTCGTGAGGAAGAAATTCCCGGTGTCGCGCACGATGCGGACATCATCCTGAATGTGCAGGGTGAGTTGGAAATCGTCGCGCCAGTTCCGCCCTTCGCTGCCGTTGGGTGGCAGGATGGGGTCGTTGAAGAAGATTTTGAGACCGTCGAAGTCGGCCCGCAGCCTGTCGAGGACGATGATGTTGGGGGCGATTACCAGGAAGTTGCGGGACAACGCGGAGTCCGGTTCGTAGAGTTTGTGGAAGAAACTCCACGCGATCAGGAGCGACAGGACTTTGGTTTTTCCGGCACCGGTCGCCATTTTCAGGACGTAGCGCGGCCAATCCTCGGGGAACATGCCGCTGGACACCGCGCCGGAGGCGTCGAAGCGGAGCAGATCGTATTTGTCGCGGGCGGCGCGAATCTCATAGAGCCAAATGACCGTCTCCACCGCTTCGCGCTGGGCGAAGTAATAGCGGAACGTCAAGAGCGAACCGTCGGCGTTTTCGGTCAGGTGCTCGGTCTCGAACCAATGCCGGAGCAAGGCGGCGGAGGTCGAGGAGGCGCCGGCATAGCCCTTGTTGCGCCAGGCGTACACCTCTTGCCGCACCTTCGCCACGAGCGGAGGAAGGAGCTTTTCGTACGCGGTCGCCCGCAGGGCTTCGTCCGCCGGGAACCACCGCTGTTCTGGAATCAGCGGCGCGTAGGGGGAAGTGGGGAATTGTGGGTGCAGTGACATGGTGGCAAAACTTGGCGCATGGGGTTGGCGGGAACTGGGACGGAATGGCTGTTGGCGACGTGCGAGTTCTGCCGAAGCCGGTGACGCCACTGCCGAAGCGGTGAAATCACTCCGCCAGTTCCTTGCGCCCGCATTCCAGCCTACCGACCGCGGTGTGGAAAGCGGATTTGATAGGATGGACGGATTTTTTGTGAGAGGGCAGCACCGGGGCGGTCGCGAGGGTTGGAGGGTGAATAGAACCATTACCCGCAAC
Source organism: Akkermansiaceae bacterium (assembly GCA_903888515.1). Taxonomy (GTDB): domain Bacteria; phylum Verrucomicrobiota; class Verrucomicrobiia; order Verrucomicrobiales; family Akkermansiaceae; genus Luteolibacter. The sequence continues at coordinate 19,040 of CAISTY010000118.1, read as the reverse complement.
GGGCGCAACACATGAACAACCGGTGGGAGCCTCGCTACACCTCCGTAACGCGATCCACCGGAGCCCCTGGCGTAACAGTGCGCATAACACCGGAAAGGACAGGACCCCGGAGATCCCGGCAAGAAAGGGTACGGGCTGGAGAGTCCGGGGCGTCTTTTGTTTCTCACCCCCAACCCTAGCGGGGAATGTTCCAATGGCGCGTGGAATCCATCGTGCGCGGCCCGGCACGGGGGGATGTCAAAAAATGTCGAAAAGGCACTTTCCGGTTACTTTCCGATTCGGGGTGCGTTTTTGAGCGTTTTTTTGCGTTTTCGCTCTTTCGTCTAACTTTTCAGATTCTCTATAATCCTTTGATTTCAAGGGTTTTAGCTGGAGGCGGAGGCGAGAATCGAACTCGCTAATGATGGTTTTGCAAACCACTGCCTTACCGGTTGGCTACTCCGCCGATCGCTTGCGCGGGGGCGATGATTACGCGCTGGCGGGGCGGGTGTCAATGCCCGGATATCACGTCCGGGATTTCGGTTAGTGCGGCATCGAGCGCGGCCAGCGTGTGATCCAGCTCGGCGTGGGTGGTGGAAAGCGGCGGCATCAGGACGAGGGTGTCGAGGATGGGGCGGGTGAGCAGGCCATGGGTGCGGGCGGCCAGGCAGATCGCCTCCCCGGTGCGCCATGCGCTGGGGAATTTCCGGCCATCGGGGTGGCGGAGTTCGATGCCCGCGATGAACCCGCATTGGCGGACGTCATGGACCATCGGGTGGGCGGCTTTCAGGGCGGCGAGGCCGGCGCGGAGGTGGTCGATTTTCGCTTGTAGCAATTCGAGTGTTTGTTCCTGTTGGAAGACCTCGAGGCTGGCGAGAGCCGCGGCGCAGCCGAGGGGGTTGGCGGTGTAACTATGTCCGTAGTAGAACGCCCGCTCGGGCGCGCCGAGAAAGGCGGCGTAGATCGTGCCGGTGGTGAGGGTGGCGGCAAGCGGCAGCGTGCCACCGGTGAGGCCCTTGGCAAGGCAGAGGAAATCGGGAACCACGTTTTCGTGCTGGCAGGCGAACATTTTTCCGGTTCGCCCGAAGCCGGTCATGACTTCGTCGAGGATCAGGTGAGTGCCGGTGGCATCGCACCAGGCACGCAAATCGGCCAGCATGCCGGGCGGCCATGGACGCATTTCGTTGACCCCTTGGATGAGCGGTTCGATCACCACCGCCGCGGATTTTTCCACGGTTTCCGCAGGCAGCGCGCGCAGTTCATTCATCGATCCCACGCGGATCACCGGATAGCCGTGGCCATTGCTGCGCTCGAAAAACCGCGCGACGCCACCCAGCGAGGCCGCGCCGAGGGTGTCGCCGTGATAGCCGTTGGAAAAGGCGATGAAGTGGTGGCGCTGTGCCGCGCCGGATTGCTGGCGGTATTGCGCGGCCATTTTCAGCGCGCATTCGACGGCAGTGGATCCGTCGTCGGAAAAGAAGACGCGCTCGAGCGTGTGCGGCGGGAAAAACGCGCACAGTTGTTGAGCCAGTTCGACGGCGCCCGGGTGGGTGAGTCCGAGGAATGAAACATGTGATGATTTTTCGAGTTGGTTGCGGATGGCTGCGGCGATCACCGGGTGGGCGTGGCCGTGGATGTTGGTCCAAATGGAGGAATTTCCGTCGAGGTACCGGCGGCCCTCGGAATCCCACAGCCATGATCCCTGGCCGTGCGTGATGACCAAGGGTTCGTGGTCCGCGGCACACCAATCGCCCTGCCGCGTGAAGGGATGCCAACAGTGCGCTTGATCGGCCTCAATCCAACGGCGGGTGTCGTCACGCATCGGCGGCAGTATGGACGAAATGCGGCAAGAGGAAAGCGGTAAGCCATTCGGCTCACGGGCGCAATCGCTTCCGCCAAAAATCCGGCAGGACACTGGTTGGAAAATCGGCGGGGAACTTATTGCGGATATTCGTGACTTCCTTGTCGGAAGGGACATCGCTGCCGCTCAAATCCTTGACAACATTCCATACGCCCTTGATGCGCTTGAGGAAGGTGGTGTAGACGATGTCCCCCGAAACATCCACCGGGATGTTAGAACCGTCCGGGTTCACCGGGAAACCTTCGAAGCCGGCGGATTCCGGCACGGTGAGCGCGGCGGATTCCGCGGCGGCGCTGGCCACCGCGCGGGCCATCGCGAGCGAAGCGGCGGCAAATCACCCGCTCATGGTGTCCTCCGAGGAATCGCTGGACCTGGCGAGCGACCTGACCAACCCGGGCACACGCAATTTCCTCAAGCTGGATTTCTCGCAGGCGGCCACCACCTGGATGACCGGACGCGCGGCCTACGACTTGCGCGAGGCGTCGAGTTCGGTGGAAACCACCGACGCCTACCAGGCCACGGTGGTCACGCAGATCCCCTTCGGAAACCCGGTCATCCAGCGCAACGTGGGACTGGTGCCCGGCCGCATCACGGCCAACGCCAGCGCCAAAGCACTATCCGCACAAACCGCCACCGCATGGGTGATAGCCGCGCTGCAAGCCGCCGCCGCCGCCGCAGGGTCCGGCAAATACATCCTCGACCCGCAACGCATCACCCAAAGCGAGGAAATCTCCAAAAGCGCCAACGAGGTGCTCGACGAAACCTTGCATGGGGCGAGCGGCAGCGTGTGCTGGGGGGTGTGAAGCCAGAGACCAGAGACCAGAGACCAGAGACCAGAGACCAGAGACCAGAGACCAGAGACCAGAGACCAGAGACCAGAGACCAGAGACCAGAGACCAGAGACCAGAGACCAGAGACCAGAGACCAGAAGCCAGAGGCCAGAGACCAGAGACCAGAGACCAGAAAAGAGGAAGAGAAGAAGTCATTGGTCAATGGTCATTAGTCATTGGTGAAGAGGAAGAAGAACGGAGCACGGGCATTCCTGCCCGTGTCTTTCTTCAAATCTTCTCTTCCGCATCCCTTGGCGATCTTGGCGGCTTGGCGGTTCAAATTTTCAGGAGGAAGAGAAGATTTTCTAACCGCGAAGGACGCAAAGGAACGCGAAGGGAAGAGAAGATTTTTGATTTTGGATTGAAGAAGAAAAATTTGGTCTTGTCATGTTCATAGGAACATGCTAAATACCATCCATGCCCAACTCATGCCCCCCATCCAATCCATCGGCCACCCCGCCCCCGTCCCCGGCACGCCAGCGTTTCCTCCAGCGCCTCGACGAACTGTCCATCAAGCCCACCACCCACGAGTATTACGTCCGCTGGGCAGAGGCCTGGACCAAGGCCCGTGGCAATCGTTCCGCCGAACGCACCCATGCCGACGTCTCCACTACCATGATCTACCTCCACGTCATCAAACGACCGGGCGCAGGCGGCCCGAGCCCGCTCGATCTCCCCTGATTTCCCCGAATTCATAACCAAAGACGCCTTTCTCCTCACTTTTGTCTTGGCACGCTCACAGTTGGCGGTTAAATGGCCGCGCTCAACGAGCGATGGGGAGTTCGACCCTTCCGGGCGGCATTTGTCCTTTCTTATACCGCACGCTGTATAATAGGGACAAATGCCGCGCGCGGTATAATAAAACTGTTCGGTGGAGAATGAATACTAATATGGCACCGCCCAACTGGCATCAGATGGTCAACATTCCACTGGCAATCCTTTGGATCGTTGGCCTGCCCATATTGATCATATCGCAATTTCCCATTTCGATTTGGTGGTCGGTCCTGATCATACCGGTTTGGAGCCTCTTGACCGGAAGGATTTCAGATCGCTGGCTGCCAGCTCTCACGAGCCCAATGGTCGAGTGGGCCTTTCGACGTTCTAGATTGGCTAGGCAAGGCAACGGCCCGACCGGAAGCAGAAAGTAGAAGAAGTCTCCGAAGCCGATGACATCAGCAATACACAAACTAACACCGAACACGTCGTGGGTGGCAACGGCGGATAAGCTCCCTCGTTCGCTTCGCTCTATGAGTCTTGCGCCGCCGTGCCACCACATTTAACGTTGGGCAAAATAATTCAATGAAACCGAAACAACTACTTCTCGCAATGACATTGGCGCTATTCCTGTCACCAGCACATTTGATGGCGACAACTATCAACGGCACCATGAACCTCACCCAACGGCCATCGCTCAAGCTCGACGAAGCCATGAGCGCCGCAGAGAAAGCGCTTGGAGCCAATGCAAAAGATTTCTCATGCACCATTGCGTATTCGAAGACCAAGTCATCCGGTGGAGGATGGGCTCTACAGTTCCGAAGTTTAACTATTCCATTCAGGTGGGTTCACATTGAGGAGGGCGGCAAGGTGATGTCGAACGAAGCCAGACCCGGTCTCGCAGCTAATCTAAAAGCCGCACCCAAAGTGTCGATTGAGAAGGCGATTGAGATTGCTCTGGCCACCAGAGACAGGCCGCTAAGGTGGTTTCCCGTCCATGTCAAATGGGACGAAGAGAAGGACGACTGGGTGGTGACGCTAGTTAATACGCACCGAGACACAGCCTATCTCATCGTTGGTGCCAATAAAAAGGCGAGAGAACAAAAGCGGTAGTCTCAAAGATCCCCAACAAGACGTCCCTGCCGACCGGCATGAACCCCACAACATCAACCCCAACCGCCCTGCCCTGACCCGGCGGCAGGACATCAGCGTTCGGTGAATTAACACACAATAAATCTATGCAACCCGACCATCTCAGGTTCCAGCTCAACGAGGCCAAAATCCATCTTGAAGAGACTTTGGCGCGGCTTAAAGAGACAGCATCAGAGGAATGCGGCGAGGTATCTCTGGCTATGGACTTGGGACACATCCTTGACCATATTTGCATCGCATGGCACACACGCAACATGACATTTGATGAGGCGAGTGCTATGACTCAACAAGATTTTGAGCGGCTAACAAACGAAGTTCCCAATTTTGGTATGGAGCGCGTCATTTCAGACTGCGTGGCATTCTGATAAGACAACACCGAACAATGCATGGCTGGACAACCGGCGTTTAGCTCTTGATTTTTCATGACAGTTTCCTTTCAATCTCCACCGGTGCCAGCATATTAAACGTTCGGCTCAATTATGATTGTCATCCCCCAAATTCTTGCCGCTCTCCTCGTCGGTGTTTGTTACTACATGCTGGCGATGGCCATGACCGTGTATGACGGCCTTCTCTCCATGATTTTTTCAGCCAATCATGGGGGCCATATGCACAGTCGTTGCCATCATTATTCTGCTTGTCGTTGGACTGCCCATCCGAATGATGAAGAAGGTCAATCTATGGTGGAAGGATCATTGGTGGATAGCATTCATACTTGGCACGCTAGCCTTTGCCATGATGTGTGTCTCGTGGATGCCACAATTCAGAATCAAGATGTTTGATCCCGAGACCGGGAGTCAGTTTGATTCTTTTCACCCCGTTTTGTCTATCGGAGGATGGATGCTTACGATCTTTTCTGTCCTACACTTTTATCCACCACTCCCATGGCTTAAACCAAAAAACCATAATGCCGAACAAGACGTCGCTGCCGACCGGCAACCGCTCCCCAATTTCAACCCCAACCGCCCTGCTGTGACCCGGCGGCAGGACTAATTCTAATTTGCTTGCAAGATGAGACTAATATGCGACATTTCTTGCATGTCAAGGAGCGCTAAATTCACAGAACGACAAATTTCCACCGCCAAAGCGTTGCTTCAGCAAGCCAACACTGTCGAAGATATTCGCGCGGCCCAAGCGGTTCTGCTTCCAGCAGTTCATGGTCTGACCATGGAAGAGGCGGGAATTGCGATGGGGGTGAGTCGGGCTACGGTTGGCAGATTTCAGCAGCGAATTCGCCAGGCAAGGGGAAAACCAGGAGTCGCCAGCGGCGTTGTGGCGTGCGAGGGGCGTGGGTGGGGCGGTAGGCGCAATAGTCACATGACGCCGGAGGAGGAAGCGGAGTTTCTCGCGCCATGGGCCGCTAAGGCAGAGACGGCGGGCATGATAGTCATGGGTCCGATTCGAGCAGCCCTTGCTCAAAAGCTCGGGCGTCCAGTGAGAGCCTCGGTGGTGTGGCGATTGCTCGCACGGCATGGGTGGCGAAAGGTAGCTCCGGACACACGGCATCCGAAAGCGGACTACGCGGCCCAAGCCGCCTGGAAAAAAACTCAAGAAGACACTGGTTTCCGCCGTCAAGAAGCACAATACCGAGGATCGTCCCGTGCGCTTGATCTTCCAAGACGAGGCCCGCTTTGGACGCATGGCGAAGGCAAGACGGTGTTGGGCTCCCGCTCCCTGCCGCCCGGTCATGCCCAACGGCTACGAACGACAGTTCACTTATGTCTATGGGGCGGTCAGTCCGCAGGACGGCAAGTTCGACTGGATGCTTGCCGAGAAAATGAACACCGAAAACATGTCTAAATTTCTGGGGCAAATCCGCCGACGACATCCTGACGACTTCATCCTCATGATTCTGGACGGAGCAAGTTCCCATCGGGCAAAGGATTTGGATCTGCCAGCCCATATGCATCTTGAGGCATTACCGCCCTATTCGCCAGAACTCAATCCACAGGAGCACATCTGGGATGAGTTGCGTGAAAAGGAATTTCCAAACCGGGTGTTTGAATCAATGGAGGGTGTCATCAGTCAACTCAAATCGGGTCTAAAGAAACTGTCAAAACAACCGGCCGTCATTCGGTCAATCACCAACTGGCCTTGGATTAAACGTCTCAACTTGGACGCAAATTAGAATAATACGTTCGGCAAAGCAATGAAGACATGAGTCGCATACATCCCATAAAGTGCCCGCGTTCTATCTTCGCTTTGGCAGCGTTGTCCATCCTGCTCTGCGGCGGATGGTTTGGTTGGCGTGTCACATGTTATAACGCCGGCCCACAGATTCAGCATGTGTTCCCTGGAGCTCGTCCATACTTCGATCCCTGTTACAGTCCAGATCCAACTATATCAGCAGGCATACGTCAATCTATGTCGTCATACTTCGGCGAGGACGAATCCTTGGGCTTCTCGCTCACCGACTCAAACGAACCGCTTGACCTACAAGCCCGCTTCTCACGACTTTCGCATTTATATTTATACAGCATTCATTTCACCCGCTGCAAGATCACCAACCTGTGCCCCGATTCCCGTGGTTTCCCCGGCTATATCGTTTTTGATGACTGCGATTTCACCCAGTTGCCTCAAGAGCAACGGCAACGCCTTCGTCCCTATGACAATTCCGATTCTAAAAGGTCAAAGAAGTTTTGCACCGGGGGTCCATGAACAAATTGCCGAACAAATCATGGATGCCAACCTTCCCTTCGCCCATCAACCACCCAACAATGCGCTTAATGTGATGCCACCGCGCTAATGGGTGGTTCGGCAGAAATAAATTCATGCATCCCGAAGATTACGCCCCCATTATTGCAGCAAATAAAAATACCGATGATGCACGGATGTTGATGGCATTTTCGTTTACTTTGCTACCGGCCATTGCCGTTGCTCTGTTCACGATCTATTATATCGCACAACCCAATTCCCTGAATGTTTTACTGGATCCGTTGGGCATTTTGCTTTTTACGATCGGCTTGGTTCTTGTTGCGATTATTGTTAAGTTGCCTCTTTATATTTATTCGCTGAGAGTTTCCAGCTTAACGCGAAAAAAAGTTTTGGCGGCGTTGCTATGCTTAGTTCCAAGTTTAGGCATATTTATGGTTTTACGTCCCAATATTGATGATCTAGAAATTAAAGGCCGCCTTATTGGATTATCTTTTTTCGGATGCTATTTTTTAGCTCTAATCTCTATTATATTAAATATCGTGAACGACCTAGGAAAAAAAAGGAGCCGAACAAGTCGCCGCAGCCGACCGGCATCAGCCCCATGAATCCAACCAACCACACTCCAATTGCCCGGCGGCTGGGCTAGGCGTTCGCTTCATAGAAGAAAATGAAACAAATTGGAAACACAACTGGATTCTGGCACGGCGGCTTCTCGATATTTTCTGACATGCTCGCCACGAAAGAAAAGGAATTGCTAGAACCACTGTTAGCTGAGCTGAAAACATCAACTGACTCAAATCACCGGGAAGACCTGGGAAAACAGATCAAGACGATAAAAGACGATTTCAAAACCAAACGGAGAAAGGCTAAATACAGTCTTTACGGAAAAGCATAATGGGAAAAAGCGAACAACGAGCGGATGGCAAGACGCCAAAATCCACAAAAACGTTCGGTGGCAAAGCGGCAGCGACATCCGCGCCGCGCATGACCTGATAGGCCAAGGCAGGTGGGGGAATTTGGGTGGCGGCAGACAACAGGCGGGGACGCCGTTGGTCCTGACAGCCGGGACGGCCATCCTCCCCTTACGGCCCAATCCAGATTGGCGGGGTGAGCGAGATGGCCTTGTAACAGGCGGTGGTGCCGACCAGGCAATCCTGGCCGAGGTAGGACGGGGCGGTACCGGCCAGGCCGCCGAGGAGGGTGGTGGCGGCCCACGAGCCGTTGGCCAGAGTGGCGGTGGAGGCGATGGCATTGCCGGCCACGCCGAAGGACAGGGCGGTGGCGAGCAGGGTAGCTGTGGGCACCATGGATCCCTGTCATGGCACATCCAAATCCATGATCCTGTGAGCATGCACAGCCCGATTCCCTGTCAATCGGCGCTTGCCGATGGGTCGTTTGCCGTTTACGCCATGCGCGCCGCTTCATGTCTCTCTCGTCTTTTTCCATACCATCGCCCGCGCTGCAGTGCGAGGTGGCGCGCCGCCGTTCGTTCGCAATCATTTCCCATCCGGACGCCGGCAAGACGACTCTAACCGAGAAATTCCTGCTCTACGGCGGGGCCCTCAATCTGGCTGGCAGCGTGACCGCGCGGAAAAACCAGCGGGCCACCACCTCGGATTGGATGGAGCTGGAAAAACAACGCGGCATCTCGGTAAGCTCCACCGTCCTGCAATTCGAGTACAAGGATTGCGTGGTCAACATTCTGGACACCCCGGGCCACAAGGATTTTTCGGAAGACACCTACCGCGTTCTAACAGCAGTGGACGCCGCCATCATGGTGGTGGACGCCGGCAAGGGCATCGAAAGCCAGACCCGCAAACTGTTTGAAGTGTGCCGCCGCCGCGGCGTGCCGATCTTCACCTTCATGAACAAGATGGACCGCCCGGCGCGGCCGTCACTCGATTTGTTAGATGAACTGGAAAGCGTGCTGGGCATCCACGCCTATCCGCTCAACTGGCCACTGGGCGACGGCCCGCGCTTCAAGGGCGTCTATGACCGCGAGCACCAACAGGTGCATTTGTTCCAACGCACGGTTCACGGCGCCTACCGCGCGCCAGTCGCCGTGTCGGGCATCGGGGATGAAAGCGTCCAGGCGGCGGTGGAGGCGGGCACCTACCGCCAGGTCTGCGACGAGCTTGTTTTGTTAGATGGCGCGGGCGCGGACTTCGATGTGGCCCAGGTGCTGGCCGGGAAATTGACGCCGGTGTTCTTCGGCAGCGCGGCGAACAACTTCGGCGTGCAACTATTGCTGGACCGTTTCCTGGAACTCGCTCCCCCGCCGCCACCACGTGACAGTGAGGGACTGAGAATTGATCCGGCATCGGAGGAGTTCGCCGCCTTTGTCTTCAAAATCCAGGCGAACATGAATCCGAAACACCGCGACCGGGTGGCTTTCGTGCGCATTGTTTCCGGAAAATTCGAGCGTGACATGAACGTGCTCAACACACGCAGCGGCGAACGGATGCGCCTGGGCAATTCCCAGCGGCTGTTCGCCCGCGAGCGGGAAACCGTGGATGCCGCCTATGCCGGCGATGTCGTCGGATTGGTGGGCAACCATGACTTGCTGATAGGTGACACGCTGGCATCAATGAGCGGCGTGATATTTCATGAAATCCCGCGCTTCGCACCGGAATGTTTTTCCTGGCTGCACAACAAGAGCACCGCGAAATACAAACGCTTCCGCGACGGCCTCGCGCAATTTCTCAAGGAAGGCGTGGCCAGCGAGTTCAAGTTGTTGGACACCGGGCCCGCTCAGGTGCCGCTCTTGGGTGCGGTCGGCCCGCTGCAATTCGAAGTGCTGCAATACCGGCTCGCAGGCGAATACGCTGCGGAAACCCGCATGGAACCCGCCAACTGGTCGATCGCCCGCTGGCTCAAGCCGCAGCAGGGCGACCCACACGCGCCCGACGCGCGCCCGTCGCTTTCGTTAGGTGTGGCGCTGGCACGCGATGCCAACGGCTGGCTGGTGGCGCTGATACCTAACGAATGGGCGTTGAAAACCTTCACCGACAAGAACGAGGACTGGATCATCACCGACCAACCGTTCCCGCCGCCAAGAGTGATGCACTGAGAAATATGCCTAAACCAACAAGCAATTCTCTCGCTCGCGGGGGAACCTCAATATAGTGAATTCCTAACAACTAAATATAATGAAAAAATCCTTCCTGTTCCTGCTTGCTCTCATCGTTGCCACGCTGGCGACGGGCGCGACGGTTGAAAAATGGCCCAGCGTCGTCACCGGCCGAGAATTGGACTTGACCATCAACGAGCCGCCGACCCATCAAGGTACTAACGAATTGGCCGTCATCGTCTATCTTCAGAACCTCGCCGCACCGCGCGTCGGAACGGAGAGTGATGACGCCATTCTCAAGGATTTCCGCGCGGCGAATAATCTCGTGGTCACGCTCGACTACGCGCACGCCACGAATGCCCGCGCGCCGTTCCTCAATCGCGACCTCGCCAAACTCCGCAATGATTTTCGCGCCAAAAAGCTTTTCCCGCAATTCAAGTGCGACTACTCGCACATCTATATCGTGCCCGAAGGCTGCCGGTTGCAACGTGACGTGCGGTATGACGCCGACCCCAAGCGCCCGCTCGCGCTCGACATTATATATCCCTCCCAGCCCAAACAGCCAGTCGGCGCACTGCTGGAATTTTCCTGCGACAATTATAACCGGTTTGGCAACACCATGCTCTCGTATTGCAGCGACACGCTACTTGAAGGCGCCGCCACCGAGGGTTTCGCCGTCGCCATGGCCGATCACCCCGTCGCGCCGCCGTACCACGGGCTCGACCCCATGCCCGAGTGCGCGCTCCGCATCAAAGCTGCGGTCCGCACCCTGCGTGCGCAAGGCACGCGGATCGGCTTGAACGGCCGGATTGTGGTGGCCGGATTTTCCCGCGGCAGCGGCATGGCGCTGCTGCTCGTCACGACGCAAGGTAAAAAGGAATTTGAGAATCACGGTGAACATCCCGACGTGAGCAGCGACGTGCAAGGCGCCATCGTCATGTCCGGTCGTTTCACCTATCTCGATTTGCTACCCAACGACGTGGAGATTCCCGTCTACGAGAAAGCCTGGGGCGCGCGCGCCAGTCACCTTGAAACCTGGCGGCAACACGGTGCGCTGGATTATCTCACGCGCGCCACGCTGCCGCTGTTCCTGACCATCAATTGTTCCGAGTCTCCAGAAGCCCTGCATCAAATGACCGTCCTCCGCCAGCGGCTCGCCGACCTCCGCAGCGACAGCCAGTTCTTCATGGACCGTGAACCGCGCGGGCACAAAGTCACGCTCGACCCGGAGATTCTGGGAGCGATGAATCTCTATCTCAAAGCACGCTTGAATCCCTGACGCCAAGCCCTTGGAAGAACTCTTCCGCACCTTGCCTGAGGTCATGCAGTACACGCCAGAGGTGTTGGCCGAATATTACATCGGAACTTGCCGCACACTCTCTCTCCGGAGCGGGACGCTCCGGCCACGGTCTGGGGCAGGATGCCCGAGCCACTTGCATCACCTCAGGTTCGGTCCTTGCCGCACACACACTCTCCGCAGCGGGACGCTCCGGCCACGGTCTGGGGCAGGATGCCCGAGCCATGTTCAGCGGGGAAGAGGCGGGCAGGATGCCCGCAGCACGGTCTGGGGCAGGATGCCCGAGCCACTTGTTACGTGCCCGCGCCACTTGCCATCACCTCAGGATGCGGGCGAGCACGTAAGGCAGGATGCCGCCGGCGCGGTAGTAGGCTTTTTCCACCGGGGTGTCGATGCGCACGATGATGGGAATATCCAACACGGGCGGGCCGCCCGTGCCCCTCTTTTCTAACACGGGCGCGCCGCCGGTACTTCCCTGGGCATGGACGCGAAGGGTGGCGTGTTGGCCGGGCTTGAGTTCGTTGGAGATGCCAATGAGGTCGAAGGTGGCGTCGGCGAGGTCCTTGACCTTGTCGTAATCCTCCTTGTGGACGAAAGTGCATGGCAGCACGCCCATGCCGACGAGGTTGCTGCGATGGATGCGCTCGAAGGACCGGGCGATGACCGCCTTGACACCTAACAGGCAAGTGCCCTTGGCGGCCCAGTCGCGGCTGGAACCCATGCCGTAGTCCTCACCCGCAATGATCAGGGTGGGGGTGCCGGATTTCTGATAGGTGACGGCGGCGTCATGGATGGCGGCGGTTGCACCGTGGATTTTGGTGACGCCGCCTTCGCTGCCGGGAACCATCAGGTTCTTGATGCGGACGTTGGCGAAGGTGCCGCGGGTCATGACGCGGTCGTTGCCGCGGCGCGAGCCGTAAGAGTTGAAGTCCTCGCTCGCGACGCCCTGCTCGGTGAGATAACGGCCGGCCGGGCTGTCGTTCTTGATCGGGCCGGCGGGTGAGATGTGGTCGGTGGTAACCGAGTCGCCGAAGATGCCGAGCGCGCGCGCGCCGTGGATTTCCACAATGTCGCGCGGGGTGGCGGAAAAGCCGTCGAAGAACGGCGGTTGCTGGATGTAAGTGGAGTTGCGGTTCCACTGATAGATATTGCCGATGGAGGATTGGATCTCGTTCCACTTCGGGTTCTGGCTGGCGAAGCCGGTGTAAAGGCGTTGAAAGACCTCCGGATGGAGCGAGGCATTCATGGCGGCGGCGATTTCCGCAGAGGACGGCCAGATATCACGGAGGAAGACCGGGTGGCCGTCGCTGCCATATCCTAACGGATCGTTAGACATGTCGATATCCACGGTGCCGGCGATGGCGAAGGCGACCACCAGCGGCGGGGACATCAGGAAGTTCGCCTTGATCGACGGGTGGACGCGGGCTTCGAAGTTGCGGTTGCCGGAAAGCACGGCAGCGGCGATGATGTCATTGGATTTCACCACCTCCTCGATGCCGGGATCGAGCGGGCCGGAGTTGCCGATGCAGGTGGTGCAGCCGTAGCCGACGACTTGGAAGCCAAGGGTGTCGAGTTCCGCCTGAAGGCCGGATTTCTGCAGATAATCAGTGACCACGCGCGAGCCCGGCGCGAGCGATGTTTTCACCGCCGGCTTGACTGTTAGACCCTTGGCATTGGCTTTGCGCGCTAGCAGGCCGGCGGCGAGCATGACACTCGGGTTGGAGGTGTTCGTGCAACTCGTGATGGCCGCGATGAGCACCGAACCATGAGTGATGGTGTCCTTGATACCACCCTTGCCAGCGACGGTGACCTCCCACAACGGATAGGCAGGATCATCGTTGGATTCAGTGACCACACCGACCTCCGCGCCGAAGGCGTGACCGAAGCTGGGGATTTCATCCGCCACGTTGTCAAGCGTGGGCGGCAAATCGAGCGCCTCGGTGGATCCTCTAACTTGTTGTTTGTCATATCCTGCGGGCACGGGCGCGGCGAGCAGGGCGGCCCAGCGGGCTTTGAGGGCGGCGAGGTCGATGCGGTCCTGCGGGCGTTTCGGACCTGCAACACAGGGTTTCACGGCGGCGAGATCAAGGTCCACGATCTGTGAGAAATCAAGCGCGTTTCTATCAGTTGGGATGCCCCACAGGCCCTGTGCCTGATAGTAGTTTTCGACGGTCCGGCAGAGTTCCGGCGGCCGACCGGTGCCTAACAGATAGGCGGTGGTGATTTCGTCGATGCCGAAGAACCCCATGGTCGCGCCGTATTCGGGAGCCATGTTGGCGATGGTGGCGCGGTCCGGCAGGCTGAGCGCCCCGGCACCGGGACCGTAGAACTCGACAAACTTGCCGACCACCCGCGTTTGGCGCAGCAATTCGGTGACAAACAGCACCAGATCCGTGGCGGTCACACCGGCCGCGGGCTCTCCTGTCAGGTAAACGCCGACCACCTCCGGGACCAGAAACGTGACCGGTTGCCCGAGCATGCCGGCTTCCGCCTCGATGCCGCCCACACCCCAGCCGACGACACCCAGGCCGTTGATCATGGTGGTGTGGGAGTCCGTGCCGACCAGCGTGTCCGGATAGAAGATTTGAGATTTGAGATTGGAGATTGGAGATTTTGGATCAAGACATTCACAGGGGGCGGAGAGCACGCATTTGGCGAGGTATTCGAGGTTCACCTGATGGACGATGCCGATGCCGGGCGGGACGACTTTGAAGGTATCAAAGGCTTGTTCGCCCCATTTGAGGAACTCGTAGCGCTCGCGGTTGCGGTGGAATTCAAGGTCGAGATTGCGGCCGAGCGAGCTGCTGGATCCGGCGGAATCGACTTGCACCGAGTGGTCCACAACCAGATCGACAGGCACCAACGGCTCGATCATTTTGGCGTCCCTGCCCATGGCATTGACGGCGGAGCGCATGGCGGCGAGATCTACCAGCAGCGGCACGCCGGTGAAATCCTGGAGCACGATGCGCGCGACAACGAAAGGGATTTCAAAATCGCCGGGGGCACGGGCGTTGTAGTTCGCTAGATTTGCAACGTCCTTGTCGGTGACCTTGAGTCCGTCGTTGTTGCGCAGCAGCGATTCGAGCACGATGCGGATGGAAACCGGCAGGCGCGGGAGATTGGGAAATCCTTGTTCGACAAGGGCGGGCAGCGAGTGGAATTTCCCTTCGGCGCCGGAGCCGGTGGTGAAAGTGCGCAGCGTGTTCATGGTGGGTGAATGGGATGGGGAAATGTGGATTCCATGCCGCGTGATGAAGTCATGTAATAATCAGCGGTTGCTGGAAGACTTGGCCATGAGCATGACCGCGCCCGGGAAAGCAATGCGCGGATCGGAACTCTCGAAAGCGGACACCCGCTTTTATCCGCCCCGCTTGGGCATGCCAAGATAAAAACAACAGATCCTGGTTGCTTTTGTCCCTGAAGCAGGGTTGCGACCCGCTGGCAACACTCATCCGTAAAATGAAAGAGTCATGTCTTTCGAAGCGTAACGAAAACCGATGTCATTACCGTGACCCGCCTGCGGTCACACTGCCGGCATCCCCGCGAAAATCATCCCTCCCGAGCGAGACCGCAATGCCCCAAGCGCCAAGATTCCAGTATCTGTTCATCAGCCTGTTGCTCGCGGGAACAGTAACCTCTGCGGCTGAAACACCACCCCCCCAGGAAATCCATGCGGACCACAAGCAATCACTGGAATACATCGAGTTGAAACCCGGCGGCGATGTCACGCTGAAACTGGTCAAGGTGCCGGCGGGAAAATTCCTCATGGGAAGCGACCCGACACAACGCTTCCGTGTCCCCGACGACCGCGAGTCACCACAGCACGAAGTCACCATCAGCCGCGATTTCCACATCGGAATCTGCGAGGTGACCCGAGGACAGTTCGCCGCATTCGTTGACGCGACCGGATACCTGACCCAGGCCGAGCGGGAAAACCGAACCTTCGCCTGGAACGGGCATGCATGGGACAAGGTCGATGGCGCTTCGTGGAAAAAAGTCGGCTTCGACCAAACCGACGAACATCCGGTCATCTGCATCAGTTTCGACGATGCGATCGCCTTCTGCCGTTGGTTGACCACCAAAACGGGCCGCAAGATCATGCTTCCCACCGAGGCGCAGTGGGAGTATGCCGCCCGGTCATCCACGACGACCGCCTTCCCATGGGGAGACGATTTGGAAAACGGCAAGGGCTGGGCCAATGCCGCTGACGATACGGCCCGCAAACAATTCCGCGGATGGCGCACCTTTCCCTGGGCCGACGGCCATGTCTTCACCGCCCCGGTTGCATCCTATCGGGCCAATGCGTTCGGCCTTTACGACATGCTGGGCAACGTCTGGGAGTGGACCTGCGACTGGTACGACAAGGACTATTACAAACGGGCGCCGAACATCGACCCCCAAGGCCCGACATCCGGTACGCAGCGGGTGATTCGTGGCGGTTCGTGGATGAGCAGTCCGCCAAGATGCCGCCTGTCCGGACGACTGCCTAACAATCCGGACGGGGATTATTGCGATTGCATTGCCGGATTCCGGATCGTGATCGACACCGATCCCTCACGCGCGCTTCCTCCCCTTTCACTCTCTAACCGACCGGACTGGCCCGACTGGCGGGGCCCGCAACGCAACGGGATCAGCCACCATGTCCCGGCAAACCTTCCCGAGACGGCAAAATTCCTTTGGACCAGCAAAACGACCGGCCCGGGCCACTCGGGGGTGACGGTGGCCGGCGGACGCGTCCTTTTCGCAGACAAGTCCGCCGATGAAAAAAACGATGTCTGGCGATGCCTCGACGCCGGAACGGGCAAGGAGCTTTGGACACTGGCCTACACCGCCGAAGGCCGGATGGACTATACCAACTCGCCCCGCGCAACCCCGGTCGTCCATGACGGAATGGCATATCTTCTGGGCGCCTTCGGACACCTCCATTGTGTCAATCTGGAAACCGGCAACGTCCTCTGGAAAAAACATCTCATGGATGACTTCGGCGGGGATCTGCCGGATTGGGGCATGACGGCAACGCCACTGCTGGTCGATGACAAGTTGATCGTCAATCCCGGGGCAAAGGACGCTTCGCTGGTTGCGCTGGACCGCAAAACGGGCGAAGTCCTCTGGAAGTCGCCGGGTGCTGCCGCGGCCTATGCGTCACCCATCATCAATAACTTCAACGGCCAGCCTCTGGTGGTCGCCTATGATGCCGAATCGCTCGGTGCTTGGGATCCCGCCACTGGCGCGAGGGTCTGGAAGATGATCCCCGAAAAAAAAGGCGACTTCAATGTGCCCACGCCGATCGCTCTCGGCGACAAACTCCTTGTGGCCACCGAAAACAATTCGACCCGGCTCTATGGCTTTACCGGCAAGGGCCATCAGGGAACGGTCCGCATTGTCCAACAACCCGAACACTGCTTTGACGACCTGGCTCCCGACATGATCACTCCGGTGGCTTATGATGGCATGCTGTTCTGCCCTCACAACTCCTACCTCTACTGTCTCGATGCCAAGACACTCAAACTCCTGTGGCAGCAACGGGACGTGGCCTTCGACAGCTATTGCTCGCTGGTCGCCGGCAACGGCCACGTCATGATCCTGACCCTCGACGGCGAACTGCTGCTGCTCCGTGCCGAGCGCATGGCATACAAGCAGGTCGCCCGCCTGTCTCTCTTCGGCTCCCGCAAAACCCAAATCTGGTCGTTCCCGGCTCTGGTCAAGGACCACCTCTTCATCCGCAACGAAAACTCCGTCAATTGCCTCCTCTTGCGCTAATCCTGCTGTGGGTCCACACCCGCCCGCCGGGTTGTTTGCGGGTTATCATATGTTAGAATATGTGTATCATGATTTCACCAGGGTCTTCATGTCATCATGTTAGAACCCATGATTTTACCCATCATGATTTCACCATCGGTCTGCATGCTTATTTCCGGCGCGTGGGACGCGCGTGATCGATGGAGTGCGGAATTGTAGCGGCGCTCTGTGAGCGTCGCTGGTTTTCCGGTGCATGGGACGCGCGTGATCGATGGAGTGCGACGGTCACAGACCGCCGCTACAGGCAGAACGCAAAAGGGCCGCCGACTGGTGAGATCGGCGGCCCTGGGTTTGGTTGGGGGTTCGGGTGCGGGGTGCTTACGGCGTCTTCACGACGTTGAGGCGGGCGAAGAGCTTGTCACCCACTGCGAGGGTGCGCTTGATCTTCACCTCCACCGAGTCGATGGCCCCATTATCGGTCGGGGTGATGATGATGTTGGAGTTGTCGTGCACGGCGGTGGTCCAGCCGGTCAGATCGCTGCAATATTCCACCTTGATGATGGTGTTGGGATCCGTGTTGGCGTCATCCTTCCGATTGTAGGTGAAGATGAAGTAAGTCGCATTGGTGTTGTCCAAGGTCGGCAGCAGCGAGGTGGCGTCGACAGACGTGCTGCCCGCTCCAAGCACCCATGCCATGCCGTTGTCCACGCCGTCGTTGTTGGCATCGGCGTCGAAGGCGACACCCGTGCCGGCCCATGTGGCGTATGGATCGCTGGGAGTGGATGTGACGATCGTCAAAAGCTCGGACAACGCATAAAGGCTATTAGATCCCTCGCCCCAGCCCACTTGAATCCATGACGCGTTGGATACCCACGCATCGCCGGAATCTTGGGAGACTGATCCCAATTCGTGTCCGGGTTTACCGAGGCCGGTCGTGTATGTTCCAGTTTCAACATTTGAGCCACTCCAAGTACCTCCGGTTTCCCTTCCGCGGATACCGTCGAGGTGTGTGCTAGTCCAAAATTTCGCAGCAGTGGCGACGAGGTACGAGACGAGGGGATTGGAGACACTGTCAGACCTGTGCAAGGTATACACGGGGGCGCTGACCACCGCGTTATCCTTGGCGTGGACGGTCGCCGTCGAGCCGATACAATACCAGCTCCAACCATAATTCTTGAATATGCTTGCGGTGCTGGTGGCTTTGGTCTGCACGTACGCGTTGTAATCGGCGATGGCGGTGGAGGTCGGTAGAGTGCCTGCCGTCGTATGGAACGCGAAGTGAAACTTGTCGCCCACCACCAGACCAGTTGGGATCAAGGGATCACCTTCGGTAATGGTACCCGCCTGTGCCGCTGGGGCCAGTGCGAGTCCCAGTACCGCGCACACCACGAGGGCGAGGGGTTGGAGATGATGTCTTAGAGGTTGTATGATGTTGGTTGTTGTTTTCATAATGTTGTTGGTCAGTGGTTGATTAGTCATTAGTCATTAGTCATTAGTCATTAGTCATTAGTCATTGGTCATTGGTCATTGGTCGATGGGTCAGTGGTCAGTGGCAAGCAATATTCAATATTCAGTTGGTGGTTGGGGTTGTGGTTGTGACCACGACTCCGTGGTCAGGAAGCAGGGGCAAGCAATAATCAATTTTCAATATTCAATAATCAATGGTTGGGTTAGATATGATTTGCCATTGGTTGGCCGGCGGGGGACGGGGGAGCAAAGCTGAAAGTTGAAATAGAACAGGAAGAG
>CAISTY010000117.1 GCA_903888515.1 Akkermansiaceae bacterium | reverse complement strand
GGTGGCCAAGAGCTTCAACCTGAACCTCAACGCGCCGGCGGTCACCGAAGGCATGGTGAAACGGCTCGCCGGATTCAACCTGCACGAGACGACGATCATCCCGTCCGACCACGCGGAAAAGCTCGTCGGCTTCGCGGCTCATGCCAGCGCGGTGGCCGTGGCGATGCGTTACCTCCAACCGGTGGCCGACTATCAGCAGGCCGGTGCCGTCACCGATCCCGCCACCGGCATGACATTCGGCTACCTGCGCTTCACCGACACCCGCGCCAACAAGGTGTTCGTCACCCTCGAATGCCTCTACGGCTTCGTCGCCGCAAAGACCGATGCCCTCAAGCGCATCGTAAAATCCTGACCCAACCAAACTCCAACCTGACAACCAAAGCCATGATTCCATTCAGCCAAACCGGCAATGCCGGATCCACCCTCAGCCACGTCGTCGTTCCCGCAGGCGGGCGCGACCGTGTGCGTGTCCAGTATGTGAACGCCACCTCCGACAAGGCGGCCTCACTGCTCACCTTCAAAGCCCCGAGCGCATCCACGGTCGTCACCGCCACCAGCGCCGCCAACCAGGCCGTGGTGAACTGCGTGCCATACTCCGGGGCGGCGCAGAACGACGTGGTGGTGCTATTCTCGTTAGCCACCGGAACCGGCGTGCGCGGCGTGGTTACCTCGGTGCAGGCCGGGGTGTCGATCACCCTCACCGCCAACCTCGGCCTCGCCCTGGCACCCGGCGACACGGTCCACCTGATGGCCGCCAAGGCGCAGATCCCTGTCGGCGCGGCCACCAAGGAAGCCAACGCGGCCACCGTGTTCGTCGTCCATGAAGGCCCGGCCCTGATCGAACTCGACGGCACGTCGGCCTGCCGCATCAACCTGGTGGCGGGCGAGTATTCCTGATTCTTCCCGGTATGGTCTAACGGGGTTCGTGGGCACCCTCTCCAGGAAACCGGGGAGGGTGCTTCATTTTGACACCATCACCCAGGCATGGGACTTGAATCGGAAATTCTATCCGACCTCCGCCAGCTTCTATCAGAGCATGGCGTTATGGCACGCTGGCAGGAGCTCGACCTGCTCGTTCTCGTCAGCCGGGTGAAGCGCGAGCAGCAGATCGACATGGGTGGCTTCGTGGATTCGCCCGAACTCAGCCTGCGGGTGCCGAAGCTGGCATTTCCTAACACCTTGCCGAAATTCGGCGAGCGCATCGAGGTGGATGGCACGGAATACCGCATCTCGCAGGTTTCCAGTCATCCACGCTCACCAATTCTAACACTCAGCCTTTCCACCACCGATGAGTGACGGCTACATCCGGTTCACGACCAAGCTCAAGGGCGGCAGCGATGTGGCACGCCTGCTCAACCGCTATCCTGAAAAAGTGGGACGGACGCTGCTATCCCTGGTGAAGCAGGAAGCACGAGGACTGGCCGTGGAACTGGCACGCAACACGCGGCCGTTCGGGTTTTCCGAGAAGGCGAAGAAGCACGGCGAAAAAGCCGTGGCCGGTGACATCGTGAAAGTGTTCGCGCTGCCCTCGGATGCTTATGACAACATGAGACTGCTGGACCCAGCCGCAGCCGATAGATTCTGGGCTAACATCCAGAACCGGCGATTCTCCAAGGCGGAAAAGGCGCTCCAGTCATCCAACTCCAATTGGAAGGATCTCTCCGTGGGTCGCCTTGATCCGAAGCTCCACAAGGCAAGCAGGACAGGCAAGAACGCCAACGTGAAGCGCAAGAAGCCCGCGCAAATCGTCACCAGCCCGAAGGCGCTCGATTCCTATATCGCCAAAATCCAGAAGCGGGTCGGTTTCGCCAAAGGTTCGTGGATCAACGCGGCCAAGGCCATCGGTGGACGTGTCAGGGGTGCCGCGCAATGGGCGACCCGGCACAAACAGGCACCGGGAACCGCCGTGGTGAAGACCGGGGATTCCCCGGCTGTCACGCTCGTCAACAAGCTCGACTACATCGAACAGGTCACGACCTACACCGGTATCGAGATCGCGCTTCGTGTGGCGGCAGGAAAGCTCAGGAAGGCGTTGGCCACTTCACTCCGGGCGATCAACGACAAGGCGAACCGTGCGTTGCGGAAAGCGGGTTGACGCGCCGCCACGATGCAAGATGCCAAACCTCATCGAAGATCGCCTCACCTCGCTCTTGGCCGATTGGATCGACACCCACAGGCCGGATGAATTCCCGGATGCGGCAGCCCTGCCGGTCCACGTTGCCCGTCGCGATGAAATCCGCACCCGCCCATGTGTGGTGCTCAACGCCCCGGAATCCAAACCGATCCAGGCCATGCCGCACACCGCCCGCGTGAAACTCGACGTGCATTTGTTTTCCCAGGTGGATGACACGCCCGCTGAAACCCACGCCGAGTGGGCCGGGAAGCTGGTTGCTTTGCTCAGGGACAAAACGGCAATCCAGGCAGCGTTGGACTCGGAATCATTCGTTCTTCACGACCTGCTGGACCGCGAGAGTGTGACCAGTCCCGACGAGGCGCGAGGTCGTGAATCGGTGCTGAGCTACGAGGCGGTCGTGTCTGCGATCTGAAGGGAGAACAGGCGTCCTCGCCTGTGAGGGAAGACGGGCGTCCTCGCCTGTCATTTCTTTCTCCAACATGCGGGACGCATGTTTTCCCACTCAGCCGGGACGGCTAAGCTCCCCGGTTGACACGGCGCACGCGGTCAAATGGCCGCGACATTCCT
>CAISTY010000116.1 GCA_903888515.1 Akkermansiaceae bacterium | reverse complement strand
TCGCTATTTTGAAGAACCGGATTCACGCACCGGCTGTGGTGTCAACGCGGGGACACGAAAAAGCCGGATGAGGCAGCAAACCCCATCCGGCAAATTGAGAGATTTTTCAGGCAATCAACGCAAGGTCTTCGTGCGCCGACGCAGCAGCAAGCCGCTGGAGATCAGCCCGAGCAGGGTGAACGACGAGGTGACCTCGGGGACCGCAGCGAGTTCGCTGCTGGCAACACGGAAGCCGCCGTAGATGTACTCGCCCGACGGGGCGCCGAGGCCGCCGCGGGACGAGGAGGCCAGGAAGTCGGCGTTGTAGAGCCAGACGCCCCCACGCAGCCCGCGCGACGAGCCGGACGAATCGTTGGTCCCAGAATAGTTAGTTTCCACCCATTCCCAGGCGTTGCCGCCCTGTCCCATCGTGCCGTAGGGGCTCAGACCACCCGCGCGGGTGATGTCGGCGGGGCCGGATTGTCCGTCATAGACTGCTGTTCCCAAAGCCGTCCCGTTGGCCACCGCCGTAGGTACGCTGTCGCTACGGGTCGCAAAGTCGTAGTATCCGGCACCGCCAGTCTTGTTCGGATCATAATACGCAGCCTTATACCACTCGTTCTCGCTCGGCAGGAAATACTTCGCGTTGCTGTTGCGGAAGGGATTGGCGGCGTTGTAGCCGGAACCGGCACTGGTCGCGTCCCAGAGAACGATGTTGTCGTTCACTCCGCTCGTCGTGAATTTGTAAGCCGCCACCGAGCCGCTCGATGCATTGAGCCAGTTCACAAAGCGTGCTGCCTCGTTCCAACTAACCGACGTGGCGGGCATGTCGGCAGTGCGACTGGTGTAGGTGATGCCGAGGCTGCCAGCGGTATTCGCCTTGGAAACCATGGCCGTGCTCACCTCGTAGGTGCCCATCCGGTACGTGTTGGCTACTCCGCCGTAACCCGTGGTGTCATTCACGTAGTTAGGTTTGCCGACGGTCACGAAATCCATCGTGAAGACATTTTCGCCACTGCCAAACGAGTCGGTGGTGGTGGTGTCCGGTTTGGCCGATGCCGGTGTGACGAGCGAAACGCCGGCCAGAACGGCCAGCCCGAGGGATGTGATGATGGAGTGTTTCATGGAGTTTACAATAGTGTGACACACACTTTTAGCCCCCCCCCCCCGCCCGAGTCGAGAAAAATCAAATTATATTTTCTAATAATTGTCCGAGCGTTTCAAGCGCCCTACGCGAAGCCGGTTGGTTGTGGCAGAGCAGCCCCACGGTCAAGGAACGAACGGGACGCCGCCGCCATTGAGCGCAGGGCCTCGGGCTGGATGAGCCATTCGCTATTTTGAAGAACCGGATTCACGCACCGGCTGTGGTGTCAACGCGGGGACACGAAAAAGCCGGATGAGGCAGCAAATCCCCATCCGGCCAAGTGAGAGAGTATTCAGGGGACTAGGCGGTCTCATCATCCAGGTTCCGCGCAAAAATCCGCCCTAGCGCCGCCCTATTCTTGTCGCTTTTCCCTTGCCATCGGCCAATCCCGCTCTGGCCTCAACCCATGAACGAACTCATTGAAGCAGGCGATCTGCGGACCAAGGTGGTCGGCAAGCGCCGCCCCCCTGCCGGGGGAAGTGCATCGTTAGTGGCGGCTTCCAAACTCAATGCCCTTGCCTCGCAGCTCAGACAGCGTCCGTTCCTGGTCAAACGGGGGGTCTATCGGTTCACCTCACATCAAGACGCCGACGAATGGATGATGAATCTCCAACTCCGCTAGAAGAAACCCGTCCGCCCTCCGTCGAGGATCTGGCACGCTTGGCCAACAGCCTGAACGAGCTGGGAGCCAAGTATAATGGTCTGACAGGGTTTTGAGACCCATTTGCCGTTGGCCATGCCAGTTAGTGCCTGCGGCATTTTGAATATGAATGACGTGACTGCGATACGGGGTTTGCCGTAGGTGGCCGGATCCAACACGCGCAATGCGTGGGCGCATTTCTCAAGGACTTCCGCGACGGACATGGCGAACTGCTTGGAGACGGACGTGTCCGCGTCGTTCCAGTTCATGACCGTCTTGCCCTCAAGGAGCAATTCCTTGGCGCGGCGCTGGATGGCCAGCACCTCTGAAACATTGAATCCGGTGATGAATAGTCCTCGGGCCATGCACGGCGGCGGATGTCAACGTTTCAACGGCCGATAGTGCGCGCCGCGCCCCTTGCCGTGAAGCTCCGCAAGTCCCTTGCCGACAAGCTCTGTAAACTTGTCCTTGATCGTGTTGCGGTTTGTTCCCGTCGCTGCCGCCCCGTCCGCCACGGTGAGTGTGCCACGCTCCACGAGCAGCATGGCCAATCGTTCCGCCAAAGGTGATAGATGCAGCTGTGCCTTCTTCCCGCCATCCGCTCCCAGGTTCGTGCGCAGGCGGTCGATTTGGGATTGGATCGAGCGCAGGAAAAACAGGATCCACGGGTCCCAATCGACCACGTCCGCCCCGAGCGTCGTCTGCGTTCGGCGCAACGCGAGGTAGTAGGCTTCCTTGTTGTGCTCGATGACACATTCCAGCGAGCTGTAGGATGCGAATGAATAACCGTTGCGCAAGAGCAGCAGGTTGTTGAGGATTCTTGACAGGCGCCCGTTGCCATCCTGAAACGGATGGATCGCGAGGAATACCACAACGAATATGGCGATCCGAAGCAATGGATGCAGGTTTTGATCGCGTTCTTCTTTCTCCAGCCAGGCGAACAACTCATCCATCCGCCCTGGCGTGTCGAACGGCGATGCTGTCTCGAATACGACGCCGATCTGTTTGCCATCGGGACCCACCGCTACCACATGATTCGGCAGACATTTCCACTCGCCGCGGTGGCGCTCATCCTTCGTGCTGTAGCGCAGCAGATCCCGGTGAAGTTGTTGGACGATGTTTCCGGTCACCGCGATTTCCGGCCACGAAGCCTGAATGGTTTCCATTACATGGGCGTAGCATGGCTCACCGCAAGCATACCTCCATTTTCATCCATTTCCATCCATTTTTCCTCTATTTTCATCCAATGCGGATGGTGAACCGCCAGTGCGCCATACGGCGGCAGGTGTCAACGATCACGTCCACCACTTCCCGTCCTTCACGCGTTGGCGGGCATCGGCCAGCGTGCAGCCGAGACGGCTGTTCTCCGTTCATTCGATGTCCAGAGCCGGGGAAAATGGTGCGGATGGTGCGCGACAAACGACGCGGACGGCTGGCAGGAAGGAGGATGTCGGAACGCACAACCCTTCCGGCAACCAGATCCACCCATGAAACCGCAAGATCCCCAAGCCGAACGCATCACCTTCAGGGGGTTGCTGTCGCGGACAACGAATAAAGGAAAAACAGCTCCGTCAACTCCAATCCCTCGCTAAAAAAAACTCGGACTCCAAGTCCTCCCCAACCCCGCAGTTACCGCAAGTTAGTCAAGAGGTATGACCCCACCAAGCCCGGATGTGAATCCGCGAGCACTGGCCCGAATTCGGAATTCTTCCTAATCCTGTGGGTCGGAGTCCTCTGTCACGACCTGTGCTTGGCTGGCGTGGAGGATCAGTTCAGGAGTGGTGCGGAGGCAGAGTTTTTCCATCAGGCGGGCCTTGTAGGTGCCGACGGTCTTGTGGCTGACGCCGAGGTGTTCGGCGATGGTCCTGTTGTTCAGTCCGTGGCCGAGCATTTCATAAACCTGCAGTTCACGGGTGCTGAGTTGTTCCATGGGGGATACGGGCTGGTTGGCGGTGGCCGCGTTCTCAAGCGTCAGCGAGATCATGGTTTCACTCAGCGCGAGGTGACCTGATAGCACCTTGCGGATGCCCTCCAGCACGCTTTCAATCGGCGCATCCTTCATCAGGTAGCCGCGCGCGCCGGCTTTGAGCATGCGCTGCGCATAGACCTGCTCGTCACACACCGAGAGCACCAGCACGGGGCGCAGTTCCCCGCGTGCCTGGAGTTGCTCGAGCAATGACCAGCCACTGCCGTCCCTGAGGTTCAGATCGAGCACGATGAGATCGGGCGCGGCGGCCAGGATGTTCTCCAACACTTCGCGCCAGCTTTCCGCCTCCCCGCAAACCTCCAGATCGGCCGTCGCGGCGATGGCCTGGCACAAGCCGCTGCGCACCAGCGGGTGGTCATCGACGACGAGGATGCGTTTGCGGGTGCTCATGAGGGGACTTTTATTAGGGTTAGAGGAATGGTCAATTCCAACACGGTCTGGTTGCGGCCATTGTCGCGCAACACCAGCTCGCCGTTCAGCAAGCTGGCGCGCATGCGCATCTGGTGCATGCCCAGGCCGTCGTGGCGGTGGACCTCATCCGCCAGCGCGGTGCCGTCGTTGCTCACCGACACCGCGAGGCGGTGGGATTCGTGCACCAGGTCGATCCAGATATGCGAGGCCTTGGCGTGCTTGACGGCATTGGCGATGGCCTCGCGGATGATCCGGTAGATGTGGACGTTTTGTTCGTAGGTTAGAAAATCCAGGTCCTCGCAGATATTGGTTTCCGTTTCGGTCTGGAACATCTCGTTGGTGCGGCGGGCGAGTGTTTCGAGCGCCTCGGGCAGCGTTTGCACCTCGAGCTCGTGGAGGGTGAGGTTGTGGGCAAAGCCGCGTGCCACGCCGGCCAACTGCGCCGCGCGCTCACGGATCCGGCTGAGGATCTCGCGGCACGGCGGGGTGGCCCCGTCATGGCTGGGTGTGGCCGTTTCCGCCAGGCGTGACAGGCCGATGAGATCCTGGCAGAGACTGTCGTGAATGTCCTGGCCGATGCGGCCGGCCTCGCTTTCGGCGGCGGTGAGGGCGTCGTTGGTGACGCGCCGCAGCTCCTCCTCGCGGCTGGCGAGCAGGGCGGCCAATTGCGTGTTGGCGCAGTGCAATTCGGCCTGGGTCTCTTTGAGGCGGCTGATGTCATGGGCCACGCCCACGTAGCCGATGATTCCGCCGTCCTGCTGCTTGACCGGGATGATGCTCGAGGTGTGCCAAAACTCGCGGCCATCGGCATGGATCACCCGGTATTCGATGCCGCCCTCCGGCTCGCCCGTGCCCACGATGCGCTCCAGAAACGCATAACACGCGGGGTGGTCGTCAGGATGCACGAAGCTGCTGAAACTCCGGCCCACCACCACCGCCTCCGCATGTCCTAACTCCCGTGGCCAGTTGGCCGACACATAAGTCATCGTCCCATCCGGCAGGATGGTGTAGATGATCGCCCCGGCGTGTTCGAGGAGCAACTTGTTGCGCTCTTCAGGGCCGAGGGCAAGGGAGAAGAGTTGCACGCAGGGAACCCTGGCAGCCACTCGCAATTGCGCAAGGGCGGATTAGATGCCCAGACGAATCCGAACATCGTCATCGAATGCCAAACATCCAACCAAAGAGCGCAACGGCTCACACCTAAGTTTGCGGCCACCGCACTCGCAACTGCGGCAGGCACGCAAAGTGGCTGTCGCGAGTGAGCAGCATGGAGCCGTGTTCCATGCTGGAGGCCGCGATCCAAATGTCATTCTCAGGCAATGGCGTCCCTTGCAACCGGAGAAACTTCTTCAGCGCGTCGAGAGCGATCTTCATTGCCACTGCTCCTGCACTTTCCTTACCGTCACCTGTGTCATGCAGGCGGTCTAACGGAAAAAGCGCATGCAGTCAAGCGACCTCCCTCGACCGGACTGTTTCTCTGTCCCAATAGCCATTGCGAAGATTGATGGAAAATTGCTTGGGTCCGCACGGAATAATGTGCTACGGTTGGGCCGTGCAAATGGATCTCAAAGAAGACGTGGTGAGCCTGACGGACTTTGCCCGCAACACGAAGAAGCACGCCGAAGAACTGGCACTTGGCGGGCGGGCTAGAATCCTGACCCAGAACGGCAAGGCCTCGGTGGTGGTGCTCTCGCTGGATGCTTTTGAAAAGCTGGCGCGCGACGCGGAGGATTACCGCATGGATTTAAGGCTGCGCGGGGCGCTGGAAAGCTACGCCAAGGGGGAGCGTGGAGACATGGCCAAGACCGTGATGGACAGGCTCCGCAAGCGTGCCAAAAAACGCCGCAACGCACGCTGATGAACTACGAGTTGCGGCTTTCATCGGAGGCGGAACACTGCATTGAAAACCAACTTCAGTGGTATGAGACGGAAGCAACGAATGGCGGAGAGGAACTTACCGTGGTGCAGGTCCGCCATGAGAAGCGTCCTCTGCTGGCAGAGGGCGGCACGTGAGACACCCCCGTGCAAGGGGACAGGGGAATAGTCTGGCAGAAATTGACTCCAACGACAAGCACCTCCTTGCCGCCGCGCCGCTCTACGGCCTGCGCGGAGTCAATGTGATTCCCTAGCAGCTCCGGCCTTTCGTTTGTGCAAGCCGGGTGAAGCCAGGCGCGGCGAGTGCCTTATGATCGAAGGTATAGGTGGTCGCGCATCCAGCCCGCTGGTTGCGCACAGCGAGCAAGGCGTCGGAAAAATCCAGGGCATGGTTTTCCCAGATGCCGAGTGCCGTGCGCACCGCCGCTTCGTCCTCCAATTTCAGGAATGGGGCACGCATGAGATGATCGATCACGGGCAGGATTTGGTCTTTGCCATAACTGTAGCCGCGGGACAAGACCCAGACCATTTCACAGAGGACGATGACGCTGATCCATCCGGGATTGGCAGGCGAACATCTCTTGCCGAGAAACACCTCTGCTTGCTTCGCTTGCACCGCGTCATCGCGCGCGAAAAAGCGCACCAGAATATTGGTGTCAATCCCGTTCATGGAGGATCTGGCTGGCAATCGCTTCATCCATCTGCTCAAGCGACAAACGCACGGCGGCTTTGGGCAGCAGTTTTTTTAAGTCGCCAAGGGTAGCAAGGCCGACCGGGCTGAGCTCGATCCGCCCGCTTGGCAACAGCTTGAAATCAAGCTGATGGCCCTGCTTGAGCCCGAGCGTCTCGCGCACCGGCAGCGGAACGGTAATTTGGCCTTTACTGGTGAGTGTGGCAATCATGGTTGGCTTACCGAAGAGTAAGGAGGCCGAAACTCTTGTCAAGGAAGATGTGCGGCATTGGCGCACTTTCGATTTTTCGGCAGCCTCAGCCTTCACTTTCACCACCCACGCCGCACCGCACTTTCAAGTCTTGGTAAAGACAGAAGACAGAAGACAGGCATAAGAAGTGCCACGCGCTGCCCAAGGGCTCTGCTCTTGTCTTGGAGCGCACGCTACTCTGCTGTCTCCCACTCAAGGAGTGGCGGACTCTGGCCGCCATGGACCATGGTTAGCCAATGAAATGAGGCATCCCGCTTAGCATTGGCAGCTCATGGGCTATGTGGGCGGGACGCCCACTCTCCT
The DNA here is from genome assembly GCA_903888515.1 of Akkermansiaceae bacterium. GTDB lineage: Bacteria > Verrucomicrobiota > Verrucomicrobiia > Verrucomicrobiales > Akkermansiaceae > Luteolibacter. The sequence continues at coordinate 396 of CAISTY010000116.1, read as the reverse complement.
TGTAGGCCAGGCTTACAAATCCGCCGTTTTGTAGGCATTTGCCTACAAAAAAATCCCTTGGGTATCCTTGGGTTATGGTCTAATAGAGTACGTTTCCGATGAGAACCATGCCCCGACCTAACATGAAATCCCGCCGCACCCTGCTCGCCCTCTGGGCTGCCAGCCAACTCGTCGCCCAGGCCCAAGTGGGCGTCGGCACCACCACCCCGGATGCCAGCGCCCAGCTCGACATCACGTCCACCACCCTGGGATTTTTGCCGCCACGCATGACCCAGGCCCAGCGCCAGGCCATCGACACGCCCGCCGCCGGGTTGCTCGTCTATCAGATAGACGGGACCCCCGGGCTTTATGGCTATAACGGCAGTGAGTGGAACACCTTCAGCGGCAAGGAAAGCG
>CAISTY010000115.1 GCA_903888515.1 Akkermansiaceae bacterium | reverse complement strand
GAGGATGTTGCGCTGCCGTGTTAGATATTTCACGGATGGAGCTGTGATCGGTAGCCGGGGGTTTGTGGATGAAGTGTTCCGATTGTGCCGGGACCGTTTTGGCGGCAAGCGCAAGGACGGCGCGCGCAAATGGCGTGGCAGTGGCGCGGCCGCCGCGGGCACGCTGTGGAGTGTCAGGGATTTGCAGAAGGGGATCGGATAGGACCGCAAGTATACAAGTATACAAGTTAACCACAGTCACAATTGAACCACTTGGTCAGTCCTGAATACAGAAGATGGTCAACTGTTTCGGGCCGTGCGCGCCCAGCACCAGGATGCGCTCGATGTCGCCCGTGCGGCTAGGGCCGGTGATGAAGGAAATCATGCTGGGATAATGGGCAGCGTGCTTTTCCCGGATCAGAGAAAACGCTGATGTTAGATCCGGGACAAGTTGAGAACGGCGTGTGATGACGACGTGATGTGGCGGCAGGCACGACAAGGCGCGGCCGCCGGCGGTCATGCTGGTGACGACGACCGATCCGGTTTGCGCCACAAGCGCGTCGCATTCGGAAATGCCCGCATCACAAAGTGCCAGGGCGGATTTGTCGTAACCGCCGTCCACCATCAGCAACGGCAGGCCGAGCAAACCCGCCAGTTTGTTAGCCAAGCCGCCCTGATGGGTCGCCACCCGTTGCCATTGCTCCTTATCTGCGAGAACTTGCAATGCGCGCGCCAAGTCATCCTCGTGGTTCACGAGGATGAAAGTCGCCTTGAGGTCGGCGGCGTTTTGCGCGAACAATGCCAATTGTTCATCCATTGTCGTCCCCACCGTCGGCAGCACGCAACGATGTTCTGCGGATGTCGGCAGACTGTCACCATGATGTGCGGGCGTTTTCACAGTGAGCGCCTCGCGGATGCGGGTGAATAGATGTTCGCGTTCGTTCATTTTCCCCGTTCCTTCCACCATTCATGGAAACTCTGCCGTGCAATCGGCTGTATTTCGCGCGTCCTGGTCCACGCCTGCGCCGGATCCAACGCGCGGCCCTTGATGAGCCCGTGAAATTTTTGTCCCAGGCGCGCGAGCCTGGTGGTCAGCGACCACAGCCGCGGACGGTTGGCGACCAATGCAAACAATTGAAACGCGAGCTTCTGCCACCTGATAGGTTTCGCATAGGATGCGTTGCGCCGGTTCTGCAACAGGTGATGGTGCAGGTCGATTCTCACCGGACAGGTCTCGGAACACGCGCCGCAAAGTGACGACGCATAACCGAGATGTTTCCATTCATGTAGTCCGCGCAGGTGCGGTGTGATGACCGAGCCGATCGGCCCGCCATAGACCGTGCCGTAGGTGTGGCCGCCGACATTGCAGAAGATCGGGCAGACATTCAGGCACGCGCCACAGCGGATGCAGCCGAGCGCGTCGCGTTGTTCGGCATCGGCAAGCAGCGTGGTGCGCCGGTTGTCTAACATAACCACGTGGAATTCCTCCGGGCCATCGGCCTCGCCCGGCTGGCGCGGTCCGCCATACAGTGTGTTATAGCATGCCAACGGCTGGCCGGTACCCATCACTGCGAGCATCGGCAGGAACAACGCAAGATCCTCGAGGCGCGGCAGGACTTTTTCGATGCCGATGAGCGTGATCATGGTTTGTGGCAAGGCCGCGGTGAGTCGTGCATTGCCTTCGTTTTCCGTGATGGAAATCATCCCCGTTTCGGCGATGGCGAAATTCGCGCCGGTGATGCCCACATCGGCCTGCAGGTATTTCTCGCGCAACACACGGCGCGCGACCATCGTGAGATCCTCGGGGTTATCGGATGGCGCATCGTGCGATTTCCGCTGGAATGTCTGCTGGATCTCAGCGCGCGTGAGGTGCATCGCCGGAAACACCAGATGATAGGGCGGCTCCTCGCGCAATTGCACGATGAACTCTCCCAGATCGGACTCGACGACTTCGCAGCCCGCGTTTTCCAGTGCCTCATTGAGGTGGATTTCCTCGCTGGTCATCGTCTTGGACTTCACGATGACGCGGGCGTTTTTTCCGCGCACGATGCCGAGGATGATGTCCCGCGCGTGTTGCGCATTGGCGGCCCAATGGACAACCGTGCCACGCGCTTCGAGCAGGCGGGCGAATTGTTCGAGATGCGTGTCGAGATGACTGATGGTTTCGCACTTCGTGCGTGCCGCCAGATCGCGCGCCCCCTGCCAGTCCTGAAACCCCGCCTTGCGGCGGTCGCGCACGACTTCGTAATTGTTCATCGCCGTGCGGATGATGCCGCGATGCCGCAAGTCCGCCGACACCCGCCGGGCGTCCGCGTTGAATTGTGAGGCGGGCGTGTTCATGCTTGGACCAGCACCTCCGCGAGATGAATCGTTTTGACAGGCAGTTGTCGTTTATCCGCAAGTCCCTGGATCTGCATCAGGCAACTGGAATCGCAGGAGACGACGAATTCGGCCTGCGTCGCGAGTGCGGCGGCGCACTTTGCTTCGCCCATCGCGGTGGAGATTGCCGGAAACTTCGCCGAGAAGGTTCCGCCGAAACCGCAGCACGTCTCCGCAGCGTCCATTTCTAACAACTCCAAGCCATTCACCTTGGACAGCAATTCGCGTGGCGGGCGTTTGTTGTTCAACTCGCGCAACCCGTGGCAGCCGTCGTGAAACGTCACCTTGTGGGGGAACCTCGCGCCGAGGTCGGTCACGCCGAGTTGGTTCACGAGGAATCCGGCGAACTCGTGACATTTGGGTGCGAGTGCGCGGGCCAGCGCCTCGTATTTTGTTCCGGCGAACAATTCAGGATAGAAAACCTTCATCATCGCGCCGCACGAGCCGCTGGCGATGACCACGACCTCCGCGTTCTGCAGCGATTCCATGAGGCGGATTGCGATTTCGCGGCTCTGGTCCCAATAACCGGTGTTGAACGCCGGTTGTCCGCAACACGCCGGCCCTTTCGGCACGACAACCTTGTGCCCGAGTTTTTCAAAGATGCGCACCATGCTGATGCCCACCCGGGGATACATCAGGTCCACGAAACAGGGAATGAAAAGTGAGATTTTCAAGGGTGATGGCATTGATCGGAGAAACGATTTGCAGTTTCGTTCCACGTGGCCGGAGCATGGTGTTGCACTCCACCGGAAGCGAGAACGACTTCACGCATGCCGCCTAACGAATCCAGTTCGCCGTCGGCGCGGATTTGTGTGAGCAGATTGCCCATGGCGGTGGCTTCCACCGGACCGGCAACCACCGGACGTTGGCACGCGTCGGCGGTGAATTGATTCAATAACCGGCTCTGGGACCCACCGCCGACGATGTGGATAACATCTATCGGAATACCAGTTAGCTCTTCGAGCGATCCTAGCACTTCACGATACTTGAGCGCCAAGCTTTCGTAGGCACAGCGCACGAGTTCGCCCGGCGTCTTTGGCACGGGTTGTTTTGTTTCACGGCAGAATGTCTGGATCGCCTTGGGCATATCCGGCGGATTGAGGAATCGCGGGTCGTTGGCATCGACGATGGATCGGCACGGCGGCACCTGCGCCGCGAGTGCCGCGAGTTGCACATAATCAAAGTTGCCGCCTGCCGCATCGAACGACCGCTTGCACTGCTGCACCAACCACAGGCCCATGATGTTTTTGAGCAGGCGATAGGTGCCGTCGATGCCGCCCTCGTTGGTCATGTTCAACTCCAACGCCCGCGCGGACAGCACGGCATTCTTCACTTCCACGCCCATCAGCGACCACGTGCCGGAACTGATGTATGCCCAGTTGGAGGCGCCCGTGTTAGCCGTTGGCACGCCCGCTACGGCCGATGCGGTGTCGTGCGATGGCGGAGCGACGACTTTCACGCCTGTCAGGCCGGTGCGTTCGGCGAGCGAATTACGGATTGTTCCGAGCGTGGTTCCCGGCGGCACGATAGGCGGCAGGAAATGGGTTGGCAGTCCGAGTTTATTGAGCAGCGGCAGCGACCAATCGTGTTTGATTGGATGCACGCACTGTGAAGTCGAAGCGATGGTGAACTCGGCCAGTTTGGCACCGCACATCGCCCAATGCAAAAAGTCCGGCATGAACAAAAGCGTGTCCGCCGCGTCGAGGATGGCAGGTGAATGCTCCTGCCACGCGAGCAACTGATAGAGCGAATTCAGCTCCATGAACTGGATGCCGGTCTGCGCGTAGATTTCGGCACGCGGCACTTTTTTGAAGGCATGCTCCAGCGCGCCGCGGGTGCGGGCGTCCCGGTAGTGATACGGCTGGCCGAGGATTTCGTTTTGTTTGTTGAGCAACACGAAATCCACACCCCAGGTATCGACACCCACGGACACGATCTTGCTGCCGAATTTTTTTCCGGCGAGTGCGAGGCCGTTGTGGATTTCCGCCCACAGGCGCATCACATCCCAGCGCAACGACTCACCGAGCCACACGCCCCCGTTAGGGAAGCGATGGATCTCATCGAGCTGGAGTTTTTTGCCGTTCCATATGCCGGCGATGACGCGTCCGCTTTCCGCGCCGAGGTCCACTGCGAGATATACCTTTTGCTTCATGCCATTAGCCGCACGGTTTCATTGTTGCATTGGTTTGGCCGTATTCGTCGTGGTGGATTCCACCCGGGTTTTCAAGGCGTCTTCGGATTTTTTGTTACCCCAGCCGATGATGCAGGTCGAGCCGACCAGCAGCGCGAGCATCAGCACGACGAGTTTTTTGGTGAACGGCTGCGCCCCCTTCCACTCCTTGAAGAAAATCCCCCACAGCGTGCTGAAGATGATGATGCTCGCCATGTGCAACGTCCAACTCGAGAATTTGTAATTGCCCATCTGGCTTTCGCCCATTTGATAGAAGAAGAACTGGAAATACCAGCAGGTCCCCGCCAGTGCGCAGAAAAACCAGTTGCCCAGCACGGGAATTTTCAAATCCGTTACTCCGTTGTCTGCCACAACCGTTTCCTCCGGGCCATGCTCGCCACTGCCCCGTCCGCCATGATGCGCGTGTTCTTCGCGAACGTGCGACGCGAGATATTGATAGCCCGTCCGGTTCCGGATGTTCAACAACACGCACCAGATGAAATTGGTTGTCAGTCCGCCTAGCAGAATCACCACGATGACCGGCAGTCCGACCCACAACGGGCCGGTGCCGTGCGCCTTGGAGATCACGCTGATGGGTCCGCCGAACTGGAAGCCGTATGAGAAGCACGAACTCATCACCCCGGAGAACGTCGCGATGCCAAGGCCCTTCCACAGGTTGAACTCCGCGATCGTGGATGCCTTCCCACTCATCTCTTTTTCCTTGCGCACTCCGGCGATACCGCCGATGGCGATGCCCAGCAGACAAATGACCACACCTATCAGGACAACCGGCCCGCCCACACTGGTGCCGGAATGGTTCAGCAGTTTGTCGGCGAATTCGCCTTTCACCAGTGGCGGCACCAGCGTGCCAAACGCGGCACAGTAACCGAGAGCGATTGCCATGCCGAGCGACATTCCGAGATAGCGCATTGTCAGGCCGAACGTCAAGCCGCCCAGGCCCCACAGAGCCCCCATCAGATACGTCATCCAAAATGTATAGGATGGCGTCTCATGCAGCACGTCCAGCAAATCCTTTGACAGCACGAACGCTCCGATCCACGGGCAGATCAGCCAGCTGAACATTCCGCCCGCAAGCCAGAAGGTTTCCCACGACCATTTCCTTACGCCCTTGTAAGGCACGTAAAAACTCCCGGAGGCCAGGCCGCCGAGCCAGTGGAACAATACGCCGAGGAGGGGATTTGCCATGGGGATGTTTTGCTAGATGAAGGATTCAAGCACGCTTGCCCAGTACTTTTTTCTCATAACTCCTCACTTCGGCGAGCCAATTTTCCCCGACCGGCACGTTTTGTTGCAGGCAATGGTAATCCCACACCGCGCCAAAGGGCAAGGACTTGGCTTCTTCCATCAGGGCGAGGCGTGCGGTGTAATCGGCTGCGCGTTCCAGTTGCCGGTATTGCGCGTGGGGTTCGAGCATGGCGATGCAGAGCGCGCGGAGCATGTTGCGCGTGCCGATGACCCAGGCGGCGATCCGGTTGATGCTGGCGTCGAAGAAATCCAGGCCGATGTGGGTGCGGGTGAGATAATTGCCGCGCACCAATTCCTGCGCGATGGCGTGCAGTTCGTCGGTCAGGGTCACGACGTGGTCGCTATCCCAGCGGACGCCGCGGCTGACATGCAGCAGAATCTCCGGCACATGGCAGAGCACCGAGGAAATCTTATCGGCCATGTTTTCGGTCGGGTGATAATGCCCGGCGTCGAGGCACACGAGTTTCTGGTTCTTCACCGCGTAGCCGAGATAAAACTCGTGCATGCCCACGGTATAACTCTCCGCACCGATGCCGAAGAGCTTGCCCTCGAGCGCGTCCAGGTTGTGTTTGGGGTTGAGTTTTTTGTGGAAGACCGCATCTAACGATTGCGCGAGACGTTCGCGCGGGCCGCGGCGGTCGGCGGGCGTGTCTTTCATGCCGTCGGGGATCCACACATTGGTTACAGTGGGCGACCCGAGGGCCTTGCCCATCGCCGCGCCGATCTCGCGGCTGGCCTGGCAATGTTCTATCCAGAATTGGCGCGTTGTTTTGTCCGCGCTCGACAAGGTGAAGCCACTGGCGGCTAACGGATGGGAAAAGCAGGTCGGGTTGAAATCCAGCCCGATACCTAACGACTTCGCCCAGGCGATCCAGTTCGCGAAGTGTTTCGGCTCGATTTCGTTACGCGCCACATTGCGGCCGCCGAATTCGCCGTAGAACGCGTGCAGGTTGAAGCGGTGGGTGCCGGGAATGAGCGAGAGCGCCATGGTTGCGTCGGCGCGGAGTTCATCTGGGGTGCGGGCTTTGCCGGGATAATTGCCGGTGACTGCGAGGCCGTCGCCGAGTGAGGCGCCTGGATTTTCGAAGCCGCCCACGTCATCGCCCTGCCAGCAATGGAGCGAGACGGGCACCTTGACGAGTTGTTGGAGGACGGCATCGGTATTCACGCCGAGTGTGGCGTAGCGTACGCGTGCCAACCGGTATGCGGCTTCGATCGGATTGTGTTTGGCCATAAGCTTCGGGTGATGAATGGGCGGATGACCGGAAACACCGGCGCGAATCCTTGACGTTGTTTGCCACTGATGGGCACAAAGCTACCAGCATATTTTTCTCATGATGTTGACCCAGCCCCGCTGACTTCCCGCTTGCCGGGATCGCGGGGATGGGCACAATTCCGCCAGTGAATGCGGCGCCTCTTGGATTTTTCGACTCGGGTGTGGGTGGCATGACCGTCGTGCGAGCGGTGCAGGAACTGCTGCCCGCCGAAGACATCCTCTATCTCGGGGATACGGCGCGGCTGCCATATGGGTCGAAAAGCCCGGAGACGATCCGCCAATTCGCCGGCGAGGACGCGCGGTTTCTGATGGCCCGCGGGGTCAAAGCCATCGTGATGGCCTGCAACACGGCGACAGCGCACGCGCTGCCTTGTTTGCAGGCACAATACCCCTTGCCGATCATCGGGGTCATCGAAGCCGGCGTGGACGCCGCGCTCGCCAATCCCCACGTTGAGCGCATCGGCATCATCGCGACCCGCGGCACCATCCGCTCCCATGTCTATCAGCACGCGTTGGCGTTGCGGCGCACCGGCTTGATCATCCACGGTCAGGCCGCTCCCTTGTTGGTTCCCTTGGTTGAGGAAAACTGGCTTGATCATCCGGCCACGAAGCTGGTGCTCAAAACCTATCTGGATCCACTGGTTGAAAAGGGGATCGACACCCTGATGCTTGCCTGCACCCATTATCCGTTGCTCATTCCGGTGCTGCGGGAATTGTTGCCGGCGGATGTCCGCTTGGTGGATAGCGCGACAACCTGCGCAGAGCATTTGAAGAAGGAACTGCTGCGGCTGGATCTGCTGGCTGCCGCCGGCCACGAAGGAACGCTGGAAGTCCATTTGACCGACCTTTCCGAGGAATTCGAAATCCTGGCCGGGCGGTTTTTGAAAAAATCTCCGGGGCGGATCCATCGGGCGTCACTCGGCGGATAGGCGGGACAAAATACGGCTTGCCCGGTGGTGCGAACCGGGGCATAAGCCGTTTGTTTATGTGACCCCGGATGCCACCTGCAACTCTCAAATCCCCGATGAAATTATTTGGAACCGACGGCATCCGCGGCCGAGCGAATGAATTTCCCATCACTGCGGAAGTCGCCCTGCGGATGGGCAAGGCAGTGGCCAACGTGCTGCATTCATCCGGCCCTAACCGCAACCGCGTGCTGATCGGCAAAGACACCCGGATTTCCGGCTACATGCTGGAAACGGCGCTCACCAGCGGGTTAGTGTCAACGGGAATGGATGTGTTCATGGTCGGCCCGCTGCCGACACCCGCCGTGGCTCACTTGACCCAATCGATGGGTGCCACCGCCGGGATCATGATCACCGCGTCTCACAATCCCTACGAAGACAACGGCATGAAAATCTTCGGACCGGATGGCTATAAACTCACCGACGAGCTTGAGAATCTGATAGAAAGGCACATCCTCGGGCAAGAACCGGAGCCCCCACCCTTGGCGCCGCGGCAAATCGGCAAGGCCCACCGCATCGATGACGCTCGCGGCCGTTACATCGAGTATGCCAAACATACGGCTAACAATATCCCGTTGCATGGCTTGAAGGTGGTGGTCGATTGCGGCCACGGTGCCGCTTATTTCATCGCCCCGTTGATTTTCAAGGAACTCGGCGCGGAAGTGATCACCACGGGCATCCAACCCGACGGGCTCAACATCAACAGCGAATGCGGCGCCCTTCATCCGGAAAACGCCGGTGAATGGGTCCGCCGCTGCGACGCCGATCTTGGAGTTTCATTTGACGGCGACGCCGACCGCGTCATTTTCACCGATGCCAACGGCCACACGGTGAGCGGGGATAGCATCCTCGCGCTCTGTGCCATCGGTCTGCATGAACAGGGCAAACTCAAACACGACACGCTGGTGGCCACCGTCATGAGCAACCTCGGCCTCAAAGAGGCCATGAACCAACACGGCATCAAGCTGGAAATCACCGCCGTGGGAGACCGCCATGTGATCGAGTGCATCCGGAAAAACGGATATTCCTTCGGTGGCGAAAACTCCGGCCATCTGATCTTCGCCGACCACGCAACCACCGGCGATGGAATCATCAGTGCCCTGCAAGTGATGCGCATGATGCGCGAGCGCAACTCCACCCTCGCCCAACTCGCGGCCGTTCTCAATGAGTATCCCACGCAACTCGTGAACATCCCGGTCGCCTCAACCCCACCCATCCAATCCCTGCCCAAACTCAGCCAACTGATGCGCAAAGCCACCACCGAGTTCGGTTCTAACGGACGCCACCTGATCCGCTACTCGGGAACGGAAAATAAAATCCGCGTGCTCGTCGAACACCGGCAACTCGAGGAATGCCACCTCTGGATTCACAAATTCACAGCCGCCATCCGCGAGGAAATCGGTTGACCCCTTTTTTCACTCATGTCCCTTGAAGCATGCGACTGCCATCCGCTCTCCCTGACCCGGAGCATCGCGGATTTTCCGATCGCCAATTGTCCGCTGGTCCGGCACCAGCGCAGCGTGATCGGCGCGGCTGATCTGACATCGCACCCCCACGCATGGCTGGACCGCGACGATGTGGCGGATTTTCTAACGAGCGGCCAAACCACCCTGATCGATGCCCGGCGTGCGGCGCTCGCCTGGCGGGGTGCCGAGCCCGACAGCGCCAGCGTTTTCGCCGCCCGGGCATCGTTTTTGATCCGTTATCCGTGGGATTTGCTGCGTGCCAATGAACAGGTGGTGTCGTTATTGACGGAAAACATCATCGAAGGTGAGATCCACTCATCGGTAGTCATCGAAGGAGTGATCCACTTGGGGCCCGGTACGCGCATCCTGCCAGGGGTGTATATCGAGGGCAACGTGGCGATTGGTGCCCACTGCAAAATCGGCCCGAATTGTTATATCCGCGGCAATACCAGCATCGGCGACGCCTGCCACATCGGACAATCCGTCGAAATCAAAAACTCCCTCATTCTATCCAAATCCCACGTCGGCCACCTTTCGTATGTGGGTGACTCGGTGCTTGGCGAGCAAGTGAATTTCGGTGCCGGAACCACCACTTCCAACTACCGCCACGACGGTAGAAACCACCACTCCATGGTCAACGGCGTGCTCATTGACACCGGCCGCCGCAAGTTGGGTGCCATCGTCGGCGACGGCGTCCACACCGGCATCAACACCTCGATCTATCCGGGCCGGAAACTCTGGCCCGACACCAGCACCCGGCCGGGCGATATCGTCCAGCGGGATCTTGTTTTCTAACACAAAATTACACATATGTGCGGAATCGTCGGATACATAGGCAAAGCGGACGCACCCACGGTACTCATCAACGGCCTGCGCCGTCTTGAATACCGGGGTTACGACTCCGCAGGCATCGCCATTCTGGATGAAGGGCGGATCGTGGTCTCCAAAGCCCCGGGCAAAGTCTCCGTGCTCAATGAGCAGGCCCGCAGCGCTTGGCCGGCGGCACGCTTCGACCGCTGCACCACTGGCATCGCGCACACCCGCTGGGCCACCCACGGACCGCCCACGGAGGTCAACGCCCACCCGCATCTCGACCAGTCCGGAGAGATCGCGATGGTTCACAATGGCATCATTGAAAACTACCGTTCGCTGCGTGTCCGCCTCGAGGCCAAAGGCCATCAATTTCACTCGGAAACCGATACCGAGGTGCTGGTTCACCTCATTGGCGAGTATGACAGGGGAGATCTGTTCCAAGCGGTATGCGATGCGCTCCATCAGGTGGAAGGAACCTTCGGCATCGCGGTTCTATCTGCCAGAGAGCCGGGAAAAATCATCACCGCCCGCCGCGGCAGTCCGATCATCATCGGCGTGGGTGATGGAGAAACCATCATCGCTTCGGACGCGGCGGCCATTCTCGCCCACACCCAGCGGGTGATCTATCTGGACGACAACGACATCGCGGTTGTCACGGCGGAATCCGTGGATATCCGCGACCTCCATAACATTCCCGTAACCCGCGAGATCGCCGAACTCGACATGGATGCGGCGGCGGCGGGAAAAGGCGGCTTCGATCATTTCATGCTCAAGGAAATCCATGAGCAACCCGACTCGCTGGGCAATGCGATCCGCGGTCGGCTCGATTTCAACCAAGGTTCCTCAGTGCTCGCCGGCATGGGCACCTCGCAGCGTGAACTCGCGGAACTCAGACGGGTGGTGCTCATTGGCTGCGGCACCTCCCTGTATGCCGGACTCGTCGGCGAATTCGCGTTCGAGGATCTAGCAGACATCCACGCCGAAGTCCAGCAGGCCGCCGAGTTCCGCTACCGCAACCCGATCCTCGGCAGCCGCGATCTGGTCATCGCCATTTCCCAATCCGGCGAGACCGCCGATACCTTGGCCGCGGTGCGCGAGGCGAAGCAAAAGGGAGCCTTCGTGATGAGTCTCTGCAACGTGGTCGGCTCCACCATTGCCCGCGAGACCGGGCGCGGTGTTTATCTGCATGCGGGGCCGGAAATCTCGGTGGCATCGACGAAAGCCTTCACCTGTCAGGTGGCGGTGCTGTTGATGATGGCTCTGAAACTCGGCCGCGGGCGGCGGTTTTCCCGCGACGATGGGATGCGATTCGCCAAGGAAATCGAAAACACTCCCGCATTGGTTGGCCGGGTCATCCAGCAAAACGCCCGTATCGCGGAAATCGCCGCGGCGTATGCACACCACGAGCACGCGTTCTTCATCGGCCGCGGCCCGATGTATCCCGTCGCCATGGAAGGGGCCCTCAAGCTCAAGGAGATTTCCTACATTCACGCGGAGGGTTTTCATGCCGCCGAGTTGAAGCATGGTCCGATCGCGTTGTTAGTGCAGGGGACGCCGATCATCGCCATCGCCTGCGACATTCCCGGCAAGAGCAAGACGCTCGGCAACATCGAAGAGTGCCGCGCCCGCGGCGCCCGGATCCTCGGCATCGTGACCGAAGGCGACGATGAAGCCGCGGCCAGCATGGACGACTTCATCACCATTCCCCGCTGCCACCCGCTGGTGGCCACCATCCCCGCCGTAGTCGCCCTGCAACTCCTCGCTTACCACATCGCCCGCCTCCGTGGCTGCGAAATCGACCAACCCCGCAACCTCGCCAAAAGCGTCACGGTGGAGTGAACAATGTGGCGTAGGCATCCAACCTCCAGGCCGTGGTTGGATGCGGCAATGGCGGATGCTCTCCGCCGCCACTTTTTCTTTGGATGTGCTGATTTTCCGGCCATGAAAACAAACTTGCCCCCGGGCGCGATGCGGGGAATGATGTCGCCGCTGACCAACGCATGGCAACGCGGGACAACAAGAAACGTGGTGAAGTGGCGCAACCGTCGCGATGGACCAACGAGATCACGGGGATTCTGTGGATCACCGTGGGAGTGTTGTTGTTGCTTTCGTTAGTGAAATACAGTCCGGCGGATCTCCCGCGGTGGGGATGGTTCAAGCCCTTCGCCGACCTCACGGATGCGGCGGGGGAAAATCTGATCGGCCCGGTGGGAGGCATGCTCGGGTTTTTGCAAATCCTGATTTTCGGGGCGGCGGGCTATCTGATTCCGGTGGGTTTGGTTTGGTTCGGTGTCGTCAAGCTGGCCTATAATGGCCGTATCTGGCCGCAGATGGCCATTGGGTTCGGCATCTTGTTGTTAGCCGGAGCCGCGTGGCTGCATGCCGCGGATTTTTTCTGCAAGGACTGGGCGCGCAGTTGCCATCTCAACAGTCCCGGCGGGATGATAGGCAGTGGCTTGGGCGGCTTCGTCCTCGCCAATCTCATCAGTCGCGTTGGCACCCTGCTGGTGACCAGCGCGGCTTATCTGGTGGCCCTCATCCTGCTCACCGGCCAACAACCGGTGCGTTTCACCAAGGCCTGCTGGCGGTTAGGGCGGATGAAATTCGCACACTGGCGGGAAAACCGCGGCATGGCCGGTAAAGCGGCTGCCCGCGAGGCGGAAATGATGGCCGAACGCGACCGCCAGCGCGAGCAACGACGGAAAGACCGGGATAGCTCGAAAGCCGCAGCCGCCAAGGAGGAGGAGAATGCCGATCCTCAATCGCTGCTGCCGTTGCGCGACATTCCGCTGCCACAGATTTTCGACGCCTCCCAACGGCGCGCGAACTTGACCGTGGTGCCCGGAACCAAACCGTTCGAACGGAAAAAAACCGGTCACCAGTCCCTCTCCGTGACGGGCTTCGAAAACTACGAATTGCCGGGCTTCGACCTGCTCGACCCCGAGGAGGATGAAGACGCGCCCGAAGCCAACCGTGAGGAACTTTTTTCCACCCAGCGCATGATCATCGAAACCCTCAAGGCCTTCGGCATCGAAGTGACCGCGGGCGATATCACCCGCGGACCCACCATCACGCGCTACGAAATCTATCCGTCAACCGGCCTGCGCGTGTCGCGCATCTCACAGTTAGAGGCGGACATCGCCCGCGCCACCTGCGCCGAGCGTATCAACATCCTCGCTCCCATCCCCGGCAAGGACACCGTCGGCATCGAAATCGCGAACTCACTGAAAATCGCCGTGCCGCTCCACGAACTCCTGCATGATCCCGAGTTCCGTTCCGCCAAGAAGAAAATCCCGTTGGCCCTGGGCAAGGATGTGTACGGCAAGACTGTCATCGGCGACCTCGCCGCCATGCCCCACCTGTTAGTCGCCGGCGCCACCGGTTCCGGAAAATCGGTGTGCATCAACTCGATCATCTCCTCGATGCTCTTCAAATTCGGTCCTGACGAACTGCGCTTCATCATGGTCGATCCCAAAGTGGTGGAAATGCAGATGTATAACCGCCTGCCGCATCTCGTCGTGCCGGTGGTCACCGATCCGAAAAAAACCGTGGCGGCCCTCAAGTGGGTGGTCAATGAAATGGAAAAACGCTACCGGATTTTCGCCCGCGAAAGTGTTAGAAACTTCGATGGCTTCAACAGCCGGCCGCGCAAGGATAAACCCGTTCCCACCCAGACCGATCTCTTCAATCCGATCGAACCGACCCCGCCGACCGATCATCCCATCAAAACCAAACGCCTTCTGGACCCCACCCTGCCAGCCGGCCACCAAGCACCGCCGTGGGCGCTCGATGACGTGCCCGACGAGCAAATCGAATCCATCGCCGCCGCCCTTTCCGCAGGCGAACTCGGCCCGGAAGCCGACGAGGATGATGCGGAATTCGAGATCGAACTCTTCGAGGACAAAATTCCCGACCGTTTTCCCTACATCGTCGTGCTGATCGACGAGTTGGCCGACTTGATGCAGACCGCTCCGGCGGACGTTGAGATGTGCATCGCGCGCATCGCTCAAAAGGCCCGTGCTGCAGGGATCCACCTCATCATCGCCACTCAAACCCCGCGCGCCGACGTGGTCACCGGCATCATCAAGGCGAATATCCCGTGCCGCATCGCCTTCCAAGTCTCGTCACAACTCGACTCGCGCGTCATCCTCGATACCAAAGGCGCGGAAAAACTCGTCGGCAAGGGTGACATGCTCTATCTGCCGCCGGGTTCGGCAAAACTCGAGCGTGCCCAGGGGGCCTTTGTCACCGATGCGGAAATCGAGCGCATCATCACCCATTGCGCCGCCCAGGGAAAACCCAGGTTCGAAACCGATATCCATGCCTCCCTCCACAACGACGCGGAGGATGATGATGACGTCTCGGAAGCCGACGAGGAACTCATCATGAAATGCATCGAAGTCGTCCGCCAGGAGCGCAAGGCCAGCACCTCGTTGCTGCAACGCCGCCTGCGCCTCGGCTACACCCGCGCCGCCCGCATGGTCGATATCCTCGAACAACGCGGCATCGTCGGCCCGGGCGATGGCGCAAAAGCCCGCGAAGTCTTCCTCAAATGAGCGATCGTATCCCGCTTCCCTAGGAAAATCGCACCCCCCGCTATTTTCCGATTGTCAAACCGCCAACCTTCTCCTTTACTCCCGCCCCGTCCGCAAGCATCCGCCCGCGGGTTAATGGCTCGATAGCTCAGTTGGTAGAGCAGTGGATTGAAAATCCACGTGTCGCTGGTTCGATTCCGGCTCGAGCCACCATATTCATCCCGGGTAACTGCCCAGGTAGTCCCCACCGCGCGCCCCTGTTACGCGGCCACCTGTAGCTCAGGCACTCCTGCCTGACTCTGGTGGCCTTAGTCTAATTGACCGGATTGTCAGCCAGTGCATGACGGGCTTGATGAGCCTGCCTGAGCAATGACAAAAACAATCCCACGCTACGGGGGATGCTCTAATGACAGCGCGCAGGCCGGCTTCATTTTGTGGGGATGGAATCATGGATCTGCTCGAGGGCGAGCACGGTGAAGGCGGTGACGAGGACCGGGTTGGATTCCATCCAGCGTCCGTTTTCATTGATCCACGAGCCGTTTTCGCGTTGGGTGGCGAGGAGTTTTCCGGCGAGTTCGTTGCGCCAGTCGACTTCCTTTCCGGTGTCGAGTTTGAGTTGTTTGATATTGGCGGCGGAGAGGGCCTTGGCCATGGTCTGATAGTAATAATACAATCCCTCCGCACCCATGCCGGGGTTTTCGGTGAGGGTATAATTTTTGCCGAGCCATTCCTTCACGGCGATGACGCGCGGATCCTCGGCACTGACTTTGGCGTAGATGAAGGACAGCAGACCGGCGTAGGACATGGAGCCGTAAGAACGCAGGGCGGTGCGGCCCTCGGGGGTTTTCGCCTCACCGGCTTTGGAAACAAACGGCGAATAGACGAAGCCGCCTTTGTTCTTGGGATCATTGGACGCCCATTCCCGATCGTTGGTTTCCTCAAGGTTCTGACAGCGCGAGATGAACTTGACCGCAGCACCCCAATCGAGGTCGGGCTGGTCGCCGTGATTGCCATCATCGATGACTTTCTTGGAAAGGGCGAGAGCTTCGATGGCGAAATAGGTGTTGGATAGATCCGAGTGCTCCTTGTCCGAGCCGTAACCGATGCCACCCGCATTCGCCTTGTCGCTTTCCTTGTGTTTATCGAGATCCCATTGATTGTTGATGAGGTGTTTGCGGGCCCTGACCACGGCGGGTTCGAAGCTCTTGCGGTTGGCGGCCATGAGGGAGGTCACGGCAATGGCGGTGTTATATACCGAGAGGCCGCGGTTGTAGATGCCACCGTCCTCCTTTTGTTGCGCAAGCAGCCATGCGTAGCCTTTTTCCAGGGGTTCGGGCAACCCGGCGGAGCGGTCGAGGTTGGGGTCGCGGACCAGCGCGTTGAGGGCCAGCGCGGTGAACGCGGGCAGTTCGCCGTCGTCCCAGTTGCCCTGCGGTTTCTGTTGGGTCTTCAGCCAGTTGTTGCCGCGCGCGATGGACTGGCGGATTTCCTGGCGCAGCGATTCGTAGCGATCCTGGTTTGCCGGTGCTGCGGTGGCGAGGGCCGCGCCTAGCAGAATGATGGGAGTTAGGGATTTCATGGTTTCTTGGGTTGTGTGGTTTTCGAATAGGGGGAGATGATGACGGTTACGGGGGTTCCCACGGGTGGCACGCGTTTCGGAAACGCGAACCAGACATTGTCCCCGTTGTCGTCGGCGGGATAATTGGTGATGGCACCGGGATCCACCATGATGGCGCAGATGTCACCGGTCATCGAGGGGATGTATTGGCCCTTTTGGAAATCCGATCCGCTGTAAAGCCATGGGCCGGCCTTCATGTTGGCGCTGGTCACGGTGTGTTGGATCCACTGGTTGACGGGGAGGCGGCGGGTCTTGCCCTGATCGTCCCATTCCACGTCGATCGCGATGCGTGCGCCGGCTTTCACGGCGGCGGAAATCTTGGGATGCTCATCAAGCACCCGGCCGTTTTTATCCGTAAGTGAAAACAATTCGGGTGACGGGGGATAGCGCAGCAGGGTGAACGCCAAATTCAGGTGGGTGGGGGAAATCTCGGTGACCAGAAGTGCTTCGTGGACTTTGCCCTTGACGAGGACAATGAGGTATTCGAGCAAACCTTGGGACATGTTCACCTTGGCGGGAAAGCGGATTTCCCGGGATTGTTTGTCGAAGGCGATATCGCCGATCCGATAGCGGGATTCATCCAGTTTCTCCACCACAGGCTTTTTTTCGGGAGTGGTCGGTGGTTTTGGATCGGGCGGGGTGGTGTCTGCGCCGGTGGGGTCATCTTGGGCAAGCGCCAGTGACGAGACCGTGACAAGCAGGATGGCGAGGCGGCGAATCATGTTGCTATGATCGTTAACGTAAGCGATGTGCGGATCCGTGTATGAAACAGAGCAATACTAATGAATTTTCGGCTTTTTTACAAGCGGTTCATCCTTTTTCGGAGGGGGCTTGAGCTGGGTGCCAAGTTTTTCCCAGCCCAGGCGGGTGATGTGGCTGTTGAGCGCATCTAACGCGTTCTCGCCATCAGCCAAGGCCGCAGGTGGGGTGCGGATCGCGTCCTGGCCGAGTTGCTCGCGAATCAGCAGGTACATCGCTTTGCGCAGATCGTCGTGAAGGGATTGGGGGGATTCGATGATGAACGCAAGCACTGCGGTGGATAGGGAGTTCTTGGCTGACCCCGTGATCCAGAGAGCCACGGGCGCGGGCCCGGAGATGGACGGGTTGCCGCGACTGGCGTGTACGATGGCAGTGACTTTAAGAATGCCCGCTGATGCACATTCCAACTCACGGGCGGATTTTTCGAGGACGGGGATGAGGGTTTTGACGTGTTTTTTGCCGGTTCCGGCATGCAGGGTGATGGCAATGGCTTTGGTGCGCTCGGTGTTCCAATCCGGCACGGTAGGACGCAAGCGCATGATGGCGGCTATGGCCGTGCCTGCCTGGTTTTTGTCCGGCTTGGCCGTGTCAAGCACCCGCTCCCAAGCAAGCAGTGCACGCTGGGAGGCATTTTTGGCCTCAAGCAATACCGCAAGATCCATCAAATAGGCGGTGCCTTTCTTCGGCGCGAGGTTGCTGTATTCGTGGAGGGTTGGCGTGCGGGTGATGTCGCCCGGATCAATGACAGGTTTGGGTTTTTCGACGGGTGCCGGAGGTGCCTGTTCCTTCACCATGGAAGGGGCGGAAACCGCGTCTTCCGGATGATCCGCTTCCGGCAAGGACGCCTCGACCTGCGTGCGGGTTTCAGCCAGTTTTAATTCAGAAGGAGGCGTCAGGAAGTCGCTTTTGCGGGTACCACACCACCAAACACTCAAGATCAGGGCGAGGCAGAGCAACAGGACCCATGGATTGGGGACACGCATATCGGGAAACTGACTCACTCGCCTCTCATGGGGAAGCTAAAACCGCAGGTTTGCACCAACACAACGCCCCGCCCGGTGGCCGGGTGAGGCGTTGCTGAAAATGCCGAACTCGGCGGCTCAGTTGGCGGACTTGACGAGCAGGGCGCGCTTGCCGACACGCTTGCGGAGGTAGTGCAACTTGGCGCGGCGCACTTTGCCTTTGTTCACGACTTCGATTTTGGCAATCCGCGGAGTATGCATCGGAAACACCCGCTCCACTCCCTCGCCGTATGATATTTTGCGTACCGTAAACGCCGCGTTCACGTTGGAGCCATGGCGGGCGATGACCAAACCTTCGAAAATCTGGATCCGCTCCTTGCCCCCTTCCACCACGCGGCAATGGACCTTCACGGTATCTCCCACATGGAATGGAGTGAGGTCGGGGTTCATTTGTTCTTGTTCGATTTTATCAATGATGTTCATGGGATCCTCTTTCGCAAAATAGGGTGGACTCTGCGGGAACAGGGCAGGGTGCCTTGACGCGCGGGGCGGAGAGCTAGCGGATCAATGGGCCAATTGCAACCGCGAAATTGCGCCAATTCAAGGTTTGCCATAAACCGCAGATGGATCAAACGACTTTCCGGGGCCGATCCACTCCAGCTTCGCCGTGATTCCGGCACCTGCGCAGGCAACAACCTTGCGGTAAAAACACGAACCCCGGCCGGTATGGCAGGCACCCGCTCCCACTTGTTCCACCATCAGAATAAGCGCGTCCTGATCGCAATCCGTCCGGATTTCCACGATGCGCTGGATATGACCGGAAGTGGCACCCTTGTGCCAGAATTCCTGCCGGGAGCGCGACCAGTAAACGGCCTCGCCAATTTCCAGCGTCCGCCGCAGCGATTCCTCGTTCATGTAGGCGAGCATCAGCGGCTCGCGGGTGCTCGCGTCCATCGCCAGTGCCGGGATCAACCCGTTAGAGTCGAATTTAGGGGAGAAATCCAATCCTTCTTCGACTTCCATCTTTCCGCCCTGCGGGGCAAACACGTTGTTGCAATCCATGCGCGAAGATAAATCCCCTGCCGCCGCCTGTCCAGCCCGCATTCTTTACTGTTGGAAGAGCGTGAGCGTGTGGCGGGTCAATCTGCGCAAGATCATGGCATGCAGGGAAATAAAACAAGAAAATGGAAATAAATGCCCGGGTCGCGGCGACGAGCAGGAACAAGCAACCGTTGTATCCTCATCCGCTATCCTCTAGCCGACCCGCTTCTGCAAATCCCGCGCGCTCCACAGTGTTCCCGCCGCCGCCGCGCCACTGCCTCGCATCTTGCGCGCGCCGTCCTTGCGCCGCGATCCAAAGCGCTCCCGCGCGCTCGCAAACGCCTCGTTCACAAAACTCCGGCTGCCAATCACCGCGCCATCCGTGAAATACCTCACCCGGCACCGCAGCATCTTCCCTAACGGAATATCGCCCGCTTGTTCCGCCTCCCGCGCAGCCTCCTCCCGGGTC
>CAISTY010000114.1 GCA_903888515.1 Akkermansiaceae bacterium | reverse complement strand
AGCCGTTGGATACCCCCACACTGGTGGAATGCTGGCGCACCGCCCCCTACCTGCACGATGGCCGCGCTTACGATATCAAAGAGGTCTTCACCCGGTACAACCCGAAGGATATGCACGGGCGCACCCAGAAGTTGTCGCCGGTGGAACTGAACGACCTCATCGAATTCGTTCTATCACTTTAAAACCCATCACTGGAAATCAAAACCCATAACTGGAAAAGGAGAGGAAATGAAACGCTTTGGAATCATGATTGCATGGGCTGCGGCGTTATGGGGTCTGACTGCGGTGCCGCTGTCCGCTGCGAACAAGGTGGCCGGCAAACTGGAGATCAACGCGTGGGAGTTCGATCGCGGCAATGCGCGCGTTTCCGAGAATCCGGGCATATATGGAGATTTCCGCGACAAGCATCCCGAACTGATGCTGACCGCCGGCGACACGCTGCCGTGGGTGGCCGAGTACGATATCGAATTTCCCGTCGACGCGACCTACACGCTCAGAGTGCGCTACGCGTCGGCCGGGGTGTATCCGGCGGATATCCTGCTCGACAACAAGCCGGTGGGCAAATGCTGCCTCAAGATGACCTGCAATGCGCCACCCTATCCGGATCGCAAGAACCCGGCTCTAACAGAAGGGCTGCCTGAACGCACCTGGGACAAACATGGCGCGGAGTGGGAAACGTCCTGCGAGATCCCGATCACCGCAGGCAAGCATACGCTGAAGCTGACCCGGAACGGGCCGCCGCCCAACCCGATCACGCTATCGCTGGAATCGCCGGTGGCGTTTCCCAAGGACTGGAAGGCGCCGCAGCGCAAGCTCGACCTCAGCCGGATCCCGGTGCGGTATCGCAACGTCTTTCTGCCCGCGGACGCCGTGAACACGGAGGCCCTGCGACTGGCCATCAAGGATACCGTCAAGACGTTCGGCCCGCAGTACGCCCAAGGCCCGCAGTACCTGACCGAACTGGCCGATTTGGAAAAGAAACAACTGCAAGCCGCCGGGGGCTCGACGAATGATCAACAGACAGCCGATACCGCGCTGAAATCGCTGCGCCGCCGGGCCATGCTGAACCATCCGGCGTTGAAGTTCGACAAGCTACTCTTCCTCAGGCAGAAGTATGCAGGCGCAAGCACCTATACAGGGCACCTGAACCGTATCGACGCCGGCGGCAATCTCTGTGTCCTCTCCCCGGTATCCGCCGATGGCAAAGTCACCCCGCTGGTCCCGGAATTGACCAACGGGGTGTTCGGGCGCTTCGACCTGTCGTTCGATGCCGACAAGGTCATCTTCTGTTACGCGGCGAAGGACAAGTCGTATCGCATCTACGAAATCGACATCGACCCCAAGACCGGTCAACGGGTAGCGGGCAAGAGCCTGCGCCAGATCACGCGGGGGGGAGCCGACGAGGACGAGGCCATACGATGCTCCAAGGGTATCTGCGGAAACGGGTACGACGATATCGACCCGGTCTACCTGCCCAACGGCAAGCTCATGTTTGCCTCCACGCGCTCCCAACGGCAGGTCCTCTGCTTCCCTGCGACGGTAACGTCGCTGCACGTCATGGACGCCGACGGCGGGAATATTACGTGTATTTCACAAGGCCAGGTGAACGAGACCAGCCCCTGCGTGCTGGATGACGGCCGGGTGGTCTACATGCGCTGGGAGTACGTCGACAAGGGTTTCGCCAACGTGCAGAGCCTGTGGGCGGTGCGCCCCGACGGCAGCGGCTCGGACCACGTGTACAAGAACAATGTCATTTGCCCGGCCGCCATGATGCACGCGCGCAGCATTCCGGGTAGCCGCCGGATTGTCACGACGGCGGCGGGACACCACGGAGGACAGCACGGTCCTATCGTGCTGATCGATAATCGCCGCCACAGGAATACCGCCGACGCGATGGAGAATCTCACGCCCGAGGTCAGGTATCCGGGCATGTACGGCATGCCCCGCAGCATCGGATATTTCCGGGAACCGTACCCGTTCTCGGAAACGTTCTTCCTCGTGTCTCATCAACCCGGACCCGGTGGCGTCGAGTACGGCCCAGGGGCGGAGTTGGGGATCTACGCGCTGGACGCGTGGGGCAACCGGGCGGAACTTTACCGCGACGCGACCATGTCCTGTCTGCAGCCGATGCCGCTGCTGCCGCGCCGCAGGCCCACGGACGTTACCCCGGTCACCGCGGCGGCCGCGAAGGAAAGCCCGAAGCTGGCCACGATGTTCCTGAACGACGTGTATCAGGGGTTGCCGGGGATCGAGCGTGGCCGGGTCAAGTACATCCGTGTGATGGAGGCCATGAACCTGACTTGGGAAGATTGCGTGAAGGCACCCGAGGGCGACAGCGCGGGCCAGCAGGCATTGGCGGTGAGCCTCCAGGGCGATGTGGCGCGAAAGTACATCCACGGCATCGCCACGGTGTACGAGGATGGCTCGGCCTTCTTCACGGTGCCGGCCAACAAGAATCTCTTCTTCCAGGCATTGGACGAGAACTACATGGAGCTGCACCGGATGCGGACGTTCATCAACCTGATGCCGGGCGAAAACCGGTCCTGCGTCGGCTGCCACGAGTTCCGCCGGAAAGCGCCCAACCTGAGAGACACGACTCGTCCGCTGGCCATGGCCCACGGCGTGAAGGCGCTCTATCCGCAGCCGGGCGATGCCGGCCCGCGCGCGGTGCACTACCCTCTGGACGTTCAGCCGATCATGAACAAACGCTGCGTGAGTTGCCATGGCGACGATGCGCCCAAGGGCGGACTGTCCCTCACCGGCGAGCTGACAACGCTGTGGAATCGCTCCTACGAAAATCTGCTGAACAAGGGATTCGTCAGCTACCTGCAGACGTGCAGTTACGGCAGCTCCTATGTCCCGCTGGAGCAGCCGCTGAGCTTCGGGTCGCATCGTAGCAAGCTGGTCGAGCGGATTGGCAAAGATCCCTGCAAGGCCGGACTCACCAAAGAGGAGTTCATCAAAATCGTCACCTGGATCGACGCCAATGCGCCGTTCTACGGCACTCACGACGGCAAGAAGAACCTCAAATGGAAAAACGAACCCGACTTCCGGCCGCTACCGTTGGCCGGAAAATAGTAGATCAGTCAACTCAGCCAACAAGGAGACCAGCCATGAAGAATCCAACGACGCTGGTTCTCTCTGCACCGCTGCAAAACGCCGCCCGTTAAGTGCTCCGGGTTAATCGGCGTCCCATGAACTCATACGTATTGAGAGACACGTCGTCAATCGACGGTTCCATTTTTCCTATTAGGTTCAGCTTTCAGCTTTTCCATGCCCGACCAAATAGTGGCTGGCGCATCCTGCGCCAGACCGTGCGGGGAGCATCATGCTCCCCTCCAAGGCGGCAGTGAGAGTAATTGGCCCTATATGAGTAGAAGAGAAGACACGGGCAGGAATGCCCGTGCTCCCTTTTTTCTTCCCTTGGCGTTCTTTGATGGCGACTTGGCGGTTAGAAAATCTTTTCCTCAATCCTCAATCCTCCATCCTCAATCCTCAATCCTCAATCCTCAATCTCTTCCCTTGGCGTTCTCCGCTGGTGTGACTCATGCCGTGCCGAGCGCCTTTTCCATCAGGGTATTCATGCGACTGACGGTGTCGCGCGCGTCTTCTAACAGGCCGGCCGCGATCAGGGCGTTGTCGAGCAATTGGCATGCGACCAAGCGTGCGAGATCCGGGTTGTCGTCCTTTGCTGCGGCGAGTTTGCGGATTAGCGGATGGCGCGGGTTGATTTCCAGTTCGACTTTCACCTCGTCTTTGAAGTTCTCGTCCATGGCCTTCATCATCTGGCGCATGTGGGGGCTCAGGGCATTGGCGGGCACCAGCGCGATGACCGGGTTTTCGACCAACCGTTTTCCGCTGGCAACCGACAGCACGCGATCACCGAGTTCGGCCTTGAGGAAAGCGCAGAGCGCGGAGGTGAGATCCTCGGTGAGTGTTTCGCCTGTTGTCGCCTGATCCTCCAACTCCACGCCGCCATGGCGGACCGAAACCAGTTTTTTCCCATCAAAGGTGCCGAGTGATTCCACGACGTATTCATCGATGGCATCGGTGAAATAGATGACTTCCAGGCCGCGGGTCTTGAAGGCCTCGAGGTACGGGCTGCTATTGATCTGCTCGCGCCCCGGGCCCACGAGATAATAAATCGCATCCTGGCCGTCTTTCATGCGGGACACATAGTCGGTGAATCCGCAAACGGTGCCCGCTTCGGTGAGGGACGACTCAAAGCGCAACAGTTTGGCGAGCGCCTCACGGTTCGCAAAATCGGTGGCGACACCCTCCTTGAAGAAACGCTCGAATTTCCGATAGAACGTGCGGTATTTCGCGGGATCCGCCTCGCTCTCCTTCTCGAACATCCGGATCACCCGCTTGCTGATGACGCTGCCCAGTTTGCGCATCAGCGCGCTGTCCTGCATCGTTTCGCGGGAGATGTTGAGTGGCAGATCGGCGCTGTCCACGACGCCCTTCATGAAGCGCATCCAGTCGGGCAGCAGATCCTCGGGTGAGGCATCAATGAGCACCTTGCTGCTGTAAAGCGCCACCCCGCAATCGACCTTGCTGAATCCCATGCGCTCCGGATTTTCGGTCGGGGCGAACACCAGTGCGTGAATCGCGAGCGGCGCGTCGGCACTGAAGTGCAGACGGTAGCACGGCTCGTCGAAAGCCTTGCAGGCAAACTGATAGAACGCCTTGTATTGCTCGTCGTTGATTGCGGATTTGTTTTTCAACCACAGCGCCTCGACCTCGTTGACCCGCTTGCCGTTGAGTAAAATCGGGAAGCCGACGAAGTTGCTATAGGTTTCGATGAGGTGTTTGATGCGGGATTCGGTGGCGTATTGCGTGCAATCCTCCTTGAGGTGCATGACGATTTTCGTGCCGCGATCCAGACCCGGGGATTCTTCGATTTCATAACTGCTCTTGCCATCGCTGGTCCACATGAGTTCGGCGCTGTCCGCATGCCAACTGCGGGAATGCACACACACCTTGTCGGACACCATGAAGGCGGAGTAGAAACCCACGCCGAACTGGCCGATCATGTTGGCCGGCGCGGCGGTTCCCTCGTGTATGGACTTGAGGAACGCCTTGGTTCCCGAGTGGGCAATGGTGCCGAGGTTTTTCACCAGTTCGTCGTGGCCCATGCCGATGCCATGATCGGCAATGGTCAGGGTCTTGGCCTCCTCGTCGGTGGTGATGTGGATCTCTAGCGGAAGCTCCGGTTGGTGGACATTCTTCTCGGTCGCCTCAACGTGGCGGAGTTTTTCCATCGCATCCGAAGCATTCGAGATCAACTCGCGTAAAAAAATCTCCTTGTCGGTGTACAGGGAATGAACCACCAGATCAAGCAATTGCTGGATCTCGGCTTGGAAGACATGCTTTTCAGGGGTCGTGTCGCTCATGGGAGTGGGAGTGGATGTTTGGATAGGGGCGGAGAATACCCATGATGAGCGGGCTGTCAAACCTCGCCACATGCGCCGTCGCACACGACATCCTGCTGTCCGATTGAACATCTGTGCTGCCTGAAAAAACGCCGTCACAGTCGGATGCGCATGGATTTTCAGAATAAATGGCTAGCGCTGCGCCCGGTGAGCCTCCAGCATTCCGCCGCGTTTATGAAACATCTGAAACAACTTGTTCTGACAACAGCCTTATCGCTCGCGGGTGCGGGCGGCGCATTCGCGAGTGAGGCCGACCTGAAAATCCCCAAACTCGACTCCGTGACGTTTTCGTCGCTCGGTGGCGTGACCGGGCACACTTTGATGCTTGCGGGCATCGTGGTGTGTATCCTTGGAGGGTTGTTCGGGCTTCTGCAATACAACCAAACCAAGGCCCTGCCGGTGCACCAGAGCATGGCCACGGTTTCCAACACCATTTGGGAAACCTGCAAGACCTACCTCTTCACCCAAGGCAAGTTCCTGGCGATCCTGTGGCTGCTCATCGCGGCGTGCATGATCTACTACTTCGGGGTGCTGCAAAGCAACACACCGATGCATGTGGCCGTCATCCTTGCGGCCTCGGTGCTCGGCATCCTCGGATCCTACGGGGTGGCATGGTTCGGCATCCGCATCAACACGGTGGCCAATTCCCGCACCGCGTTCTCCGCGCTCAAGGGTGATCCGCTCGCCACGCTTGGCATCCCGCTGCGCTCCGGCATGAGTGTCGGCCTTCTGTTAGTGTGCGTCGAGTTGTTCTTCATGATCTGCATCCTGATCTTCCTGCCCACCGAACTCGTCGGCCCCTGCTTCATCGGCTTCGCCATCGGCGAATCGCTAGGTGCCTCGGTGCTGCGGATTTGCGGCGGTATCTTCACCAAGATCGCCGACATCGGCTCGGACTTGATGAAAATCGTCTTCAAGCTTCCCGAAGATGATCCGAAAAACCCGGGCGTCATCGCCGACTGCACCGGCGACAATGCCGGCGACTCGGTGGGCCCGACGGCTGACGGCTTTGAAACCTACGGCGTTACCGGCGTGGCGCTGATCGCGTTCCTTGCCTTGGCGCTTGCTGATAGCCAGGAAGTTTGCGCGATGCTCATTGTGTGGTTGTTTGTCATGCGCACGCTGATGATCGTGACCTCGCTGGGTTCCTATCTCGTCAATGAAGTCATCAGCAAGGCGATGTTTGGTGGCAAGAAAGACTTCGATTTCGAAGCCCCTCTCACTCACCTGGTGTGGCTGACCTCGGCGGTGTCCATCGGCGTCACCTTCCTGGCCAGCAAGGTGCTGTTAGGAAACTTCGAGTTCGCCGGCAAGGCGCTTCCGGACCTGTGGTGGGTGCTGTCGATGATCATCAGTTGCGGCACGATTGCCGGTGCGCTGATTCCCGAGTTCACCAAGATATTCGTCAGCACCAACTCGCGTCACGTCAAGGAAGTGACCAATTGCTCCAAGCACGGCGGCGCATCCCTCAACATTCTATCGGGTTTTGTGGCCGGCAATTTCTCCGCCTTCTGGATGGGTTTGATCATCATGCTGTTGATGTTCGGAGCCTGGCAGTTTTCGACCCATGCCGACCTGATGGCCATCATGCCGGAGCAATTCAAGTTCGCCGCGCCGATCTTCGCGTTCGGCCTGGTGGCCTTCGGTTTCCTCGGCATGGGTCCGGTGACCATCGCGGTGGACTCGTACGGCCCGGTCACTGACAACGCCCAGTCCGTCTATGAATTGAGCCAAATCGAAAGCCACCCGGGCGTCGCCGCGGAACTCAAGAAGGACTTCGGCTTCACTCCCGATTTTGAGAATGCCAAGTATCAACTCGAAAAGGGCGACGGCGCCGGCAACACCTTCAAGGCCACCGCCAAACCGGTGCTCATCGGCACCGCTGTGGTGGGTGCCACCACCATGGTCTTCGGCATCATCATGCTGTTGGAAAACATGTTCGGCGGCGTGGTCAACAAACTCTCGATCGTGCAACCCGAAATCATCCTCGGTTTGGTCATGGGTGGCTCGGTGATCTACTGGTTCACCGGCGCTTCCTGCCAGGCGGTTGTCACCGGTGCCTACCGCGCCGTGGTTTACATCAAGGAAAACATGAACCTCGATAGTACCACCGCGTCGGACAAGGATAGCAAGGAAGTCGTCGCCATCTGCACCAAATACGCGCAGAAGGGCATGTGGAATATCTTCATCGTGGTGTTCTGCTTCGCGCTCGGTCTGCCGTTCTTTAGCCCGTATTTCTTCATCGGCTATCTGATCGGCATCGCGTTCTTCGGGTTGTTCCAAGCCATCTTCATGGCCAACGCCGGCGGCGCATGGGACAATGCCAAGAAGATCGTCGAAGTGGACATGCGTGAAAAAGGCACCGAACTGCATGATGCCACCGTGGTGGGCGACACCGTGGGCGATCCCTTCAAGGACACTTCTTCCGTGGCGATGAATCCGGTGATCAAGTTCACCACCCTGTTCGGTCTGCTCGCCGTGGAAATCGCCGTGACCATGAAAGACCAATCGGTCAAAAACATGATCGGTGGCTTCTTCTTCCTGGTCGCCTTGGTCTTCGTCTATCGTTCGTTCTACTCCATGCGCATCCCTGAAGAGGGCTGATCCGCGGTTTTTCATAACACTCACAAACAGGCTCCGGGAAATCCCCGGGGCCTGTTTTTTTAGGCGGGCTTTGGGCATCCTTGGCGACTTGACTTTAGGGCCATTGCCCCCGACTATGCAAAAAATGACTACGTCGACGCCCGAGGAGATTCGTATGACCGGCTTGCTTCAGACAGAACTAAAATCGCTTCCATTGCTGCATCGCGGCAAGGTGCGGGACATTTATGCCGTCGGAAACGACAAGCTCCTGGTGGTCCAAACCGATCGCCTGTCCGCCTTTGACGTCATCCTCGAGGATCCGATCCCGAACAAGGGAAAGATACTGACGGCCATGTCGAATTTCTGGTTCGAGAAGTACGGGAAGCTCCTTCCCACTCATGTCACCGGCATCGATCCCCTTTCAGTGGTGGCCGCCGACGAGCAAAGCCAGATTGAAGGTCGCTCCATCGTGGTCAAAAAACTGAAACCCTTGGCCATCGAAGCCATCGTCCGCGGATACCTGATCGGTTCCGGCTGGAAGGACTATAAAAAAACCGGAACGATCTGCGGCCATGCCCTGCCGGCCGGCCTCCAGGAAGCCCAAAAGTTGCCCGCAGTGCTCTTTACCCCCTCGACCAAGGCCCCGGCCGGAGAACACGACGAAAATATTTCCTTTGATCAGGCCAGACAAATCGTCGGCGACGATATCGCACGGCAAGTCCGCGACGCCTCGATCATGATTTACTCCAAGGCCGCCGAATATGCCGCGCCCAAGGGCATCATCATCGCCGATACCAAGTTCGAATTCGGTCTCGACGAGGCCGGCGTCGTTCACCTGATCGATGAGGTGCTCACCCCGGACTCCTCCCGCTTCTGGCCGGTGTCAAGCTATGCGGTCGGAATCTCGCCGCCGTCCTTCGACAAGCAGTTCGTGCGCGACTGGCTCGAGACTCAAAACTGGAATAAAAAAGCCCCTTCGCCGAGGCTTCCCCGGGAAGTGCTTGAAGGGACCGAAGCAAAGTACGCCGAGGCACTGCGCCTGCTGACCGCAACCTGACGGAGGCGCATGCATCACTATCATTCCTACCCGACCATTCACGGCTGCGTACTGGATATCCGCCATGGCCTGATCCGGGATCTGGAACTGCCGATCGCAGAATGGAAGGACGGGGGTGTAGTGCCCGCCGCCTATACCGCCAACCCCGACGAAATATGAACGAAAGGACATCTATGAACCGCCGAACTTTCATGCACCAAAGCCTGATGGCTGGCATGGGCTCACTGCTGCTGTCCCGACTGGCTGCGACCGGCCGGGCGGCAACGGCAGCGTCAACGCTCGACATCAAATCACTTTTTGAATCAAAAGATCCGGAGCTTCTTCGTCTGGCGGAGGATGTGTTCCGGCAA
The DNA here is from genome assembly GCA_903888515.1 of Akkermansiaceae bacterium. GTDB lineage: Bacteria > Verrucomicrobiota > Verrucomicrobiia > Verrucomicrobiales > Akkermansiaceae > Luteolibacter. Next base: position 2,530 of record CAISTY010000114.1, on the reverse strand, counting down.
TGCGTCCTCGGAAAGATCAAGCCGCCGGAAGGCATCTTCAAACGCCGCTGGCTGCTGGCTGGCACCGGGAATGCCTTCTACGGCCAGTGGCTCTGGGATACGATGTTTGTGGTGGACCTTCTGGCCATCCTGCCCGACCAGAAGGAAGTGATCCGCGACATTTTCCAGAACTATTGGGATTTTCAGGAACGCTGGAACGCGGTGCGCCCCGATTATGCGCATGACATGATCCCCTGCATGATAGAGCCCAACAGAAAAGATTGGAACAAGTACCCGGCTTATTCGCAGATTCCCATCCTTGCCTGGGGGCTGGAGCGCGTCTTCAAGCGCAATGGCGACAAGGAACTCCTCCGTCAAAGCCTCGCGCCATTGGAAAAATTTCACGAATGGTATTGGCGCGAACGCGATGTGACGAATGCCGGCCTGATCGCCGTCGGCGCTTACAGCGGCGTGGTCCAGCACGCGCGCTATGAAACCTTCGATTACGAATGCAATCTGGACGACTTGAATCTCACTGTCCATCCAACCCGGAAAGGACCCGACGAAGGCGCGTGGTATGGAGACATCTGCGCTTCCGGAAACACGGCTTATCTCATCATGGGGGAAAACAGCCTGATGCGTCTGGCAGAGATCATGGGCGATACCGCGATGGCCAAACGCCGCCAGCAACGGATCGGGAAATCCGTCGCCGCCATGCGCCAACACATGTGGGACGAAGAGTCCGGCTGCTTCCTCTCGGTGAAACGGGATACTTTGGAAAAAATCAAGACAGCGACCATCGGAAGCTGGATACCTTTGGCGACGGATGTTCCCACTGAGGCGATGACCAAACGGATGGCGGAAGCATTCATGACAGAGCATTGGCAAACGCCGCTGCCGATCACAACCGTGGACCGGAAGGACAAACGATGGAATCCGAACGGCTATTGGCGCGGCGACATCTGGCCCGCCCCGAATTATCAGGTGGCGGGCGGTTTTGCGCAACATGGCTACCAGAAGATCGCCGCGGATATCGCCGACAAGACCATTGCCAACGCCCTCAAGAACGGCATCAGCGAACATTACAATCCCGTCACCGGCAAACCGCTGGGTGTCCCCTACATCGGCATGTGCTGCACCATCGTCACCATGATGCTCGACGGGCTTTCGAGCCGACATGAATTAAAACTCAAAAAAACTTCATGAAGCCGGAGTTGCATGTAAATCACGGACAAACCATCAAACCACACTTATTATGAATCCCACCATGAATCGCCGCTCGTTTTCAGGAAACACCACGCTTATGGGTGCCGGTCTGGCAGCCAGTTCCGTGTTCGCCGCTCCACCTGCCGGAGTTGCCAATCGTGAGGGAAACTCCCCACTGTTGAGGAGCATGAATGGAAAAGTGTTAATCGGTGCGGCGGTGTTCGGCATGGGACTGGGGGCACACGCCGAACCGGGCAAGGGAGATAATGTTCGCATGTCTAACGATCCATCCGGGATCCCCGTGATCCAGGCCGGATTTTTCACCCCATTGCGCAAGGGTAAGATTTGGGACACATGGATGTATTACCATGAGGGCCGATACTACATGTATTATCTGGCAGGAACCGGCGGGCGATGGGACGGACACGAGTTGGCCACCTCCGAAGACGGCGTCCACTGGAAGCAACACGGCGTGGTGGTCAAACCTCGTGAAGGCGTCAAGTGGATGGGCACGGGACACATCTGGAAGTCGCCGGACTTCGAGACGAGCCACCGGTGGGTGATGAATTACTCGGAATGGTTCGGCGACAAACAGGACATCATGTTTGTGACCTCCACGAACCTGCTGGACTGGACAAAGGTGGACGAGAAGCACCGTTTTGTGCAGGACGTCCGCTGGTACAAGGAGAAAGGCCGATGGGACTGCATCGACGCCATCCAGCGCCCCGACGGCAGTCTGTATGGCTATTTCACCGCCAACCCGGATGCAACCAAAGTCAAGTATCGTCCCTGCGGGTTCGGATTTGCCGAGAGCAAAGACGGCATTGCGTGGACGGCGCTGCCACCCGTCGAGGGTGATATTGGCGGTGAATTCGGCGGAATCCAGAAGATCGGCACCAAGTACTATATGCTCATCAGCGAAGGTCGTGTCGCAGTCGGAGACAAACCGGAGGGGCCGTTCCTTGCGCAGAAGAAGAATCCCAATGTTTTTGGCCGCGGGTGTGATATCTATTTCCCCCGTTTCTTCCACACGGCGCCCGGCGGACCGCTGGTCAACCATTTCTATCAAAACGGTCCGGTCTATGCCGCGCCTCTCAAGGATGTCGAAATGGATGGCGAAGGCGTCCTGCGGCTCAAGTGGTGGAAGCACAACGACAAGCTCAAGGCCAAGCAGGTGGAGACCAAGCCGGTCGCGGCAGGCAGTGACTACGCATCTTCATTCAGCATGTTGGACACCCAACTGGACCTGCGCCGCGCCCATGTCATTGAAGGCACTTTGGAAAACGCTCCGCTCGCGGCCGCGGCCGGTGGCGGCCCCGGCATTTTCTTCGATCTGGGCAACGGT
>CAISTY010000113.1 GCA_903888515.1 Akkermansiaceae bacterium | reverse complement strand
GAATGCGGTCTCAAGGGAGGGGGTGGCAGGCGTGACCCCTGAAACAGGAAGCATGTGCAATGATTCTCCGGCGTTGACATGCCCAAGGACTGCAAAGCAGCAGAGAATGGTAGTTTTCATTGGTCTGATTTTTGTTGCCGAACGTCTGAGCGATGGCAGACGCGTGATTGGTTTGAGTTAGTGGGGTGATTGAGGGACTTGTGGCGTCTTGCCATCCGCTCGTTGTTAGCCGTTTTCCTGGAAACGCGTTCATTATATATTCCATTTATTTACTTCGACGACGGTCAGTTCACCATTAAGATCCAAGATGCACACCATCGACACTCCGGAAGACATGCCAGAAGACGGTAACTCTATAGTGCACTTACCGCCCTCGTGCATGTAAATTGCCGCTGGATGTGAGATGACAGTGCCCCAATTCTTGGCGATTTCATCAAAACTCTTCTTCAAGGTCGCATCCTTAAAGCGAAGTTTGCTGGCGTCCATCGCTGCAACGACTTTGTCAGCTACCGACAACGGCATGCTGTCATCAAGATGAACGCGAATTGGTCCACAGTGCGCGGCAAAAATCGCAAATCGATATACCTCAATTTTGTCTTCGATCCAAAAATCGCCACGACTTTTTAGTATCTTCCGATTTTTTCTGACACCCGGATTCCATTTTCCATTCCAGACCGAAACACAGCTGACTTTATACTCTCTTCCGCTAGGCACCTCTTCACTCACAGCCCTGATGACATATTCAGCTTCCGAGCTCTGCACCCTCTGATTATAGGTGCCGATTTGTCTTACTGATGGAAGGCCGCACTGACGTGCCAAATCGGCAACAACGGCGACCTCGGCATCGGTCAGTACTGCATCCGCCTCAAATAGGGTGTCGATACCTGCCTTGCTCACGCCGTGTATCCGATCCTCACCAATCGCCGTAGCCAATGAAAGTGCCGCAATCATCACGGTTAAGTATTTAGCGTTCATGATTCTTTGGCTAACAGTGTTAATCAGCGACCGGTCGGATTTGGGGGGGTGTTACACGACGCGTCGTGTAACAGGGGGCAAACCCGACCCGGAAGTCCAGACTTCGTCCAGGGCCGCCGTAAAGCGGCGTCAGACAATCCCGTCTATCGGCCCCGCGGCGTTTCCGCAAGGGAATTCTTCGATTTTTTCCAAGTCGGCGCGGCGGGCCGCCACGCCCTACCTCTGAAGAAAGACACGGGCAGGAATGCCCGTGCTCCGTTGTCTTCTTCCTCTTCACCAATGACCAATGACCGATGACTAATGACTTCTTCTCTTCCTCTGGTCTCTGGTCTCTGGTCTCTGGACTCTTGCCCGGGCTTTAGCCCATAGCCATGCAGTGGGAGGCGGTTTCATTTTCCTCGTGGAAGTCGGGGTCCATGAGGAGGGAGAGCAGGTGGCAGAGCCCCCATCGAAGCTAGCCGGATGCGAGAAATTCGCCGGTCTGGTTTTGAAGGACGGTTGGGGCAGCAATGCCCCAGCCCCTACCGCTCTGTTGCTCACTGGAGGTTGCGGAGTTTTTTTTGTTCGGTGATCCAGGCGCGGTCCTTGTCCGAGAGGAGTTTCTCCTGGGTTTGCGAGCGGGTGCCATCGGGTTCGATGAGGGTCAGTGTTGCGTTCGCATAACCGGTGAGTTTGGCGAAGACCTTGCGGTCCTTGCGGTCCTGCCATTCCCGGTAGCCTTTTTTTTCAAGATCCGCGCGCCATATCTGATAGGCGTTGGCGGAAACGTCCACGCCATGTTTGAGCTGGCCCCAGAAATATTCGGCGTCACCGCGCTTGAACCCGCGGTAGCGCCCGATCACCTCACCACTGGGATTGAGCAGGATGACCGTGGGATAGCCGAGGGCCTTGTAGGTCTTTTTCATGCGCGCGACATAATTCTTTATTTCCACCAAGCGGGATTCCTTTTCTCCGAGCGAAAGATCCGGGTCGTTCTCGCGCACTTGGGCATCGACGCGCAGTCGGATGAGTTTTTCCGACGCCCATTTTTCGAAGTCCGGGGTGGAGAAGAGTTCCTGGGCGAGTGCCTTGCACATCGGGCTGCGGGCGGAATCGGTGAACCAGATGAGCAGGGGTTTGCCTTCGCGGGCGGCGCGTTGTTTGGAGAGGGTTTCACTTTCCTCCCAGGGGCCGCGCTTGGTGGCGGCGAGCAGGGTCGAAAGCTCGGGCAGCTTGGCCTCCGGATTGTCCGGATCGGTGAAAACGATCTCATCCTCGGGTGTTAGATCCAGCACTGCGGGCGGGCGGGGCGCATTGCCGCCGGCAACGACCGGGATGCCGGGGTCCGCACCTTTCGCGCGGAGTTGGGGCGGAATGCCCGTGCCACCGGAACCGCGGGTTGTCCCGGCGGGTTCGGATTTGCCACCCATGCCGGGTTTCACGCAAGAAGCCAGGGCGCAGGCCGCTAACAAAAACCATGGTGGGAAACGCCTCATGGGGAAATCCGCATGCTACTCTTTCAATCGGACAGGTGTGCCGCAATGGGTGCAGCGAAACCAGCGGAACAGGAGAATGTGCACGCACAGCGGAAGGATGTAACCGAGTCCCGGGATACGGTGCGCCCGCGTGTTTTTCAAATGTGGCCGGTGCACAAAGAGTTGTTGGCCACAGATCCGGCATCTTCCGCCAAGACCGAAAAACAGGTAGAAGATGCCCACCACCGGCAGGATCACTGGCAATGCGAGCAACCCCTTCGGCACCCATGAGAAGTGTTCCGGTGCTTGGACCGATGCGAGCAGCAGTGCTGCGGAAAGTATGGCTGCCGGAATAATGATCATCAGCAACAAGGTTGCAAACGCTCCCAGGATGATGGCGAGTGTATTGTTGTGGAGCACCCCGCGGATATACCAACGCGATTGAGGATCGCGCCCTTCGTTGGTGGACGGGCGGGGCGCGCGGATCAATGCCACGCGATCCGGCGGCGGCCGGTCATGCACTTCACGGACCACCGGTGCGGCCAATTGATCGCCGGAACGTATCTTGGAGGTGTCGATTTCAAGGCGTGAATTGCCGCTGTTCGCAAGCCGCACGTATCTGTTAGAGACAACTGCCGGTTTGGACGGAGGGTGCTTGGCCAAACGTTGCTCGACTCTCACATCCAGGTCACCGGTATAACAGTTGAGCAAAATGGCGGCAGGGATGTCCGCAACTCCCAACTGGTGAGCGAGCAGCACGCGGGCTGGCAGGGGAATGGCCAGCGGCGCGTCGGCGAGCATCGCAATCACCTGCGGGTTCTGCTCATAATTGACCGGTATCGCAGCGGGTTCCGCAGTCTTCTCCGGAATGCCCACGATGTCGCATGCCGCGGCAATCCATTTTCGAATGGTCGACTCACCGGGTGTCCGCTTGGTGATCTTGAGCATCGAGTTCGCCCGTGCGAGTTCTTGTGCCAGTTCGGACGCGCCGGTTTTGGCAAGCGACTCCGCGTCATGGAAACCCGCGGCTTCGAGCAACTCGAGCGACGTATTTCCGATTCCTGGAATGCTGATGAGATCCGCCATGATTCGGGCTGCACTCGGGATTCTAGGGATCGCATGCGCGTTGGCAAGCCGTCATGCCAGGGCCGCGAGCATTTCTCCGAGTTGCGCGAGCTTCTCCTGCCAATCCTTGAGGCGGGCGGTCTCCTGCGCCACGACTTCAGGCGGCGCACGATCCACAAAGCTGGCATTGCCGAGTTTGCCTTGGCATTTCAGTACCTCGATTTTGATTTTCTCGATTTCTTTTGTTAGGCGCGCGTGTTCGGTGGCCATGTCGATGAGTCCTGCCATTGGCAGATACACTTCGCCGACCGGGGTGATTGCGGCGGGAGTTCCTTTCGTGGCTTCATAGGCCGGGTCCAGTATGATTTCTGCGGCACCGGCGAGCAGTCCGAGCACCTGGGTTTGGTCGGAGAGCCAATCGACCGCACCTTTGACTACAAAGCGGACGTCCTTGCGGGAGCCGACGTGGTATTCGGCCTTCAGGTTGCGCAGGCGGCTTGCGGTTTCGTAGATGGCGGCGGCGCGGGTTTGTGCGGCGGCGGCATCCATGGCCACCAACGGCGTGGCGGGCAGTGGCTTGAGCATCAGGAATTCCCCGTCCTTCACATATCCCATGCGGGCGGAAAGTTCCTCGGTGATATGCGGCATATATGGACTCATGAGTTGCAGGTAACGACTCATCACCCGGTCAAAGGTGCCGAGGGTGGCGGCGCGGGCCTGCGGCGTGGCGTTGGCGCGCAAATCGAGTTTCACCGCCTCCAGAAACTTGTCGCAGAATTCGTTCCACAGGAATTCATACAAGGACTGCGCGATCTCACCGAATCGGTACTCGGCATAACTCGCGTCCACATCCGCCGCCAGAACATCGAGTTTGGCCATGATATCAATGTGATAGGGAGGCAAGTCGCGTGTCACTTGCCCCTCGTCACTCACACCCTCTCCTGCCATCTGGCGGAAGCGGCAGGCATTGTAGAGTTTATTGGCAAAGTTCCGTCCCTCTTCCACGGCCACTTCGTCAAACCGGAGGTCGCTGCCCACGGGCGCGATGCGCAACAGTCCGAAGCGCAGGCCGTCGGCCCCGTATTTGTCCATCAGGTCGATGGGATCGGGCGAGTTGCCCAGGGATTTGCTCATCTTGCGTCCTTGGAGGTCGCGGATGATCGAGGTGAAAAACACGTTTTTGAATGGTGGGCGGTCGGCCATGCGGAAGCCCGCCATGATCATACGTGCGACCCAGAAGAAGATGATATCCGGACCGGTGACGAGATCGTTGGTCGGATAGAACTTGTGCAGCGTGGCGCTGTCCTGCTCCAGACCGCTCATGGTGGCAAACGGCCACAGCCACGACGAGAACCAGGTATCCATCACGTCCTCGTCGCGCACCCAGTTGTGCGCGTCGGCGGGTGGCTCAAGCCCGACGTGGATATCGCCTTTTTCAAAATCCGCCATGTCCAATGACTCGGCGTTCTTGAGTTCGGCGAGTTTGTCTTGGTGATACCACACCGGGATTTGGTGGCCCCACCAGAGTTGGCGGCTGATGCACCAGTCCTGGAGGTTTTCCATCCAGTGGGCGTAGGTTTTGGCCCAGCGTTCGGGACGGAAACGGATATCTCCGTTGGCAACGGCGGCGGTGGCTTCCCGCACGCACGGGTATTTGAGAAACCACTGCATCGAGATGCGCGGTTCTATCGGCACATGCGCGCGCTCTGAAAACCCGACGTTGTTCTCGTAGTCCTCCACCTTGATGAGCAAGCCCAGCGCATCGAGTTTGGCGACGGCTTTCTTGCGTGCGACGAAGCGGTCCAAACCGTCGAGATCCGGGCACTCGGGACAATGGATGTGGGCGTCGGGTGTTAGAACATCGATGATTGCAAGCTGGTGCCGCTTGCCGATTTCAAAGTCCGCCTTGTCATGAGCGGGGGTGATTTTCAGCGCGCCGGTGCCGAACTCGATGTCCACATGATCGTCGGCGATGACCGGGATTGGCGCCCGCGGGAACGGTCGCCACACCTGGCGGCCTATATATTGCACATACCGCGGGTCTTTCGGGTTTACCGCCACCGCCACGTCGCCCATCAGCGTTTCCGGACGGGTGGTGGAAATTTCCAAATACTCGCCCGGCGCGTCGGCGAGTTCGTATTTCATGACATATAACTTCGAGCGCTGCGGCGTCATGATCACCTCTTCGTCGGACAGGGCCGTTAGAGAGACCGGGCACCAGTTGACGATGCGTTTGCCGCGGTAGATGAGACCTTGTTTGAAAAGTTCGACAAAGACATGGCTCACCCACTTCGAGTAGCCCTCGTCCATGGTGAATCGCTCGCGGCTCCAATCGCACGAACACCCGAGGCGCTTGAGCTGCTTGATGATGATATCGCCGTGTTTCTCCTTGAACTCCCAGACGCGCTTGAGGAACTCGTCCCGACCGAGATCGCGGCGTGTCCGGCCCTCGTTTTCGCGCAATTCGCGCTCGACCTTCGCCTGGGTGGCGATGCCCGCGTGATCGGTGCCCGGCAGCCACAGCACTTCCTTGTCCTGTTGGCGGGCGCGGCGCGCGAGAATGTCCTGCAGCGCGTTGTTCAATACATGGCCGAGGTGGAGGATGCCGGTCACATTGGGCGGCGGGATGACAATCGAATACGCCTCCTTCGCCGACGCTGGATCGGCGGCAAAACAGTTCCCGGCGATCCAGGCGGCATACCATTTGGCTTCCACCGCTTGCGGTTCATATGCTTTTGGCAACTCGGACATGCGGACGGATGGATGCCAGAGCCAGTCCGCTTTGTCCAGCATCGGAAAAATCGGGCCGATCCCTGCGAGATTGCGGGCGTCAAGGCAGCTCCCGGCCCTCGAGAATGGCGAGCGAGAATGGATCGCCGGCCGCAGCGAACTCACGGAGCTGGGACATGGCGAGTTCATGCACCACCGGCGAGGGGTTTTCGAGTGCGGACAAGAGTACCTGCCACTCGGAATAGCGACCAAGCATCACGGTGGCTTCCTCAGGCGTGGCCAAGGGCAGGCGTTTCTTGTAATCGGCTCGCACGATGGATTCCAGATGCTGAATATCGTGCAGATCCTTGTCTCGTCCCGTGTCGAGCTTGCTTTGAATCAAATCCAACGGATCCGGGAGCAAGGTGCCGTCGGCGCGTAACACCCCCCTGCGGCAGACCGCGTCAAATTCATGCAACTCAAATTCGTTTGGCTTCCGGAACACGTCTAGGGGACAATCGAGACCTTCGATCCGGACCATGCCGGTTTCCTGGATCGCATCTATCAATTGCGCCCCGGCAACGGGAGTCCATCCGGGCAGGCGACGCAACGAGAGCCCGCCGAACTCCAAGCACGCATGCTCCAACACTTCGGACCACTCGCTGCTGTCCTTCATCGGATCAAGCCAGATATCGCCATCGTAGGTTGACCGGCTGAATCCATGGGCAATCACAGCCAATCCGCCCAGAACCACGACTCGGTGTCGGCGGGTCAACTGTCGGATAAAGTGATCGGTTGGGGTGTCCATTTTGCGACGCGTTCGCTGACTTTGCAGGCGATGTACCAATCATCTGAAATTGAATTCGGATGCTTTAACCACGGTTCGCTGTTATCCGTGATTTGTCCCTTTGGCGGCCGCGGGCCGCGGGCGGCGATATATTTCCGCCGCGCGACACGGGCGGCGAAGTCCTCCTGCAAGCGCCGGATCGACGGATGATATCCAGTGAGTTTCACTAGACGCAAACTAGCACCGAGCCGCAGAATGGAAAGCCGGAAAAACCGCCTGCCACCACTTGCGGCAAAATATTTTGATTTTCACGGCGGGTGGATCCGGTGATGCTCGTGCCGATGGTGCAGCGCGAATTTCTCGGATGGGACCGGCCGTTTCTAACACTGGCGGCCGATTGGTTGCTGGAGCAGCGGGATGCCTTGCCACGGCTGCTTGTGGTGGTGCCAACGACACAAGGCGGACGCCGCTTGCGGGAAGCACTGGCAGAACGGGCGGGCGCCCTGCTCGCACCCCGAATCGTGACTCCCGGGTCGTTTCTGAAAACCCCCGACGCCGATGTGGCGGCGGATTGGATGGAACACGTCGCATGGCTGGAAACACTCGAACAGGTCGAGGATTGGGCGGCCTATCAGGAATTGTTTCCCGATCCCCCGGCTGGCGGCGCGGCATGGGCCGGTGGCTTGGCCAGGGAAATGGTGCAACTCCGGCATGCCCTCCAGGAAAACGGCCTCACGCTGGCGGCGGCGGCCAAACTCCTCTCCCGCACCGTGGAAGCCGGTCGTTGGGAGGCCCTCAGCCGCTTGGAATACCAGATGGAGCGGAAACTCCGGGCGTGGGGCTTGCAAAGCCGCAGCCGGGTGTTGGCGAACGGCGTGGTCGTATCCGGGGAAATTTCCGGCATCGTGCTGGCGGGCGTCACCGAAATGCCCCCGTTAGTCGAACGGGCGTGGGAGGACTGGGCCGGCCCGGTCACCGTCCTGATAGGCGCTCCGGAGTCCGAATCGGACGCGTTTTCTTCCCTCGGCAGGCCACTGGCATGCTGGTCGGAAAGAACCCTGCCGTGGCCGGACGGCACCACCGGATCGGTGCGCCTGGTGGCCGACTCGCGCCAGCAAGCGGCCGAGGCATTGCGCGCCGTCTCCGAAACCAATACCGCCTCATGCGAAGTCGCCCTGGGCTCGGCCGATACCGCAACCGGTGCCGAACTCGCACGCGTCTTCACGCGCCACGGATGGCCGGCGTTTCATCCGGCAGCGGAGCGCGTCACCTCCGGCCTGGCTCGCTGGTTCCAAGTGTGGTCCGGATGGCTAACAGATCCAAAACTGGCCGTCCTGGCGGATCTTCTCGCCCTGCCCGAAACCAATGTGCTCGTCGGCGGACGCCGCGCGGAATTGGCCTATCATCTTTCACGCTTGAGAAATGATTGGATGGCAATCCGCCCCGATGACCTGCGCCATCGGATCGTCACTCACCGGTTCCGGTCAGTCGCCCGGCGGGAATCGGCACAGGAAATCCTCCATGCCGCCGCAGCCTTGGAAAAATGGCGCGGCGATTTCCTGAACGGGAATTTCACGGAAACCATGGCTTCTTTGTTAGAAACGCTCGGGCACACCGGAGCGGAAACAAACGCGGAAGGCACCGCCATGATCGCCTGGCTCGCGGAAGCCGCCCACTTGATGTCACAGGTGAACTACGGCCCGGGATTTTGGATAGACCTGATGCTAGCCGCCATACCCCCCCCTACGCCGCAACCGCCCGATGGCCGGGTGATCGATGTGCAGGGCTGGTTGGAGTTGTTTTTCGAACCGGGCCAACACCTCGTGCTTTGCGGCATGAACGAGGGCATGGTCCCGGCCCGCAACGCCGGCGATCCATGGCTCGGTGAAGCCGCTGGCAAACAACTCGGCCTGATCGTGAATGCCAACCGCGCGGCCCGCGATGCGTATCTCTATCAGGCAATGCTGGAGGCACGGCACCGGGATGGCCGGGCCGATGTCATCTGCGCGAAATCCGGCACCGACGGCGAATCCCTGTTGCCCTCGCGGCTGCTGTTGGCAGCGGACCGCGCGGATCTCCCGGCACGCGTGCGGTTCCTCTTCCGTGGCATCGAACCACCCGAGGCGGGTCTGCGCTGGCACGCGGATTGGCAGTGGCATCCGCGCAAGGCCGAGGCCCCGCAGCGCATCCATGTGACGTCGCTCGCCACCTATCTGGCCTGCCCGCTGCGTTTCTATCTCAAACACGCCGTGGGCATGCAAAGCCTGGAACCCGACCGCGTGGAGTGGAACTCCCGCGATTTCGGCAACGTCGCCCACGAGGTGTTAGAGAAATGGGGCCGCGATCCCGATGCCCGCGATCTCACGCAACCCGATGCGCTCACGGCATGGCTCTCCGCCGAACTCGACCGCATCGTCGCCGAGTGGTTCGGTCCACGCATACCGCTGGCCGTGCGCATCCAATCCGAAGTGCTGCGCCAACGCCTCGCCTGGCTCGCCCATGTCCAAGCCGCCTCGCGTGCCGATGGTTGGGAAATCATCGACGTCGAAGCCAAAATCGAAATCCCCATCGGAGACGCCACCGTTGTCGGCAAGATCGACCGCATCGACCGCCACCGCGATCACGGCGCCCTGCGCATCATCGACTATAAAACCGGCAAGGTGAAAGGGGTGGAATCCGAACACCGCCAGAAAATCACCGCCGCCACCGTGATTCCGGCCCATCTCGCCGGCAACAGCCCGGCCGTCCATGATGGCGTGGCCAATGGCAAACCCGTCGATTTCCTCTGGCGCAACCTGCAACTCCCGCTCTACGCCCTGGCTGTTAGCAACCGGGACAGTTGCGTGCCCACCCCCTGTTATTTCACCTTGGGAGCCACCGCAGCCGATGTCGCCATCCACGCATGGGAGGACTTCTCTGCCACCGACATCGAGGCCGCCCGGGCCTGCACCGAGTGGATCGTCGGCCAAATCGCCGCCGGTATCTTCTGGCCCCCTGCGGAAGCACTCCGTTATGACGACTTTGCGGTGCTTGCCGCGGGTAGAACCTGTGAGGAGATGTTTTCGCGCGTTTGAAATTTTCGGGGTGGAGCACGCCCACTCCTCCAGTGTATCATCGGACCACGCGCCACCGCTTCCGCCGCCATGCTCGCCTTCTCATCCTGCTGGAACAACCACCGCCACACCGACGGCGAACCCATGATCGAGGAAATCGTCGACCTCGGGTTTTCCCACATCGAACTCTCTCATGGCATGACCATCGCCAAGCTCCCCGGCGTCCGCAAAGCCTTCCAACGCGGGCTTTTCACCTGTGCCGGTGTGCATAATTTCTTCCCGTCGCCCGTGGAAGTCATGATTGACGCCCCGGACGCCTATGAATTCACCTCGCACCGGCCGTTTGACCGCCAACGCGCCATGGATATGACGCTGCGCACACTCGAACTCGCGGCGGAGTTCGGCGCATCATACCTCGTGCTCCACATGGGGTGCGTACCCATGAACCCGCGAAAGTGGAGCCAATCTCTAACGAACAAAGTCGCCACCGTCGGTTCTCACAGCCCGGACTTCATCAAAACCAAAATCGCGTTTGTCAGGAAACGCGAAAAAATCGCCCCGCTTTACTACCACCGTGCTCTTGAAGCGCTCGCCACCATTGCCGGACACGCCGCCGAAGCCGGGGTGAAACTCGCCATTGAATCGCGCTCGCACTATGAGGATATGCCAAGCGAACGTGAAATGCTCGCGCTGCAGAAGCACTTTGCCGACAACCCGCTGGTCGGATACTGGCACGATTTCGGCCACGTCCAGCTCAAGCATAACCTCGGACTGTTAGATCACGGCGAGTGGCTGCAGCGCATCGCCCCCCACCTCATCGGCGGCCACGTCCATGATGTCGAATGGCCCGCACTCGATCACCGGGTCCCCTTCAGCGGCATGATCGATTATGCGCCGCTGCTCGAATACTTCCCGCCCGGATGCCCGCTCGTCTGGGAATTGAGCCCCTCCCGCAATGCTGTGGAAATCCGCAACGCCCACGCCCGCTGGCAAAGCGAGTTCCCGGCAATGTGAACACCAGACAATTCCGATTTTCCAGCATTCACCACTTGCCAAAGTGGAGGCTGTGGTTTACTCGCACAACCCTATGGCAACTTATCGCGTGCTGGTTTCGGACCCGATCTCGGAAAAGGGCGTGGACGCCCTGCGCAACGTTCCCGGGATCACCGTGGATGTGAACACCGGCCTCAAGCCGGAGGCGCTCCTCAAGATCATCGGCGACTACCACGGTCTCGTTGTGAGATCGCAAACAAAGGTGACATCCGAGGTGTTCGCGGCGGCGAAAAACCTCAAGGTCATCGGCCGCGCCGGGGTGGGTGTGGACAACATCGACCGCACCGCCGCCACCGACCACGGGGTGGTGGTGATGAACACGCCGAGTGGCAACACGATTTCCACCGCCGAGCACGCATTCACCTTGATGCTTGCACTGGCCCGCAACATTCCGCAGGCGCACGCCTCGATGATCGCCGGCAAGTGGGACCGCAAGTCGTTCGAAGGAGTGGAACTCAACGGCAAACGCCTCGCCATCCTCGGCATGGGCCGCATCGGCAGCGAGTTCGCCAAGCGTGCCCAGGCCTTCGGCATGTCGGTCACCGCTTACGATCCCTTCCTCACCGCCGCCCGCGCCCAAGCGCTTAAAGTCGAACTCGCCCAAAGCGCCGATGAAGCGCTCACCGGCGCGGATGTCGTCACCCTCCACATCCCGCTCACTGCGGAAACCCGGCACATCCTCAACGATGCGCGCCTGCGTTTGATGAATCCCGGCGCACTGGTCGTCAACTGTGCCCGCGGCGGACTCGTCGATGAGGCTGCCGCCAAGGCTTTGCTCGACACGGGTCATTTGGCGGGCATCGCGCTGGATGTCTTTGAAACCGAGCCGCCCGCTGCGGATTTCCCGTTGTTCGCGGTGGGAAAATCCGTGTTCACGCCGCACCTCGGGGCATCCACTGCGGAAGCCCAGGAAAACGTCGGCATTGAGGTGGCCCAGCAGGTGAAGGATTTCCTCGTCACCGGCGAGATCCGCAACGCCGTGAACATGCCCAACCTCGACAGCCACACGCTCGAAAGCGTCGGCCCCTACCTCGATCTCGCCTACGCGCTCGGCAAACTGCTTTCGAAAATCGCCCCGGCCCAGTGCGACACCATCCGCGTTTCGTATCTGGGTCCGGTTTCCGAACTGGACACCGAACTCATCACACGCATGACCTTGACCGGTTACCTCGCGGCCGCACACCACGAGTCACAGGTGAATCTTGTCAATGCTCCGGCCGTTGCCAAGACTTTGGGTCTGCAAGTGACGGCATCCACGGTGGCGTTGGCCACCAACTGCACGGAGTTGATCGAGGTTTCCGCCGTCAAGGGCGATGAGGTCTGCACGGTGGCCGGAACCTTTTACGGCAAGGCCGCGCGTATCGTCCACATCGCCGGACACAATGTGGAAACCCACCCGAAAGGCCGTTTCTTGTTCGTCGAAAACGATGACCGCCCGGGCATCGTCGGCATGATCGGCACTACGCTCGGCAGTGCCTCGGTGAACATCGCCAATATGGCTCTCAGCCGTACCGAGGACCGCTCCCGTGCCGTCACCGTGATCGAAGTGGACACCGAACCGCCCGCCCAATTACTCGCAACCCTGCGTGCCGCTGCGGGCATTATCCGGGTGCTGAGCTTCGAGCTTTGAGCGCAGAACCAAGAGTGGGTTTTCTTGGTGCGCCACTCGTGGCTCTATTTTCAGCGTCCCGAAAAAATCCGAAATTTTCCGTTGCCATCCGCGGGTCGGGATCATTATCTTCTTCCCGGAATGAAAAAGCTCCTCGTCATTGCTAGTGCGTTCGCCTCGTTCACCCTTTTTGCTGCGGCGGACATTCAGGCGCCTCCCGGATCCACCTACACGTCCACCCGCAAGCTCGGTCGTGCCATCAGCAACATCCTTTACGGCTTCATTGAGATTCCGGAACAGATCGTTCGGAAACAAGAACAATACGGTCGCAAGGCCACACCCTACGGCACCATTGACGGAACCAACCGCGCACTGCGCCGCTTCGGATACGGGTTCTACGAACTTTTCACTTTCACCTGTCCCACCTATCGCGGTACTTTCAAGCCGCCTTACGAGCGCTGCGGAGAAGACAACCGCATCGAGATGAACGTGCACGATGGCCTATCCGAATTCCCGCCCGAACTCGGGTTTGAAACCTACTACACCCATAGTCGTTCCCAGCAATTCTGATCCGAACGGGAGATCACTCCAATCGATTCATCCTGCCGCCGGTCAGCCCGGTGGCAGGATTTTTTTGCGGCGGATGCTGCGGACGACATGGCGGGGACGCTTTTCATGCCGCTCTGCGACCGCCGCTGTCTCCTGCGTGCCACCCCGCAAAACAAAAAGCGTTCCATCTTGAATGATTGCGGCGGTGGCGACCGTATCGTGAGCCACGATGATGAGAATAACCCATACTGGAAGTGTTGGTCTTTCGCTGGCTCTGTGGGCAGGGTGTCTGGCGACATTCTGCGGCAACTCACGCGCCGACGAAATCGATTTCACGGTGGCCCGCGAGCGGATGGTCAAGCAGCAGCTTGCGGCCCCCGATCGCGGGATCACCGATCCCACCGTGCTGGCGGTGATGGGCAAAGTGCCGCGGCATGAATTCGTGCCGCCCTCGCTACGGCACCGGGCCTACGAGGACAACCCGCTGCCGATCGGCTCTGACCAAACCATTTCGCAACCGTTCATGGTGGCGTTCATGACCGAGAAACTCAAACCCCAACCCACCGACAAAGTGCTCGAAGTGGGCACCGGATCGGGCTATCAGGCGGCGGTTTTGGCGGGCTTGGTCAAGACGGTGTACTCGATCGAAATCGTGGAACCACTGGCACGCCGGGCGGAACAGGACTTGAAACGACTCGGCTACAGCAACGTGATCACGCGTGCCGGCGATGGTTACAAGGGCTGGCAGGAAGCGGCGCCGTTCGATGCGGTGATCGTGACCTGCGCCCCCGACCGTATCCCGCAGCCCTTGGTAGATCAGCTCAAGGAAGGCGGCCGCATGATCATCCCGGTCGGCCCGACCGGCGACCAAAAGCTGTACATGTTGCACAAAAAAAATGGCAAGATCGAACAGCGTGCCGTGTTGCCGGTACGCTTTGTGCCGATGACCGGCAGTATCCGTGACGCCAAGAAACCATAGGGACTTCCGTTCCTTCGGAATGATTTCCGGTTTGATCCGCATTCTTTCATGGACCGCCGTGGCCGTGCTCGGCGCGGTCGCCGTGGCCGTCGCTGCATTTCAGCGTGACGAACCGGTCAACGCGCTGTGGTTGGTGATTGCGGGCGTCTGCACCTTTGCGGTGGGCTATCGGTTTTACAGCGCGTGGTTGATGGCCAAGGTCCTGACCATCGACACAACGCGCGCTCCCGCTGCGGTAACCAAGGCGGATGGCAAGGATTTCGTGCCGACTCCGCGCTGGATTGTCTTCGGGCACCACTTCGCCGCCATCGCCGGGCCCGGCCCCTTGGTGGGACCGGTGCTGGCGGCACAGTTCGGCTATTTGCCTGGCACTTTGTGGATTCTGATAGGTGCCACGCTCGGCGGCGGCGTGCATGACGCGGTGGTGCTGTTCGCCAGCATGCGGCGCGATGGCAAGTCGCTGGGCCAGATGCTCAAGGAGGAGATCAACCCGTTCATTGGCATCATTGCCATGGTGTCTCTGTTAGCGATCATGACCATCCTGCTGGCGGTGCTCGGGTTGGTGGTGGTCAAGGCCTTGGCGGAGAGTCCCTGGGGTTTGTTCACGATCGCGGCCACCATCCCGTTGGCCATGATCATGGGTGTCTTGCTGAAATCCGGCACGATGCGCGTGACGGGCGTCTCGGTGATTGGTGTGGTGGGATTGTTGGTCGCGGTGTGGGCGGGCAAGGATTTGCCGGCTTCCTGGAACCAGGCGCTGCGTTTGGACGCTCCCACTCTTGCGTGGGTGATCATGGCTTACGGGTTTGCCGCGTCGGTGTTGCCGGTGTGGCTGTTGTTAGCGCCGCGCGATTACCTCAGCACCTTCATGAAACTCGGCACCGTGGCGGTGCTCGGGGTGTTCATCGTGATCGCCATGCCCCCACTCCACATGCCGGCCGTCACCCAATTCATCGATGGCAGTGGCTTCGTGGTGCCGGGACCGGTATTCCCGTTTGTCTGCATCACCATCGCCTGCGGTGCCGTGAGCGGCTTCCACTCGCTGATTGCCTCGGGCACCACGCCGAAGTTGCTGGCCCGGGAAAAGGACATACGCTTGGTCGGTTATGGCGCGATGGTGACCGAGATGTTGGTGGCGCTGATGGCCATCATCGCCGCCAGCGCCCTGCCGCCCGGCCAATACCTCGCGATCAATTCCCCCATCAACCCGCGCGATCCGGTGGCCGTCGAGGCCCAGATCGCGAAAATCAACGCCTACGGCCCGATCTATCAGGTGACGCGGGCGGAAATGGAAAAGCTCGCGGACGATCTTCAGGAACCGACGATCATCGGTCGTACCGGTGGCGCGCCGACCTTCGCGGTGGGCATGGCCTCGATGTTTGCCAAGGTGATTCCCGGCAAAACGGCGCTCTCGCTGTGGTATCACTTCGCCATCATGTTCGAGGCGTTGTTCATTCTAACAACACTGGACGCGGGAACGCGGGTGGGGCGCTTCATCCTGCAGGATCTGCTGGGGCATCTCTGGAAACCGCTGGGTGCCACCGGCAACTGGTTGGGCAACATCACCGCCACCGGCCTGCTGGTCGCCGCCTGGGGATTTTTCCTCTATCAAGGGGCGATTGATCCCGAAGGCATCGCCAAGAGCCTGTGGCCGCTCTTCGGGATTTCCAACCAACTGCTCGCGGTGATCGCATTTTGTCTGGGAACCACGCTGTTGATCAAGTCCGGCAAGACGCGTTATTGCTGGGTCACTTTGGTGCCGCTGGTTTTTCTAACAACCGTGACCTTCACAGCGGGCTGGATGAAGATGTTCTCCCCGTCGGCCGCCGGGTTTCTGCCCGCCATCCGCAAGCTGGAAAATCAGTTGGCGGCCGGCGTGCCTGCGGAAAAACTGCAAGCCGTGGAAAACGCCTTGTTCAATGCCCGGCTCGACATCGTGGTGGTGGCGGTTTTCCTGTGTTTCGTGGCGGTGATCACCGTGGGCTGCATGTGGGAATGGTGGCGTATCCTCAGCGGTTCCAAGCGGCCGGAAATCCATGAGGCGCCTTATGTGGCCCTCACCGGGAACTAACAAGAAAAACCGGACCTCCCTTGCCGGGAGATCCGGGTACATCAAATCCAGATGAGTCATCCCATGGGATCACTCGGAAATCGGATGACTTGAGTGCGACCTCACTTATCCGCTGGTGCAGGAACCGGTGCGGGAACAGGTGCGGGTGCAGGAGCAGGAGCCGGAGCGGGAGCAGGCTCGGGAGCAGGTGTCGGTGCTGGTGCTGGTGCTGGTACGGGAGCAGGAGCAGGAGCAGGAGCGGGAGCTGGCGCGGGCTCAGGAGCTTTGTCTTTTTCGGCAGGTGCTTTGTCAGCAGGTTTTGCTTTATCCTTGGCAGGTGCCGTCACTTTGGGTGCGTCGGTATTTGATTTCTCTTTGTTGGTTTCTTGCGGCTTGCATCCGATAAACAGGAATGGAAGTGCGAAGGTTAGGATCCAAATTTGTTTTTTCATGGTTATTGGCGGTTGTTCGATTCGGCAATTGAAGTTGCCGGAAGGTACTCTTGGAATCACCAATCTTCCTGTCAACTGGAAAACACGCTTTATTTCGCAGCCCTGTGATTTGCCATCCTGATGGTGACCGTGGCGGGGGTGGTTGGATTGGGTGCAACAGGCGATCTGCGCCCGGAGGGCCTGCCATGGATCGGAAATTCGGGATTTACGCGTTCGTTTGTCCTGCCAAAGTTCCGCCATGCATCCACCCTGCAACCGCCAAGCTGGCATCCTGATCCCCGCCTTTGCGCCACGCCGCGATGGTGATCTCGGCATCGGAGATACGCTTGCCATGCGCGAATGGATCGACTGGGCCGCCGATCACGGCGTCAGTTTCATCCAGCTTCTCCCGATCCAGGAAACCGGCCCGGATGAGAGCCCTTACAGCGCTATTTCTTCCGCCGCGCTTGATCCAATCTATCTCACGTTCGACCCATCCGAAATCCCTGGCCTCGCTGCCGGGGATATTGCGAAGGCCCGCGACGACCTGGGTCCCGCACTGCATGCATCGCAGGTCGACTATCCGGCGGTGAGACGCGCCAAACGCAGCTTGCTCGCACTGGCATGGTCGAGGTTCGCTGGCGCCGACCCGTGCCTGACCGGAGAATTTACGCAATTCAAACAACAAGAAGCAGACTGGCTCGACGACTACTGCCTGTTTCGCCTGTTGATGGAACACCACGGGGAATCGCTGGTCTGGAACCACTGGCCGACATCCTGTCAAACGCCGCAGAAAGCTCATGACCATGTGGCCAAACTGCGGCTCCACGACGCGGCACCCATTGATGACCGCTTGGGTTTTTTCGCCTTCGTCCAGTGGCTGTGTTACCGCCAATGGCGTGCGCTGCGGACCCATGCGGATTCCCGCAACGTGAAACTCATGGGCGATGTCCCGATCGGCATCTGTTGGCATTCCAGCGATGTCTTTTTCCACCGCGACGAATTCCACCTCCACTGGTGCGCTGGCTCCCCCCCCGAAGGCATGGGCCAAAACGAACCGTTTTTCCAACAATGGGGCCAAAACTGGGGCGTGCCGCTCTATCGCTGGGATTATATGCGATCTAACGGATTTTCCTGGTGGCAGACACGCATCGCCCGCCTCACCGGAATTTTCCGGATCTTCCGCCTCGATCACATCCTGGGATTCTACCGGATCTATGCTTTCCCGTGGATGCCGGAGCGCAACCATGAGTTTCTCGGGCTCTCCGGCGAGCAAGCCGCGGTACTCACGGGTGGCCGCCTCCCGCGCTGGTTTCCCAGGCCCGACGACACCTCCGCCAACAAAGCCGCCAACCGCGCCGATGGCGATATCCGCCTGCGGGCCATTCTATCTGCCGCCACCGGTGCCGAAGTCATTGCCGAGGATCTCGGCTGGATTCCGGATTACGTGCGTCCCCATCTCGCCGAGCTGGGCATTGCCGGATTCCGGATTCCGCACTGGGATTGCAATGAGTCCGGCCATCCTTTGCCCGGCGATCATTTTCCGGAAAATTCATTCGCCACTTACTCCACCCACGACCACGATCCGGTGTGCGGCATCTGGCGCGGGTGCCTGCGGGTCATCCAACAATATCTCGATAATCCCACCGATCAGTCCGCCGAGCAACAGCAGAACGCCCGCAGCACCCTCCGCGTTCTATCCGAATTCGCCGGCATCCCCATCCCCGCCCACGAGTCTTGGCCACCCTTCACCGAGGGCATCCGCCTGCGCCTCATCCAGTCCTTGTTCGCCTCTAACTCCCGCTATGCCGCCGTGATGGTCACCGAACTCTTCGGCCTCAATGAACGCATCAACCACCCCGGCACCGCAGGCAACCATAACTGGAGTTTCCGCCTGCCATGGACCCTCCAACACATCATGTCCGAACCCCACCTCCATGAAATCTGCCGGAAATTCGCCACCGCCATCCACATCACCCGACGCGCCCCGGATGATCGGCACGAACATTGATCCACAGCAGCATTCCGCCTGATTCACAAATCACGCGGGCCGCCGATTGACATTTGCGCCGCGTGCAGCCATACACCACGCATGTCCCACGCGTTGCCGCAAAAACCCCGGATTATCGGACCGAAAGTACGCATCTGCATCGTCGCATCCAAATACAACGAGCAGTTCACCGACGCCCTGGTGGATAACACCATCGAGGAACTCGGCGAATTGGTGCCACAAGGACGCGTCGATTTGATCCGCGTGCCCGGCGCCTTCGAAATCCCCGTGATGGTGGCCAACGTGCTCGACCGCGACCCGCCGGCCTGCATCATCGCTCTCGGCTTGGTCATCCGTGGCTCGACCGAACACGCGGACTTGGTCGTACGCTCGGTGACCGACGCGCTCCAACGCCTGGCCGTCAGCTCGCTGCGCCCTATCATTCACGAGGTGCTGTTAGTCAAGGATGAAAAGCAGGCGTATGCGCGCTGCATCGGCTCGCAGATCAACCGCGGGCGTGAGGCGGCCCGCGCCGCCGCCGCGATGATCGATGTGTTCCAGGAACTCGACCGGTCGATGCCCCGCAACGCCTCTGCCAAAAGACAACATCATGCCTAGCCGCCGCCAGATCCGCGAGGCGGTCGTGCAATTCCTTTATTGTGCCGATCTGGAAGGTGCCACCGATCCAGTGGCGCGGCGCGATGCTTTCTGGGATTTCGTCACGGAAGCCGAACTTCGCAACCTGCTCCTCGCCACCTTTGCGTCACTGAATCTCGACTTGCAATCCAGAAGCATTTCGCCCAGTGTTCAAGCATGTCCACGCTATCCATCCTGATGCCCGATGCGGACTTGGCTTTCCTTTGTGCCTTCGCCAAGGAACAGGGCACCTCGCCTGAGGGGTTTCTGGCACAACATGCCAGAAACCTGCGCCTCAACCTGCAATCCACTCTGCATCCCGACGTGCTTGCCGCCTCCGGCACCTTCACAGCGACCTCCGATCCACTGTCCGAGTTTTTCAATGAAATGGCGAAAAAACACCAATGACCGTCATGCTTGATATCAATGTGCTGCTGGACGTTTTCCTAGTCCGACAGCCGCACTATGACTGTTCCGCCCAAGTGCTCAGTCGCGTGGCATCGGGAAAGCTGGTGGGTGTGGTCGCCCCCCACGGGTTGACCACCCTCTACTATCTGTCTGCGATTTCATCATCACCCGCAACATGACGCACTTTGTCGGATCGCCGGTTCCTGCCATCACACCTGCGGATTTCCTCTGCATGGTTCCACCTTGATTTTGACCGTCCGATGCCCCGTAACCCTAATATCAAACGCCAGCGACATGCCTAGCCGCCGCCAGATCCGCGAGGCGGTCGTGCAGTTCCTTTATGGTGCCGATCTGGAAGGTGCCACCGATCCAGTGGCGCGGCGCGATGCTTTCTGGGATTTCGTCACGGAATCCGAACTTCGCAACCTGCTCCTCGCCACCTTTCGCACCGTCCACCACCTCGTCCAGGGACGCGCGGACCGCCTCTCCGAATTCGTTGCACGCCAAATTGCGGCATCCACCCTGCTCGCGGCGTGGCCCAACGCGGAGTGCTTGAAACGGGAACTGTCTCGCATCGCCGAACTCGAATCCCGCTGGAGCACCGCCCTTGCGACCCTCGAACGACGGCCCAAGCATGATGACGACGCTTCCGTCGTGGCAAGTTTGGGTGCGGCGCTTGACGGGTTCTTCATGATAGACCGTGAACTCGCGGCGGCACGCTGCCGGTGGCTCGAAAATATCGAGGCGTTTCCCGAACTCCGCGGCCCGTTAGAAGCAGTCACCGCCTCGATCCGCCGCTTGCAACGCCTGTCCGACCGCCTCCGCATGGTGGAGGATCCCGACCATTTCCCCGACCAGGCGGATCTCGCACGCCTGCGTATGGCCAAGGCCGAAATCCACGACCTCCGCCGCCGCGCCGACGAACTGGTGGACGCGGTGCTCGCTCACAAGGAAGCCATCGACACCACCCTCGCCGCAGTGGTGGACCATTATGCACCGGAACGCATCGATCCGGTGGACCGCGCGATCCTGCGCCTCGCCACCCATGAAATCCTGCAGGGCACCACTCCGCCCAAAGTCGCCATCAACGAAGCCATCGAACTCGCGAAACGCTACGGCACCACCGACTCGCCGCGCTTCGTCAATGGCGTGCTCGACCGCATCGCGAAACGCCGGGATGGCGGTGCGGCAAAGCAGGGGGTGTAAACCCTCATGATCTGCTGGCGCGTCGGATACTCCCGCGCGAAAGGAGCAAACCAGGGAAGCACTCATGCAAACGCAGCCGGAACATCCTGCTCCATGACCGGGCCCGCAGCATCCGCCCCGGTTTGCCTCATCAGTCTGATATTTCAGTCTCGACCCCGGCGGAAGTATCAAGCGGCGTTTCCGCTGGATCCGCTGCGGGCATGCGGCCGTTGTTTTCCAGCAGAACGATGACTTCATTCTGTAAGGCCTCGACTTGGGCGAGCGGGATGTCGGGATCACGGATCAGATAGATTTCGCCGGTCTTGCGGTGTTCATAGACGCGCAGGATGCCGTTTGGCGTGCGCTGGCTGTCGGTCTCGCGCAGGAGCTTCCGCCGCTCCAACATGACCGCGAGGATGTAGCGGGTGTTTTCCGTGTGGTCTGCGTCCTCGATGACGAGGCGGTGGAGGGTTTCCTCGGCACTGAGTTTTTCGGTGTCGTTCGGCTGGTGTCGGCCGGTGGGGGGGGAGAAGGTGGTTTTCCAGAAAGAGAACGGTTGTTCCGCATCGGTAGGAAGGAGATTCCATGCATCCAGACAAAGGTCACGGCGGAGGAAACCGCCGGTTTGCGGGTCGGGATAAAGGGCGGTGACAATGGTTTCACCATCGCTGAAGGCGCGGTTGGTGGCGGCGCATTCACGCGAGCGGGGGTGCACGTGCCAGGTTTCAGGGTGGGCCATGGCTTTGGAAATTTGAAATTTGAAATTTGAAATGGGTCTTCAAGTCCTGCGGGCGAAAAGTTGACGCAGCGGGTGGTAAAAGGGCCTGCCGGAGATGCGGCTGCGGAAAAGATAGATACCTAGCAGGGAGAAGGCGATGTTAGGCAGCCAGGCGGCGAGGGCGGGTTGGAGAGTCCCGGCTTCGCCGAAGGCGATCACGATGTTGCTGATGAGCAGCAGCAGCGCGGAAAGCACCACGGCGAGGAAAATGTCGCCGCCGGGGGCACGGCGCGAGAAATGGAGGGCGAGGGGAGTGGCGAGCAGCACGGTGACCAAGCAGGTGAAGGGCAGCGCCCAGCGGTAGTGCCACTGGGTGAGATAGGGCGAGGGATCCGCGAAAGAGGGATGGCGCGCATGGGCTTGGAGCCAGCCCGACAGATCCGGAACGCCGAGGTGGACGGCACTGAGGCCGGGTTTGATGAGCTGCCACGGGGTTTCAGACCAGTCATCGAGAATCAGGGGACCCGACAATTTTTCAAATACCGGCGCTTGCCCGGGGACGTAGCGGCTGATCACGGGGTGATCGAACGTCCACTGGTGTTTGGTTCGGTCCCACCGCGCGTGGCTGGCGGAAAGCCGGGACTGGAGGATGTGGTTTTCACCGGTGGTGGTGACTTCGACGTTGAGCAGGGGCTTGCCTTTCTGATAGGCCGAGGGAAACGAGCCGATCATCCAAAGGCGGCGGTTTTCAGGATTGCGGTAGAGCACGTGGCTGGCGGCGGCGGTTTGTGTGCCCTTGGCTTCGGCAAGGATTTCATCCTGGCGCTTGTCAAAGCCGGGAGCCCATTGGTAGTTCAGCCCAAGACTCATCAGGGTGCAGAACAAGCTGAAGATCATCAAGGGCAGGGTGATGCGCAGGATCCCGCGACCAGACTGGATGACGGCGATGATTTCCCGGTTGGTGGAGAGTTTTCCCAGCGCATGAAGCAGGGAAAGGAGCAGGCTGTAGGGCAGCAACTGTAACAGGATGGCGGGAGTACTAGTGAGGTAGTATTTGCCAACGGTGCGGAGGACGTGCGGAGAACCGCGCAAATCACTGAAATTATTGGTGAGGTCAATGAGCATCCAGATCATGAAAAGCCCGCACAGGCAAATGCCGAAAATACCGAGAAACTGGCGGGTGATATAGCGGTCAATGGTGCCGCCGAACGCGTAAACGAGGGCGGCGAGCGCGGGCAGAAATCCCAGTGCGGCGAGCACCATGGGGCGTGCTTGTTGGGCCTGCACATCGGCATCCGGGAAACCGATGAGTTGTTGTTGCGCGGCACGGAATTCCGCGGGAACCGCCAGAGCACAGAAACCGGCCCCCATGGCGATAAGCGCGAGGATGAGCAGAATCTGTGTTTGATGGCGGCGGAAAAAGACCATGGCAAGCGTGCGCCACAAACATGGCGGTGACGCACCGCAGGTGTCGAGCGCGATATGCCGGACTCCGGGCATTGGAGCGCATCACAAAAAAGTCCAAACCACGCGATCACGCCGGAAACCGGCGGGCAGACAGCCCAAAACGCGGCAGACTCCGATCCACCAATGCCATTTCGGCCACTGGGCAGATCATTTTCAGCGGAAAAAATGACACCCCGCATGGTCCGATGAAAACGAGAACAAAGCACGTAATAATCATAACCTTGGCACCGGCAATCTCATGATTGCCGGTGCCAAGGATCAAGTGGAAGTCGCGGATGCGCTAGCTCGTCAACGGACGAGCGCACCATCAAACGGCGTCAGCCAGCAGCTTTTCGGCCTTGTGGATGGTGGCGGGGCTCAACTTGCCATCCACGCGCTTCGAGCCCTCGAGCAGCACCTTGAGTTCCGCCAGGGTTTTCTCTGCCGCAGCTAGAGATTTCTTGGCGTTGCCCTCGAATTTCTTGTCCGGGAAGTAGCGGGTGAAGGTGGTACCGGCTTTGCACAGGCTTAAACGCCAGCCTTCAAACGCTGATTTTTCGTAGTCGAAACGGGTTAGATTCTTTTTCGATTTCATGGTGGTGGTGGTAATATCCGGCCCAATATGCACTCCATTGCTAGAAAATCCAGCGATTTTTTCGGTTATTTTTCAATTTCTTTTCGCGGCGGGCACCGCATGACACCGCCTCCCAGCAATCTGGTGACTCCATCGCAACGCCAGGCAGCGCGAGCATTGTGGCTGCCGGGCCGGAAGCAAATCGGCGACGGCTTGCGCATTCCCAACCCGCGAGTGAAGGCGGCCCTTGGCCATCTGACGGATCAAAACCGCATCAAGCATGTGGGTGGCAGCGGCGTCACCACCACCTACGAGATCATTGCAGTCCACTGAACCGCGACCTCACTCGCCCCTACTCTAGCAGCCTCACCGGCGGCTTGCCATCCGCCATTGTTAGACCCAGGCGGTCACGCAGATACCCTTCCATCGCTTTTCTAACTTTGAGTTTCAAGACCCCGTTGCGCATCGCGTAGTCACGCTCCACGGCTTTGCGCGCCACCTCACCCAAACCGCGATGCGGACTCACCCGCAGTGTCACCCAATCCTCCCAGTCCTTATCTATCACAGGGGGTTCCGCCTCCTCCCGGCTCCACTCGACCTCGGCGATGCGGCTCAACGTGAAATCCCTGAAATCCCCGTTCTTCTCGCACCACGCGCGCACATGCCAACGCGCGCCGTTGTGTCCGAGTGCGTGTGGCTGCAGCCACCGCCATTCCTCCTTGCCGCTGTTGACGCTGGCATAGCGCACCTTGATCCGCAGCCCGTTGAGGATTGCCAGAAATATCCGCCGCTCCACCACAGGGCCAGCCTCCCGCACTGGCATCTTCAAAATCGCCACGCACCCGCCTCCTTCGCTTTCATCGTTCCATCCGGTCCAGGTGCTCCTCGCGTCGCCACCCAGAAACCGCGCCACCGCCTCATCCAGGCGCGGGCGGGTCAGTACGCACTTCATTTCGGCCGTCGCCTCGTAGCGCTTCTGCCGCAAATTGTACACGAAGGCCCCGGGGTTCATTTCCAGATACCGCTGCAGGTCCGACGACGCCT
The DNA here is from genome assembly GCA_903888515.1 of Akkermansiaceae bacterium. Classification (GTDB taxonomy): domain Bacteria; phylum Verrucomicrobiota; class Verrucomicrobiia; order Verrucomicrobiales; family Akkermansiaceae; genus Luteolibacter. The sequence continues at coordinate 4,594 of CAISTY010000113.1, read as the reverse complement.
GCGCCATCGAAATCCCGAACAGGCCGGCCAAGTCCTGGCGCTGCACCACGCCCTTCCACCACGCACACGTTTCGATGAAGCGCAAGCGCTCCTGTGCCGCCCATGTCCTGTCATTGGTCTTGTTTCCCATCTTGCCCAAGGGGTTGTTCCGGCGTTCCCATACCCCGTTATCCAATACTTAGCAAACCCAAAATAAAATTATTTTCGCCTGCGTCGTCTTTTTTTATTGACGCGTAGAAGTCGCGCTGGTAAACGAATCGCAGCGATGCGAGGAAGACGGAAGACCGCTTCGCTACAAGACAGAAGACGGAAGACCGCTTCGCTCCCAGACAGAAGACAGAAGACCGCTTCGCTCCCAGACAGAAGACCAGAATTGTACGCACCTCCCTTTCTTATCTGCTGTCTTCTGTCTCAAAGTCTTCTGTCTTTCCCCGACCTTTAGACATTCCGACTTTCAGACATTTAGACATTCTCCCCACAAACACCATGAAAACAGAAATCGCCTTCATCCTCGACCGTTCCGGCTCCATGGGCTCCATGACCAACGCCGCCATCGCCGGTTACAATTTAGAGGTTTCTGTTCCTTGGGGCCAACCAGGACGCCATCGCCACCGCCGCCCACATGGGCATCCACGCGCACAACTCGGCCACCTTTGTCGCCGATGCCGCCGACGTCCAAGCCAGCAGCCTCGCCTTCGCGTGCAAAGTTTCTGCCAAACGCCGCGAAGCCGCCCAATGCAATCTTGCTGTACCCGAAGCCGCTTTTGCCCATGAGTCCATGACCGAATCCCTCAAAAAATCCCGTAAGAAATAGGGCCGCGCGCAGCTCCGCAGGCCGTGGCCGCATGTGTGGCTGCGTGCCTCCGGCCGCAGTGCCCACGAATAGCAAATGCCAGATGAAAATGAACCGGCTCGCGCCGCGTTTGGCCATTGCCCCGGCTCGGTAAATCTACTAACTCTCAATCAGGCCACGGATGCCCTCAGCATCTACGTCCTGATGCCTGTGGCAGCTGAATCCTGATCATGCAAGAATCCGAAACCATCGAATACAAGAAGAGCCTCGCCGAACTCAGCGACGGCCTCAACTCGATTGCCGCCATCCTCAACAAGCATGGCCGTGGCGCTCTCTGGTTCGGTATCAAAAACAACGGCAGTCCTGCTGGCATGGACGTTTCCGAAACCACCCTGCGCAAGGTGTCCCAAGCCATCGCCGCCCACATCGAGCCGAAAATCTATCCGGATGTCTCCAAGGTCGTCCTCGACGGCAAATCATGCATCCGCGTCACCTTCACCGGCAGTGAAACACCCTATTACGCCCATGGCCGCGCCTACATGCGCGTCGCCGATGAGGACCGCCAACTCTCCGCCAAGGAATTGGAAACCATCATCCTTCGCAAGAACCGCACCCACCGCAACTGGGACTCCGAGCCCATCCAGGACGAGTCATTCAAACCCGATACCGCAAAACTCCGGTCATTCGTCCGCAAGGCGGGCCTCACCTGGAGCAATGCCGCGGCCGCCCTCGAAAACCTCGGCCTCAGTGTGGATGGCAAACTCCTCAACGCAGCCCGGGTCTTCTTTGCCAAGCCACCCGCCCTCACTTTGCGTTGCGCCGTTTTCGCCAACACCACCAGTGCCACCATCATCGACCAACACGACTTCCCTGGCGACATCCTTACGCTCATCGATGAAGCGGAGAAATATGTTCTCAAAAACATCCGTATCGGAATGAAATTGGACGGCCTCGTCCGGGTGGATGTGCCGGAAATCAACCGCGAAGCCCTGCGCGAGGCCATTATCAATGCCTTTTGCCATCGCGACTACCGCGACCGCGACGAAGTCCGCGTTGCCATCTACAAGGACCGCGTGGAAATCCGCAATCCGGGAATCCTGATGGACGGAATCTCCCTCAAGACACTCAAGACCGGCAAGGTTTCCCGCCGCCGCAACCCCATCATTGCCGATCTCCTCCGCCGCATCCATCTCGTCGAAGCCTGGGGCCGCGGCATCCCCCTGATCCTCGACAAGGCCCCCAATGTCCGCTTCTCCCAAATCGCCGGCATCTTCATCACCGAGTTCCCCAGACCGGTTCCCGCCAAGGATACAGAGTCGAGGCCAGAGTCGAGGCCAGAGTCGGGGCTAGAGTCGGGGCCAGAGTCGATTGAACGGAAGGCCTTGGTTGCGCTGTCCAAGTGCCCTCTGTCGAAATCCGAAATTGCTACCGCTATCGGACACAAAAGCATTTCGGGCAAGTTGAATCAACGCATCAGGCAAATGATCGAAGCTGGCCTGATAGAACACACCATTCCCGAAAAACCCAACAGCCGCCTGCAAAAATACCGCCTCACGGAAAAAGGCAGAAGGATGATTTATGAAGGATGAAGGAATTCCATATCTTGTTGAGCGGACTACGGAGTTTGCGCTGCGGGTCGTGCGGATGTTTGTGGTCCCCTTCATAATTCAACCTTCAACCTTCATCCTTTTCCCACCATGCCCGACCTCGCCTCCCACCCGCCCCAAAGCCCGCGCTTCCGCCGCGACCGCCCCAGCCTCGAACGCCGCGCTGGCGCCTGGTTAAGGGATTTCAACGCCGCCGCCGCCCGGCCCGATTTCTCCATTCCCGGGCATTTGGCGGCACTTGCCAGTCTGGAAAAATCAGGCCTTGAAAAAATCGGGTGATTTTCTAACGCTATCTATCGATTTTTCTCGACGTCCCGTTTCTCTGCCAGAACATTGCATGTAGTGAATAACTTTTTCCCATGAGCAGTCGCGCCCCCTGGTCCACAATAACCACCCCCTGACACTCCCAAGTGTCGTTTTGCCCATGTCAGCCATCACCCTCTTTGAAGAAAAACAAGTCCGCAGAGCCTGGAATGCCACCGAAGAAAAATGGTATTTCGCCATCGTGGATGTCCTCGCGATTTTGACCGATAGCGCTGACCCTGGTGCCTATTGGAGAAAGCTCAAGGAGCGCTTGAAAAAAGAGGGAAACGAAACCGTGACGAATTGTCACGGTTTGAAAATGACGGCCGCCGACGGCAAACAACGGCGGACGGATGTCGCCGATACGGAGCAGCTTCTTCGCCTGATCCAATCCGTTCCCTCCCCCAAAGCCGAACCCTTCAAGCGCTGGCTCGCCAGAGTCGGCTACGAGCGGCTTGAGGAAATCGAGAATCCCGAACTCGCCGCCAAGCGCATGCGGGCGATTTACGAGCAAAAGGGCTACTCCGAGGAATGGATCGAAAAACGCCTGCGCGGTATCGCCGTCCGCGACGAACTCACCGATGAGTGGAAAAAACGCGGAGTCAGGGAACAGAAGGAATTCGCCATTCTACCTGAACGATCTGATGGCCAGACTCGTTCAAGCAAACCACGTCGCCTACACCCTCCCCGACAAACCCAACAGCCGCCTCCAGAAATACCGCCTCACGGAAAAAGGCAGAAGGATGATTTATGAAGGATGAAGGAATTCCAGATCTTGTTGAGCGGACTACGGAGTTTGCGCTGCGGGTCGTGCGGATGTTTGTGGTCCCCTTCATAATTCAACCTTCAACCTTCATCCTTTTCCCACCATGACCGGCCTAGCCTCCCACCCACCACAAAGCCCGCGTTTCCGCCGCGACCTCCCCAGTCTCGAACGCCGCGCCGGTGCATGGTTGCGGGATTTCAACGTCGCCACGGCCCGTCCCGGATTCAGCCTTGCCGGGCATCTGGCGGCACTAACGGCCCCAGAACGGCCCGCTCGTTAGGGCGACGGGTGATTCCTGGACAGACTCACGGAGCCCAACTTCCCTAACAAATCTCTGAAATCCGACGTTTTCTTCATTTGCTCTTCCATACTATCTGATTTTGAGTATTTCTTTCCCGAAGCCTTTCGGAGATCTCAAGCTAACCGATTGTAACCGAGCCGGGTAATTTTCTCAAAATCATCCGTTTAAAGACTCCGACCACCACTCACCCATGGCAGCCAAAGCAAAACCCAGGAAAGCACCCAAGCCCACGGTTCTCCGAGATTTCTTTGCATCACTGGATGAAAAGACCAAAGGATTCCTCCTGCTGACTTTGAACATGGAAGCCAACACCGAACTCTCCCAGCGGGAAAAGCAGGACAAACTGGAAGCAGAGCTACTCCGGAGAGCCAATTAGCCCGCGCACGCCAATGATCTTCGAACGTCTCACCCTCCACAACTTCCAGCGCTACGGCGGCACGAACACGATCCAGTTTCCCGATCCCGAGGAAACATCCTTGGTGGTGGTTCTGGCTCCCAACAACGCCGGCAAGACCACCATCCTCCGCGCCATCGATTTCCTGTTTTACGGTTCACTTTGCGGGGAGAGTTCGGAAACCTCGTGGAAGCTGGTCACCGACATCGTCCGAGACGAGACGAAACCGGGCACTGAAGCCGTCGCATGGGTCGAGGCCAGACTCCGGTTCCCGGATGATCAAACCCTCACCCTCACACTTCCTGACCTCGGCGGAAAATGATTTGGCACTTTTTGGCGTTTCAGGCGAGTTCGTAAATCATGCGCGCATGGGTTTCGGGGTGGAGGAAATCGAGTTGATTTAATTCGGCGAGGAGGGTGCCGATGGCCT
>CAISTY010000112.1 GCA_903888515.1 Akkermansiaceae bacterium | reverse complement strand
GGCTGGGCGCTTCGTCCCGGGCTCAATCGGGCTCATGCGAACTACTGTGCGGGAGAAAAATCAAAACCAACCAGCGCCCGATCAGGTTGTGTACGGATCCAAAATCATGGCGAAAACGCTGTATGTTAGACGACAGGGTTCAAGAATAAAAAAACATCGCACACTGGGTGGTTTTCAGCTTCAGTCCGTTGCAAGGCAAGACTCGCACCGTGGTTGTGCCTGATTTAGGCTCCGTCAATGCTTCATTTCCGTCTCGTCATGTTCTCCCGCACCAATCAACCCGCACCAGTCACCCGCAGTACGTTGTGCTTGCCACCGCGTGCGTGTGCTGCCGTGCTCCACCATGTTCAACCCCACCCTCTCCTAAAACCCACTCCTTAAACCCCACCCACTCCTAATACCATGCAACTTCACGAACTCGTCGCCGCCGCCCATTCTCCATTTCATGCCGATGGCTCGCTGGCTCCGGAAATAGTCGCCACGCAAGCGTTCTTTCTCGCTTCTAACGGCATCAAGACCGTTTTCATCACCGGCTCCACCGGCGAGTCACACTCGGTCACCTGTGCGGAGAAACTCGATCTCTACCATGCCTGGAGCACCGCCGGCCAAGCCAACGGGCTCGCGGTGATCGCCCACGTCGGCAGCAACTGCATCGAGGAATCCAAAATCCTCGCCCGTCGCGCCGGCGAACTTGGCTTCCGGGCCATCAGTGCGCTCGCCCCGTCCTACTTCAAGCCGGATGGTTTGTCCGCTCTCATCGAGTGCTGCGCCAGCATCGCCGCCGCAGCCCCGCAAACGCCGTTCTACTACTACGACATCCCCATGCTCACCGGCGTCACGTTGCCGATGGAACAGTTCCTAACAGACGCGCCCGCGCGGATCCCGACTTTGGCCGGCATCAAGTTCACCAACCCGAACCTGGTGTCCTACCGCCGCTGTCTCGACATTGCAGGCGAACGTTTCGACCTGCCCTGGGGGGTGGACGAGATGCTACTGACCGGGTTGGCTAGCGGTGCGCGCGGTGGCGTTGGTTCGACCTATAACTGGGCACCGAAGCTCTACTATGATCTTATTGCAGCCTTCACCCGCGGCGATTTTGCCGAAGCCCGCCGTCTGCAGTCGGTTTCCATTGCGATGATAGATGCCATTGCCGCAAGTGGTTTTATTGGCACGGCCAAGGCTCTCATGTCCCATCTCGGGGTTGCCGTCGGTCCGGCGCGCTTGCCGCTGGGAAACCCCACCCCGGCCCAACTCGACGCACTGCTGGTCCGCTTGCACGAACTGGGTTTCGAACAGTGGGCTGCCAAGCGGGTTTGAGTGATCCGCCGGCATTCCCGCTGCATGGGTCATTCACATCCATCACAAGCTGCTGATTTACGAGGTTGGCAAGGCGCATCCTGATTCCGATGTCCGGGACTCGGAGAGGAGACGCGCGAGCCACTTGATGGATGAGCATGGCGGTTGGCAAGCGCCATGGCATGCCGACGGGGCGAGTCCGGAGGCTCGCGGTCGCGCCCGGCCCGGGTTCAGTCGCGGAGTTGATCTAGCAGAAGGTGGAGAATTTTTCTTGCGGAATCGGGGATGACGGTGCCGGGGCCAAAGATGGCGGCGGCCCCGTTTTGATAGAGATACTCGTAGTCCCGGGCGGGGATGACGCCGCCGCAGACGACCATAATATCGTTGCGGCCGAGTTTATTGAGTTCGGCGATGAGTTCGGGCAGCAGGGTTTTATGGCCGGCGGCGAGAGAGCTCATGGCGACCACATGGACGTCGTTTTCGATGGCTTGGCGGGCGGTTTCCGCGGGTGTTTGGAACAACGGACCGATATCGACGTCGAAGCCCATATCGGCATAGGCGGTGGAGACCACCTTGGCACCGCGATCGTGTCCGTCCTGGCCCATTTTGGCGACCATGATACGCGGGCGGCGGCCTTCGAGAGCCTCGAATTCTTGGATGAGATCGGGAATGTTTTGCATATCACCTTGGTGGCTGAATTCCTTGCCATAGACGCCGGAGATCGAACGGATCACGGCTGCGTAACGGCCGAAGTGTTTTTCCAAGGCATCGGAGATTTCGCCGAGTGTGGCACGGGCTCGGGCGGCGTCGATGGCAAGGGTTAGCAGGTTGCCCTCGGTGCCACCAGCACAATCGGTGAGTGCTTGCAGCGTGGCTTGGCAGCGGGTCTCGTCGCGTTCGGCACGGAGTTGGTGGAGGCGCTTGATCTGGGAAATTCTAACAGCCGTGTTGTCCACGTCGAGGGTCTCGATCGGGGCTTCCCGGACGAGGCGGTATTGGTTCACTCCGACGATGATTTCCTCGCCGGAGTCGATGCGCGCCTGGCGGCGTGCTGCGGCCTCCTCGATGCGCATTTTCGGGATACCGGCTTCAACGGCTTTGGACATGCCGCCGAGATTTTCGGCTTCCATGATATGGGTCCAGGCGCGGTGGATGAGTTCATGGGTGAGTGCTTCAAGATAGTAGGAACCGCCCCACGGATCGATGACGCGGCAGATCGAGGTTTCGTCCTGCAGGAAGATCTGGGTATTGCGGGCGATGCGGGCGGAGAAATCGGTGGGCAGGGCGATCGCTTCGTCGAGGGCGTTGGTATGGAGCGATTGGGTGTGACCGAGCGTGGCGGCCATGGCCTCGATGCATGTGCGCGCGATGTTATTGAACGGGTCTTGTTCCGTCAGGCTCCAACCGGACGTCTGTGAGTGGGTGCGCAGGGCGAGAGACTTCGGGTTTTGCGGGTTGAAGGTCTTGACGATTTTCGCCCACAACACGCGCGCAGCGCGCATTTTCGCCACTTCCATGAAATGGTTTTTTCCCTGTGCCCAGAAAAACGAGATGCGAGGCGCGAAGGCATCGATATCGATGCCCGCTGCGATGCCGGTGCGGAGGTATTCCCAGCCGTCGGCCAGGGTGTAGGCCATTTCGAGGTCGGCGGTGGCGCCGGCTTCCTGCATGTGATAACCGGAAATCGAGATCGAGTTGAATTTCGGCATGTTGCGCGAGGTGAACTCGAAGATATCGGCGATGATTTTCATCGAAGGTTCTGGCGGATAGATATAGGTGTTGCGCACCATGTATTCCTTGAGAATGTCATTTTGGATGGTACCCGCGAGTTGGTCGAGTGAGGCACCTTGCTCCAGGGCGGTGACGATATAGAAGGCGAGAATTGGAAGCACCGCGCCATTCATCGTCATCGAGACGGAAACCTTGTCGAGCGGGATACCGTCGAAGAGCACTTGCATATCGAGAATCGAATCGATGGCTACGCCTGCCTTGCCGACATCGCCGGACACGCGCGGGTGGTCCGAGTCATATCCGCGGTGGGTGGGGAGGTCGAAGGCGACTGACAGGCCTTTCTGGCCGGCAGCGAGGTTGCGACGGTAGAAGGCGTTGGATTCCCCGGCGGTCGAGAAACCCGCGTATTGGCGGATCGTCCATGGTTGGTAGCAATACATAGTGGCGTAGGGTCCGCGGAGAAAGGGCGCGATACCCGCCTGATACTGCAAGTGCTCCATACCGGCGATGTCGTCATCCGTGTAGAGCGGCTTGACGGGGATGTTTTCCAGCGTGTTCCAGATGATCGAGCCGATGGGTTTGCCGTGCACCTGTTCGAGAGCGGTGCACCACTCATCATAGCCGGTGGCGGACGGTGTGGCGGCGTAAGGGATGTTTGCGAAATCGGGGCGGCTCATGCAACTGAGTGATGGTGGATCGTGGATGGGAGATGGGAGATGGGAGATGGGAGATGGCATGGCGGTTGAAAACCGCCGCCACGGTTAGAGGACACCGGCACGTTGGAGAAGCTGTTGGTTGAGTTCGTAGTGGTTGCTGCGGACGTTGACGAAATCATCAACTCCGGCGGCACGCCAAGCGGCCTCGTGATCACCAGGCGTGCCCGCGACGAGCAGGGTGACGTCCGGTCTGGCCGCTTTGACGGCGGCGGCCAACGGGGCGACGGATTCCAGATAGGTGGCATCGTCCGAGGTGATCACGGCGATGGCCGCCGTACTGGCGGTTAGAGCGTTCACTGCATCCCCAATGGTGATGAAATCGCGGGTACCATCGACGGCGAAACCTGCGGCCTCGAAGAACGAACCGGTCCAATCCGCGCGGAGGCGGAAATTGCGCGACGGTCCGATGTTCAATTGCAGGATCGCCGGGGCGGCCCCGGTTTTCGCGGTGAAGGCGGCGGCGGCATCACGCAGGGCTTCGTATTCTTCGGCGGCGCGGTGTGGAGGGAGGGGTGTTATTGTTAGAGAGGAAGCCTGCGGTTGAAAACCGCAGGCACGAGCGGCTTGGGTGCCCTCCGGCGAGTCTGGAGACTCGCGGTCCGTGTTGTGTTGCAACCCGCAGGCACGGGTGATTCGGGCGATGGATGCGCCGTTGAGGGCGGCGGCGATCGCTTGCTCGACCATGGTGGCGAGGTCGAAGGGTTCGATGGCGTCCGGTTTCATGGCGGGGGCGGACTGGGATTGGCATGAAGCGCCGGTCTTCATTGCGAGTTTCCCGCCCTTGCTTTCAGGGTATATGTTAGTGCCGACGATTTTATCCTTGCGTCGGCGGATGCTGTTGAACTTCGTCTTGCGGACGGCAACGACGGCTTGTTGAACCGAGCCGGCTTTGAGGCAGGCGAGCATGCCGCCTTGTTGTTCGATGCCCTGGAAGATCTCCCAGCTTCTAACGGCGATTTGGTCGGTGAGCCATTCGATGTAGGAGGAGCCGCCGGCGGGATCGATCACGCGGGCGAGTCCACATTCGTCGCGCAGGATGAGATGGATGTTGCGGGCGATGCGGCGCGAGAACTCGTCGGTGTTGCCGGAAATCTCATCATAGGGACCGATGTGCAGGCTGTCCACGCCGGCGACCACGGCGGCAAAGGCTTCGGCCGTGACGCGCAGCATGTTGGTGTGGGCGTCGTAGATCGTCTTGTTCCACTTGGAGGTGCTGGCGTGGATGTGCGGCGGCGGGACGATGGTGACGTCATAGGCGGCGGCGACTTTGCTCCACAACGCGCGTGCCGCGCGGATCTTGGAGATTTCCATGAAATAATCCGATCCGACGGCCAGACAGATGCGGACGTGTGGCATGACCGCCCCCGGTGACAGCCCGCGGGCCGTCATTTCCTCGAGATAACAAACCAGTGTGGCCATCACATAACCGAGTTCCTGAGTGGTGGTGGCTCCGGCATTGTGATAGACATCACCTTGCACGACCATCGTGCGGACGTCAGGCGCATGCGATTGGCAATAACGGGTGAGCGCGGCGATCTGGTCAAAGCGGGTTTTCAGATCCCGGCGGGCACTTCCGTTAGACACAAGTTCCGCGAGCGGGTCATTGTCAAAGCACGCGCGCAGGTGATTGGGATCGAGTCCGCGTTGCCTTGCGGCGGCGAAGAACAAGGCGGCGAGCGGAAGGCTGTTAGATCCGGAGCGCCAGAAAGTCGGGATTGCGCCGAGGTCGATGCCATCGAGGACGGTTGTCAGGTCGGCGAGGGTTGGGGAAAGTGCGGCATCACACTCCGGTTGAAGCCAGCGATCCGTGAGGATGTTGAGTTCAGTCTGGCCGCCGTCGATGCCTTGGCGGGCGATGCGGTTGAGATGTTGCGGGTCATCCGCGACGATTTCCTGCGAGATTTCCCAACCGGTCTTGAGAAACCCCTGAGCCTGGCTGCCGCGCACCCGTGAGCCCGCGCCGGGAAAGTGTTTCGGGTGATCCAGATGGGCGATGTCCTCGCGCCGGTAGATCGGCTGAATGGTGATATCTTCGTAGGTTTTGCTAACCAGGAGTTTTTCGAAGGAAGCGCCTTTGAGAAGTTGTTCCGCTGCCAGATGCCATTGTTCGTAGGTATGCCCGGGAAAGCCGGCGAGCAGGAGTTCCGATGCTGTCTGGTGACTCATGGTGCGCTGGAGATTGAAGATTGAAGATTGAAGATTGGAGATTTCAAATATCAGATTTCAAATATCAGATTTGGAATCAAAACCTCGTATTGCGCATATCGCCGGTTTCCAGGAATTTCTCATGGAAGGCAAAAGCGGAGCGGAACGATTGGGGGGTATGGCCGTTTTCGGTGAGTTTGAAATAGCGCCTGAGCAGATCCCGATAGGAGGGATCGACGCAATGGTGGATGACCAGTTCGGCGCGTTCGCGGGGTGCTTTGCCGCGGAGGTCGGCGACGCCGTGCTCGGTGACCAGAACCTGCACCGAGTGTTCGCTGTGGTCGATGTGGGAACACATCGGGACGATGGCGGAGATGTTGCCACCCTTGGCGGTGGAGGGGCAGGTGAAAATGGAGATATAGGCGTTGCGGGTGAAGTCACCCGACCCGCCGATGCCGTTCATCATGGAACGGCCGAGGACATGGGTGCTGTTGACGTTGCCGAAGATATCCGCTTCGAGGGCGGTATTGATTGAAATGATCCCGAGGCGACGGATGATTTCAGGGTTGTTGGATATTTCCTGGGGTCTGAGGAGGACGCGTCCCTGATAGGATTCCAGATTGGCGTAGAAATCCTGCAAGACCGCATGGGTGAGGGTGAGTGAAACGCCGCTCACGAAGCTGACGCGGCCAGTCTTGATGAGATCGATGACAGAGTCCTGAATGACTTCCGAATACATTTGGAAGCGGGGGATGTCCGGGTGTTCGCCCATGGCACCGAGCACGGCATTGGCGACATTGCCGACGCCGGATTGGATAGGCAGGAAGGATTTCGGGATACGACCGGCCTTGAGTTCGGCGACGAGGAAGCTGGCGACATTTTGGCCGATTTTCCGGGTGGTGTCATTAAGATGGGCGAAGTGATTGACTTCATCGGGGCGATTGGACACGACGACGCCGGCGATTTTTTTGGGGTCGACCCAGACGCGTTGGGTGCCGATGCGGTCCTCGGGATTGACGAGCGGGATGGGGCGGCGGTGAGGCGGGTTTTTGAGTTCGTAGATATCGTGGAAGCCGAGGAGTTCCTTGGGATGGTAGCGGTTGAGTTCGATGAGGATTTTTTTTGCTTTGGAGAGGAAGGTGGGGGAGGCGCCGACACTGGTGCTGAGGAGGATTTTGCCATCCACAGAAACATCCGCCGCCTCGATGATGGCCCAATCCAATTCCCCGAGGAAACCGTAGCGGACATATTGCGGGAGCAGCGAAAGATGCATGTCGAAGAAATGCGTCTTGCCCGCATTGATGCTTTCCCGCAGATCCTTGTCGGACTGATAGGGAGTGCGGAATTTGATGGCATCGGCTTTGGCCAATTCCCCATCGAGCGAGGGGCCGGTGGATGCGCCGGTGATGACACCCACTTTGAAGTTGCGGCCCGCAGCGTGTTCGATACGGGCTTTGGCGGCGATGGCGGTGGGAATGACTTTGGCCGCGCCTGCCGGGGTGAATCCGCTGAAGCCGATCACCTCGTCGTGCTGGATGAGGGCGGCGGCTTCGTCGGAAGTGAGGGATGGGTATGGACTTATCATGCTGGAAAAAAAGGCAGTGCGGCGACTGCGGAGGCGGATGCATCTGCCAGAGAACCGGGCACGCAGGCCGCTGCGATGGCGGAAGAATCAGCCGATGGTGTACAGCACTTGTCCTTCCTCGACGGCATCCCCGACCTTGACGTGGATAGCCTGGATCGTGCCGCTGGTGGGCGCGTTGATAGGCGTATACATTTTCATGGCTTCGAGCGTGATGACGAGATCGCCTGCCGTGACGGCGGCCCCGATGTCGAGTGCGATGGCTTGCACGAGGCCGGCCAAGGGGCTGGTGACGTTGCCATCATGGACGGCAGTCATGGGAGTGGGTTTGGCGACGGGTTTGGCGACGGGTCTGGCGGCGGCAGGTACGGCGGTGCGCACCGCAGAAGGCACGGCTTCGGCACCTTCGATTTGTTCGACGATGACGTCGTAAACTTTGCCTGCAACGGTGATGCGAAGATGTTCCATGGTGAAGTGGGATTAACGGATGCGGTGTGATGTGAGATTGGATAGCCGGCCGGCCTTTTCCCATTGGGTGTTATAACTTTTGATCGAAACAATGCGGCGGGAGGAATCCGATACGGTGGCCACCGCCGCGGCGATGACAGCGAGGACTTCCGAAGTGATGACCTCGGCGGGAGCCGGGGAATGTGACACGCCCGGGGCGGCGGTTAGAGATGAGTCAAGTGCGGCGGGAGTGGCGGTTAGAGAGGAGGCGGGAGCGACGGGAGCGGCGGGCTTTGTGATGAGCGCCTTGATGCCCTTGAAGAGGACGAAGAGAATTGCCGCGATGCCGATGAAGCGCAGCATTTCATCCAGGATGGATATGTCTGCGGTTTCTAGCAAAGCAATGATGGGAAGCAGGTGCATGGCCATTGATCAGAGTGGGATATTGCCGTGTTTTTTGAGCGGGCGGGTTTCGTGTTTGCCGATGATGGCGCGGAAGGCGAGGGCCAGCGTGCTGCGGGACACGGCGGGATCGATGACATCGGTGATCATGCCGGTGCTGGCCGCCTGATAGGGCGACGCGAATTTTTCGGTGTAGGCGGCACTGAGTTCCTTTTCCAAGGCCGCGGGGTCCGCAGCCTCCTGGAGTTCCTTTTTGTAGAGCACTTTCATAGCGCCTTGGGCGCCCATGACGGCGATTTCCGCAGTGGGCCAGGCGAATACGAAGTCCGCACCCATGTCACTGGAGCACATGGCGAGGTAGGCACCACCGTAGGCCTTGCGGCAAATGAGGGTGATTTTCGGCACGGTGCCGGAGGCCCAGGCAAAGAGCATTTTCGCACCGTGGCGGATGATGCCGCCACGTTCCTGGGCGAGGCCCGGCATGAAACCGGGAACGTCCACCAACGAAAGGGTGGCAATCGAGAATATGTTGCAGATGCGGATGAAACGGGCCGCCTTGTCGGAGGCATCGATGTCGATGCACCCGGCCTTGACCGTCGGTTGGTTGGCGATGATGCCGATGACCAGGCCTTCGAGTTTGGCGAAGCCGACAAGCATGTTAGGCGCGAAGTCCGGCATGATTTCAAACCAACTATCAGAGTCCACCAAGCGCTGGATGACCTTCTGCATGTCCAGCGGCGTTTGGGGATCGGGCGGGATGATTTTGTTCATGCCCTTGTCCTCGGTGAGGGCGATCTTGTGGTTCATCTTATGCGGCGCCTCGTCCAGATTGTTCGACGGCAGGTAGTCGAGCAACTTCTTGGCGAGTTCGAGGGCGTGCTTGTCATCATCGGCGATGAGGTGGATGTTGCCGCTGACCTGGGCGTGCGCGTCGGCGCTGGCGAATTGGTCGAGCGAGGCGGTTTGGCCGGTAGCCGCGCGGATGACATCCGGGCCGCAAATGAACATGTTGGCATTGCCGCGCGTCATGATGATGAAGTCCGTGAGGGCGGGCGAGTAGGCGGCACCTCCGGCGCACGGGCCGGCGATGATAGAGATTTGCGGCACCACGCCCGACGCCATCACGTTGCGGAAGAAGATCTGGCCATAGCCGGACAGCGCTTCGATGCCTTCCTGGATGCGGGCGCCACCCGAGTCGTTGATACCGACGACGGGGATGCCGGCCTTGATAGCGAAATCCAGCAGGTCGCAGATTTTTTTGGCATGGATGCGACCGACGGCACCGCCGCCGACCGTGAAATCCTGGGCGAAGGCGGCGACTTGGCGGCCATGGACGACGCCGGTGGCACAGACCACGCCGTCACCGGGCATGCGGCGTTTTTCGAGGCCGAAGTTGACGCACGCATGGTGGGCATGCATTCCGAACTCGATGAAGTTACCGCCATCGAAGAACATTGCGAGGCGTTCGCGGGCGGTGAGCAGGCCTTTTTCATGGCGTTTTTCGATGCGGTCGATGCCGCCGCCGATGAGGGCTTCTTCACGGCGGATCATCAGCCCCTCCAGAAGTGATTTATCGATAGACATGGTGGAATGAAGGAGTGGGTGGTCGAAAGGGATGCCGCAAATTCAGCGGGCGGTCTGGCAGAATTCGGTGAGCACGCCAAAGGTGGATTTTGGGTGCAAAAAGGCAACGAGTTTATCACCGGCACCTGCGAAGGGCTCCTCGTGGATCAGACGGGCACCATGGTCCTTGGCGCGGGCGAGTTGGCCGGTGATATCATCGGTGGCGAATGCGACGTGGTGAATGCCGGGGCCGTTCTTGGCCAGGAATTTCGCGATCGGACTTTCGTCGGAAGTAGGTTCGAGCAGTTCGATGTGGACGTCTCCTACGGCGAAAAACGCGGTGCGGACGTTCTGGGATTCCACTTCCTCCCGCCCTTCGCAAATCAGGCCGAGGACGTTTTCATAATAAGTGATTGCCTCGTCGAGGGAAGTGACGGCGATTCCCAAGTGGTCGATTCGTGTGATCATCGTGGAAGGTTGATTCGTGTACAGGAACTGAAAGGAGGATTGCAGGCACTGCCGGACTGGCACCGCAACGAGTTACTAGGACGATGCGCGTTTGGTTTCAAGCACTACCTGACGGCGCAGGAAAAAAATCCCGCGGCACCCTGCTGGCGAAACGAAACCATTTGGGCAGGCGTTTTTCCATCAGTCGGCAGTCTGGTCCGGGGTCGTTTGTGGGGCCATCCGAAACGGGCATCTATCAGAGGGCGCCGGGTTGTTGCAGGAGTTCCGCCACACGGGAGAGCAGGACACCCGCGCCGCCGCCATCGACGACGCGGTGGTCGAAGGTGAGGAAGATGTCCGCCACGATGGCGGGCAGGAAGGCCTCGACCTGAGTGCTCCAGACGGGTTTTTTCACGCCTGCGCCGATGCCGAGGATGAGGGTTTCGTTAGGCAGGGGGATGGGAGTGCCGAGGGTTAGGCCGAAGGTGCCGAAGTTGGTTACGGTGGCGATGCCGCCCTGGCAATCGTCTTCGGTGAGGCGGCGGCGGCGGGCGCGGCTGACGAGATCGTCGTATTCCGCAATCAATTCGCGGAGGTTTTTTTGGTCCAGTTTGCGCACCACTGGAACCACGACACCGTCCTCGATTTGCACCGCCACGCCGATGTCAAACGAGCGCGGGTGGACGATTTTGTCGCCTATCAGATAACCCGCCGTGGTCGGGTTTTCCATCAACGCGAGGGCGAAGGCACGGAGCACATAAAGGGTGAGGCCGGGCTTGGGGGTGTGGGTGCGCCGATGCTCCAGCACCCGATCCAGAATGGCGGGAAATCCGACGGTGGCCAACGGGCGCGTCCAACTGCGGCGCATGGCGTCGGCCACGGCACGGCGCATCGACGAGGCCTGGGTGCTCGGCCAGGCATCAAGGGACGCGAGGAATTTTTCCAGATCCTCGACCGTGACACGTCCGCCGGCACCGGTTCCCGCCACGGCGGAAATGTCTGCTTCGCGCAGACCGAGATCGTTCATCCGGGCACGCATTCGTGGTGATATGTAATGAGCGCCCATGGTCCCTGCGGGCACCGGCAGGCCTTTGATGCTGGGCACCACGGCGGGGGCTTCCTCATAGTCATCGTTGTCATCGAGGGCGAAGTGCAGGTTGGCCTCGGCACGGCTCGGGCTGACCGACTGGTGGGTGGCGACCCGTTTTGCTTCGAGCGATTCCAAGGTGTCCACGCCGGTGCGGGTGACTTCCTCCGGCGTGACATCCAGCAGGCCTAACAATGTTCCCACTGAGTAGGACACGCCTTCTTGCGCACGGATTTCGGCAACGATTCCATGGCACAGGGTGGTCACACCCATGATCGCCTTGTTGGTTTCCACTTCGATGATTTCCTGATCGGCCCGAACCGAATCCCCCGGCGCAATGCCAAGGCGGACGACAGTGGCCTCGGCAATCGACTCACCGAGTTGTGGCATCAATATGGGAACCGTAGGCATCGGAATGAAAATTTGAGATTTGAAATTTGAGATTTGGAATTTGGAATTTGGAATTTTCAGAAGGTGAGGAGTTTGCGGAGCGCCTGGCAGATGGATTCGGGCGTTGGGCGGTGGGCGGCCCAGAGTTTCGGATGGTAGGGGACAGGCGTGTCGCGGGCGTTGAGCCGTTGCGGCGGCGCGTCGAGCAGATGGAAACCTTCCTCCGTGACGCGCGCGACGACTTCCGCAGTGACGCCACCCCAGGGAAACGCCTCGCCCACGGCGAGCAAGCGTCCGGTGCGTGCGACCGAGGCGAGCACGGTGTCGATGTCGAGGGGTTTGACCGAGCGGAGATCGACGACTTCGATATTCCACCCGTCCTGCTGGAGGTGGTCGGCGGCGCGCACGGCCTCGTGGACCATCGCGCTATAGGCGACAACGGTGGCGTGTTTGCCGGGGCGGATGATGCGGGCTTGGCCGATGGGCAGGAGATCGCCGTTGATGGATTTCGCCTTGAGCCAGCGATAGAGGAATTTGTGTTCGCAGAAGATGACCGGGTCGTCGAGCGCGACGGCGTCGATGAGCATGTGATAGGCGTCCGAAACGGTGGCGGGTGTTAGAACCACGAGACCGGGATACTGGGCGTAGATGCCTTCCATGCTTTGACTGTGGAAGGGGCCGGAGCCGGCAGTACCGCCCGAGGGAAGGCGCACGGTGATGGGGATGGGCATGCCGGTGCGATAGAAATGGGTGGCCGCCTGGTTGACAATTTGGTTGAAGGCAATCGAGGAAAAATCCGCGAACTGCATTTCCACGATTGGACGCAGGCCTTCGATGGCCGCGCCCACGGCGAGGCCGATCATGGCGTCCTCGGAGATCGGGCTGTCAAACACGCGTTGCGGGAACATTTCCGCAAGCCCCTTGGTGGCCTTGAAAGCGCCGCCAAAGGTGGCGATATCCTGACCGTAGAGAAACACGCGCGGGTCATTGCGCAGCAAGGTTTCCTGCGCTTCGCGGATGGCTTCAATGTAGGTCACGCTCACGGGCAGACGGGTGGGGTGGCGGATTGTCTCACAAGCAAGGGGAAGCGGGTGGCCAGCGCGGTCCAGTCTTCATTGTAGGGATCGGGCGGGGTTTCCTGTTGGGCCTGTGCCACGGCGCGCTGCACCTCCTCGGCGATCTGGTCCTGCCAGACATGGATTTCCTCGGGAGTGGCGATGCCGTTTTCGACGAGTTGGCGCATCGCCACATCGAGGCAATCCCGCCCGTAGTGGTCATCGCAAACTTCCTTGGGCACGTAAAAAGCATCGTCATGTTCGCCATGGCCGGAGAGTCGCAGCAGGCGCGCGACGACCATTTGCGGGCCAAGTCCCTGGCGGGCGCGGCGGATGGCTTCGGTGATGACCGAGGCGCAGGCAAGCAGATCCGTGCCATCCACCGCGAAGCCCCCGATGCCGTAGCCGCGAGCTCGTTCTACCAGATCCGCGCAGGCGAACTGCCGGTGATTCGGCGTGGAGTAGGCGAACTGGTTGTTCGCAACGATCAGCACCAAAGGCAATTTTTCCACAGCCGCGAGATTAATGCCCTCATGGAAGGCTCCGGTAGATGTGGC
This sequence comes from Akkermansiaceae bacterium, assembly GCA_903888515.1. Taxonomy (GTDB): domain Bacteria; phylum Verrucomicrobiota; class Verrucomicrobiia; order Verrucomicrobiales; family Akkermansiaceae; genus Luteolibacter. Next base: position 10,392 of record CAISTY010000112.1, on the reverse strand, counting down.
ACCGTCACCAACGCAGGTGGCCCCCACGCAGCCCGCGAGTCGACCTTGCAGGCGCCGCGCGAAAAGCATGCCTGCCACCACTGAAACCTGGGAGCCAAGGTGGGAAATCATGACCGGGATGCCTGATTTCGGGCGTCCGCGGTGGATGTTGCCGTCACGCCCGCGCATGGGTCCTTGTACGGAACCGAGGTAGGTGCGGGTACAATCGAGCAGCGGTTCGCCGAACGCCGTGCGTCCCGCTTGGTCACGGATGAGCGGGGCGAAAATGTCCGTGCCTTGGATCAACGCGGTGCCGAGGGTGGCGCTGACGGCCTCCTGACCGCGCCCCAGATAAACACCCCCGAAGATTTTTCCCGCCTTATATAGGCTGGAAAGCTTGTTTTCCAGAATCCGGGCACGCAGCATGGAAAGGAATACCGAGCGCAAGAAATCGCGGTTCGACAACGCTCCATCGGTGAAGGGTGGCATGTCCAAATGGGGCACGGGGATGGATTTTAGACAGTGCGAGCCCATCCTGCAACCGCTTTCACCGCAATCTCTGAAGTCACATCCGCCGGACCGGCCCTCCTCCATGCATGACATCCACCCGCAGTTCCGCGACATCCCGATGTCCGATCGGACCGCAGGATGTCCCGGGCGGTATGCGGTGTAACGGGGCATGGCGCTGCGCAGGGTTGCGTCACTTGAGATTGTGGCGGTCGGCGGCTTTGGGGGCGGGCGGTTTTGGCCGTCGGTTTTGGCTTGGAAAAATTCCGGGAGATGAAAAGCTTCGGGCATGTTCCTCGGCATTGATTCCTCGACCCAATCCCTCACCGCAGTATTGATTGATCCCGCCACGGGCGAGGTCCCATGTCAAATTTCGGTTAACTTTGGCAATGACCTCCCGCAATACGGCGCTCCCAGCGGGTTCATCACCGGTGGCACCGATGGCGAGGTGCATTCCCAACCGGCGATGTGGCTGGATGCGCTGGACTTGCTTTTCAGCCGTCTTGCCGCCGCCACCGATCTTTCCCAAGTGGAGCTGATCGCCGGATCGGGCCAACAACATGGCTCGGTGTACCTTGACGCGACCTTCGACACCCGCCTCGCCACATTGGATCCCGCGCACAGCCTTGCGGCACAAATCACACCCGCTCTCACACGACCGACCGCACCCATCTGGATGGACACCTCGACAGGTGCGGAGTGTGCGGAAATCACCGCCGCCCTCGGCGGACCTGCGGAAGTCTGCCGGCGCAGCGGATCCATCGCGATCGAGCGATTCACAGGCCCGCAAATCCGGCGGTTTTTCAAGGTGGATCCCGCCGCCTATGCCCGCACCCGCCGCATCCATCTGGTGAGTTCGTTCATGGCCTCGGTAATCGCCGGCAAATCGGTGGCGATCGATTATGGCGACGGCGCCGGCATGAACCTGCTCAATTTGACCACGCGCGGCTGGGATCCGGATCTGCTGGAAGCCACCGCCCCTGGGTTGTTAGATAAACTTCCGGTGCTTGCTGCTGCCACCACCGTGCAAGGGGTTGTGTCCGGGTATTTCGTCGGGAAATACGGTTTGGCGCCCACCTGCCGGTGCGCGCTTTTCACCGGCGACAATCCCGCCTCGCTGGTTGGCATGGGTGCCACCACCCCCGGCAACATCGTGATTTCGCTCGGCACCAGCGACACTTTTTTCGCCGCCATGCCAGGCCCGCAAACCGATCCTAACGGATTTGGCCATGTGTTTGGGAATCCGGTTGGCGGTTTCATGTCGCTGATTTGTTTCCGCAACGGCTCGCTTGCCCGCGAAGCGTTGCGCGACCGGCTGGGACTCGACTGGGCCGCATTCGACGGTGCTCCGCAATCATCACGCCACGCTGCGGGCCGCAATCTGATGCTGCCGTTTTTCGGTCCGGAAATCACGCCGCGCCATGATTTCAGCGGGCCGGTCTTGCAGGGATCGCCGGCGTTTCAATCCGGTGCGGAGCCGGCACTCCAGGTCCGCGCTTTGTTAGAAGGCCAGTTTCTCAACATGCGTCTCCACTCGCAGTGGATGGGGGTCAAAGCCGAGCGCATCCGCATCACGGGCGGGGCCTCGAAAAATGACGGGGTCCCGCAAATCGTCGCGGATGTGTTCCAGGCATCCGTCGAGCGTCTCGCGGTATCCAACGCCGCAGCGCTCGGTGCCGCGTTGATCGCGGCGGTGGCCGCCGGTCAGGAATTGTCCAGTCTGCGCTCATCCTTCTGTCAGGCCGCCGCGGGTTCCGCTCTCGAGCCGGACTTGGCGCTGGGCCCGATCTATCAGGACGCGCTGTGCCGCTTCGAGGTTCTGCTCAAGACCGTGACGTCAGCAGGACGCCCATGAAATGGATTTATTGGTTAGGTTGGATGAGCTTCGGCGCGGCATTCCGCACTTTGTTCGGTCTGCGCATCACGGGTGGCGAGAATCTTGTCACGGAAGGGGCGGTTTTGGTGGCCGCGAATCACCAGAGTTATCTGGACCCCCCCCTCATCAGTTGTCTCTACAACGATGAGATGTTTTTCCTCGCCCGCAAAACCCTGTTCACGAAAATCACCCGCTGGCTTTACACCAAGTGGAACGCCATTCCGGTGGACCAGACCCGTCCGGACATGGCCAGCCTCAAAACCATCATCCGCAAACTCAAGGACGGTCACCGCGTGCTGGTTTTCCCCGAAGGTGCGCGTACTTATGACGGGGACCTCGGCACCGCCGCGCCCGGCATCGGCCTGATCGCCGCCAAGTCCGGGGCCGTGATCCAACCGGTTCGCATCTCCGGCGCCCGCGACGCCCTGCCCCGTGGCAGTGCCCGCATCCGCTTCGCCCGCATCACCGTCGCCATCGGCACGCCCATCCGCCTGACCCCCGCAGAACTCAAAGCCCCTAACGGCAAGGAAGACTACGAGCGCATCGCCCGGCGCATCATGGCCGCCATCGCGGCATTGTAGGGGTTGATTGTGAGAGTTCGTGCGTTTTGGCAATCACATCTTGACCCCGGGTCCGCCACCGACTAATTAAGCCTCCGCATGGGATTTGACACACTTGGGCTCTCCGCAGCCGTTCTGGAAGCCATTGAGGAATCCGGTTACACCACGCCCACACCGATTCAGGCGCAGGCGATTCCGATCATCCTCGAAGGCAAGGACCTCATCGGCGCGTCCCAAACCGGCACCGGCAAAACCGCAGCCTTCGCGCTGCCAACGCTTTCGATGATCGAAAAGCTCGGCAAACCGCAAATCCTCATCCTCGAACCGACCCGCGAACTCGCCCACCAAGTGGCCGGCCAATTTGAAAAATACGGCAAGCACACCGGCCTCAAGGTCGCCTTGCTCTACGGTGGCGTCGGGCTCGGCGCGCAAACCGAGCAGCTTGCAGCCGGTGCCGACATCGTGGTTGCCACCCCGGGCCGCCTCGTCGATCATTTCTATCGCTGCACCATGCGTTTCGGCGAGCTCAAGGTACTCATTCTCGACGAAGTGGACCGCATGCTCGACATGGGATTCCTCCCCCAGGTCCGCAAAATCGTCAATCTCTGCCCGTGGGAAGGCCGCCAAACCTTGTTCTTTTCGGCCACCATGCCGCCGGCCATCCAGACCTTCGCCCAATGGTGCCTCACCGATCCCCTCAAAATCGAAATCGACCGCGCCTCCATCCCGGTCACCGTGACCCACGCGTTCTATCCGGTGGCCATGGACCAGCGCGACGACATTCTGTTAGAGCTGCTCAAACAGACCGACTACCACTCGGTGATGATTTTCACCCGCACGCGCAAGGAAGCGGACCAACTCACATATCTCATCAAAACCACCGGCCAGCAGAAAGTCGCGGCTATGCATTCGGACATCAACCAGGTGGACCGCATGAAAGCCCTCGCCGGGTTCAAGGCGGGCGACTACGAAATCCTCGTGGCCACCGACGTTGCCGCCCGCGGCATCGACATCTCCGGCGTGTCTCATGTCATTAATTACCGCGTCCCGGAAAATGCCGAGGACTATGTCCACCGCATCGGTCGCACTGGCCGCGCCGAGGCCGAGGGCGACGCCTTCACCATCCTCACCGCCGACGAACTCGACTACGCGAAGTCCGTGGAATTCTTCATCTCGCAGAAAATCCCGCGCCGCAAACTCGAGGACTTCGATTATATCTACACCGCCCTGCTGGATGACGCGCCGGGCAAGGCGGTGCGCCGCAAGAAATCCGGCGGCGGCAAAAAACGGCGCTGAACATGCGCGTCCTCGCCATCGACCCCGCGATTCGCAACACCGGTTATGCGGTGCTGGAGGGCGATCCGCGCAAACCCAGCGTGCTCGGCTATGACGTGATCTCGATTCCCACTAAACTCAACCAGTCCGCCGCGCTTTCGGCCATCCGTTCGCATCTGGTCAACGTCATCCAGAAATTCCACCCCGACGAGGTGGCGGTGGAGGGTATCATATATGTGCAGTCCCATCTAACGGCCATCTCCATGGGGGCGGCGCGCGCCGCAGCCCTGATTGCCGCCGCCGATCACGGACTGCCGGTTTACGAGTACGCGCCACGCAAAGTGAAAATGGCGGTCGTCGGCAACGGCAACGCCGATAAATCCCAGGTCGCCTTCATGGTGCGCGCCCTGCTCGGTCTATCAGAAACCCCGCCGCCCGATGCCGCCGACGCGCTGGCCATCGCCATCGCCCACCTCCAGGCGTCCGACCCCCTCAAAGCCAAACTGCTCGCCCGGCGGTTGGTGTGATCGTGGCGGAGGTTTGCAACCGCCATGCCAGCTTTACCCATGTTAGAAATCCTCCAACTCCCCGAACCCATAGCCTACGAGGCGGGACTGCGTCTGCAGGAGGCATGCGTGGAAGCGATTCTGGCGGGCACCGGCGGCGACACGATATTCCTGTTAGAGCATGAACCGGTATATACGATTGGCCGGCTGCGGGATGTATCCTCCCTGCGGGACGCCGGCGTGCTTCCTTTCCCTGTTTTTGAAACCAATCGCGGGGGGCAGGCGACCTATCATGGTCCCGGCCAATGGGTTGGCTATCCGATTCTCGACCTCAATATCCGCGGCAAGGATCTGCACCGGCACCTGCGCCAACTCGAGGAAGCGCTCATCCGTTTCTGTGCGAGATTCGGCGTGCATGCGCGGCGACGCGAGGGACTTACGGGTGTGTGGGTGGAAAACCGCAAGCTGGCATCGCTCGGCGTGGGCGTGCGCAAGTGGATCAGCATGCACGGATTTGCCATCAACATCACCCGTCAAAGCCTGCCCCCGTTTGCCGCCATCCACCCGTGTGGCCTTGCGGGGGTGATCATGACCAGCCTCGAAGCCGAGGCGGGACGGGAAATTTCCATGGCCGAAGCCGCCGCCGCCCTCATCCAGGAGTTACGGGTGAGTCACACACTATGATGATATGGATTCCAATCGGTGTGAGTCAGGGATTTGCAATCCGGCACCTAACTGCTGGATCATGGCGCGGCGGATAGCGGATCCCGCCGGGAACGCATCATGTATCGCCCGCGAATGCGTCTTTGCCCATCATCCGGTTGTGACACTTCGGTCACTGACGCACAGTCATGCGCATTTCGTGACAGGATCGTCACCAAAAGTCGTCATGGCAGCAAGAAACAAGCGGCGCATCACCACTCGCCTTTGCGTTTGAACTTGGCGCGTGCCGCTTTGCCGAATGCAGCGCCGGCGGCTTTCATGTTCTTCAGGATCTCTTCCTTGCTGCGGCCTGCGATGTCGCGCGCGGCGGGGATGACGGTGTTGCATTCGTTGGCGTCCATGAACGTCGCCGCTTCGAGCAGTCCGCGTTCTTCGCCGAAGGGGATGGCGAGGAAGCCGTGTTTGTCGGCGTGGATGAGTTGGCCGGGCTGGACTTTGCGCCCGAACACTTCGACTTCGCAGTTCCAACGCAACGGAATCGAGCAAGCGTGGCCGACACACATACGGCGCGCCAACACCTTGAAGCCGGCGTTGTTCATCTCGTCGAGGTCGCGGAGGCCGCCGTCAATGATCGAGCCGACGCAGCCGAGCGCACGGTGGGTGTTGGAGTTCACCTCGCCCCAGAACGCGCCGAACATCTGCGGTTTGTCGAGGTCCTGCACGACGACGATCTTCGGTCCCGGTTCGCTGGCGACGTAGCGCCGGTATTTTTCCCAGAGTTCACCGGCGTGCGGTGCCTGCTCGCGGTTGCCGGGCTGGATCACGACGGTGATGGCATAGCCGACCATCGGTCCCATGTGCGGCATGAAATCGCGGACTTCCTCGAGGTTGAACGCGTCGGCGGCGGAGTCGCCGCGGGTGATTTGTTCCCAGCCGTTGTAAATGGTGGGTGTGTTCCATCGTTTCAACAGGAGCATCTCACTGTGCGGAAGCCGGTACGGTTTGCGGGCGGGTTTGTTCATGAACGTCACTCTATCATTGTTGGCGGCTTGTACGCAAGCGTACTTACCGGTTATGTGCCATGACCAGCATGCAACATCACGCCCCGCACCGGCGCGCTTCGGCAACGCGTGTCGCTCGTGGTGCAGACCGCCCGGCTCCTGCGCGTGGAGTTGCAGGCGGGAAACTGTCTAAGCGCGTCAGACCCGGTTCACGACGTTCTGCGGCTGGCCGGCGAGGAAGGCGCGGACGTTGGCGACGGCAATGTCCATGAGCCGTTGGCGGGCGGCGCGGGAGGCCCACGCGATGTGCGGCGTGACGAGACAGTTCTTCGCTGCCAACAGCGGATTGTCGGGCGGCGGTGATTCGACAACAAGCACATCCAGTCCGGCCCCGGTGATGCGGCCGGCGTTGAGCGCGTCGGCGAGGTCCTGTTCGGCGACGAGCGGTCCGCGGCTGGTATTGATGAGGAAAGCGGTCGGTTTCATCAGCGCCAAGCGCCGGGTGTTGACGAGTCCGCGCGTCGCTTCCGTCAACGGACAATGCAACGTCACGACATCAGCCCGTCGAAACAGATCGTCCATCGCCACAAACTCGACTCCCTGCTCGGGTGCGCACGGCGGCTCGGTGTGCGCGATGATGTTCATTCCGAACGCGCGTCCGATGCGAGCCACGGCCCGCCCGATGGCGCCGTAACCCACTATGCCGAGCGTCAGCCCGGCGAGTTCGACGAGCGGGAAATCCCAGTAGCAGAAATCCTCGCTGCCGCTCCAACGGCCTTGACGCGTCGTCGAGGCATGGTGGCCGACATGCTGGCAGAGTTCTAGCAGCAACGCGAAGGTGTGTTGCGCCACCGACGACGTGCCGTAGCCGGGAACATTGGTCACGGCGATGCCGCGCGTTGTCGCCGCCGCGATGTCCACAACGTTGTGGCCGGTGGCCAGCACGCCGATGTAGCGAAGCTCCGGCAATGCGCCGATCACGGCGGCATCGAGGACGGTTTTGTTGGTCAAGCCGATGGACGCGCCGGTAGCCCGCGCCACGATCTCCTGCGGCGGCGTGCGATCATGGACTGTCAATTCGCCAAGCGCGGCCAGCCCGCTCCAACTCAGATCGCCGGGATTAAGCGTAAAACCGTCGAGAACAACGATGCGCGGTTTGTTTGTCGTATGGGTTGTCATGCGTTTGAATGGGCGACAGTTTGCACCGGCGCATCGGCGATGGCAACTGGACAGTGCCGTATGAGCACCCGAATTGCTTGACGCCACAGCCTCGGTCTGGAACATTCGCTCTCAGAACCCATGACGGGAAAAGAACGCATATTAACCACGCTCACGGGCGGCGTTCCGGACCGCGTGCCGTTTGTGCCGAACATCTGGCAATGGTTCCACGTAAACCAATTGCGCGGGACGCTGCCGGCGATGTTGCAGTCCTGCCAGTCGCCTGTGGAAGTGTTGCGCACAGTCGGCGCGGACGTGATGTCGAAGTTCGACGGCTTGGCGCTGGTCGAGAAACTCCACGACTGCCGGCTGGCCGTGAGTTTCGAGGACGACGGTGGCGCGAAACCGCAGTGGACCTCATTTACCAGCTTCGAAGGCGGCAACATCCGCAACGAAACACTGGAGACACCACACGGCACGCTGACGCACACATGGAAATACGAAGCCCGGAGCGGCGCGCCGTTCGAGGTGGAACATTGGTGGAAGGATTTCGAGCGCGACCATCCTGCCGTACAGGCATGGCTGGAGGACGCGGATTGGCGGTTGGATCCCGGGGCCATCGCCCGCGGCCTCGCGAACGTTGGCAACGACGGCATTGTGTTGTTCCAACTGCCGCCCACCCCGTTGAAGAAGTTCTTCTGGCTCGCCGGGCCGGAGCAGACGTCGTTTTTTATTGCTGATTACCCGTCAGAGATGGCGAAACTGGCGCGTATCCACGAGCAGAAGTCGCTGGCCGCGTTGGAGGAAGTCGTGGACTTGGACGGCATATGGGCGTTCGAGTGGCCGGAAAATCTCGACAGCCTGTTTTATTCGCCGGAACTCTTCCGTAATTTCTGCCTGCCCGTCATGCGACGAGCGGCGGCGATGATTCACGCGCGCGGCAAGTATATGTTCGCCCACGCCTGCGGTCGGTTGAAGGCGCTCGCGCCGTTGATCCTCGAAGCGGGACTGGACTGCATCGAGGGCCAGGCGCATCCACCGCTGGGTGATTGGCGGCTCGAGGAGACCCGCGCACTCAATGAACGCCTCATCGTCTGCGGCGGCATGACAGTGCACGAGCAGGAATGGACCGGTCCCGACGCGGTCGCCCGGATCGACCGCCACGTGCGGGATCTGTTCGCATCGCTGGGTGACAAACGCCGGTTCTTGTTCGCCAGCGGCTGCAATTCCTCGCCCCGGATGCCATTTGAAAACCTCATTGCCTTTCGCAATGCCGCCCTGACACACGGATGCTTCTCCTGAAAGAACGGAACGGCGGCTACAAGTCCCTAAACGGCCTCCCCGGATAGATCGTTATCCTCAATCCAGCCGTGCGACTGCGCGATACCATGATTTCCCCTCCCCCCCCCCATTCACGCCACATCCCGGGATGCCGCTCACAGTCCCGCCAGCCACAAGGCGGCGTGGATCTTGAAATCAATGGCCTTGCCGGCGGCTTGCTGCACGCCTAGCCATTCGCGCACGTGTGTTAGAGGAACATGGTGCACGATGATATCCTCGCCAGCCAATCCGCCGCCCGCGTGTTCGCACACCAGATCCCGGGCATGAAACAGATGGAAGAATTCGGAAGTCAAACCCGCGGAAGTGGGACTTGCGATGAGAGGTTCTATGGTCCGGGCACGGTAACCGGTTTCCTCTAACAACTCGCGGTACGCGGTTTCGGCAAGCGATTCGCCGAGATGGGCGGGTTCGTCGCCGACGATTCCAGCGGGGATCTCAATGACCCTGCATTGGACGGGGATGCGGAATTGTTCGACGAGGAGGATTTCGTCCCCGGGGGTGATGGCGAGGATTCCAACACAGCAATCCGCCTGCGGACGGCGCACAAAGTCCCAGTGGCCGATGCGTTGAACGCTCAGCCAGCGGGTTTCAAAAAGAGTCTCCGGTGTGGTCATCAATGAAATCTATCAAGTCACATTGGCACGCGGGCCGGAAGCAGGGTACTTCCCGTGCGCGCTGATGTCCCGTCACAATTTCCAAATTCCCGCTTCTTGCAAGCACCGACTGGAGCGGCATTCACGGTGCCCTTCGCGGTGATCAACGTTTTCCGGTTCCTGCACAGCCATGACCAGGAAACCACCATGCCAACTTGATCACACACGTGCGTCGATGCACCACGGGACCTCTGAATCCGCCGCCTTGAATGCCGCAAATGTGAAAAATTATGCTTGTCCGCGTGGGTATGCGCAATCTACATGACAGACATGCATCACCATCTCGTTTCCCGATTATTGTTGTTGCCGGCACTTGCCATCACCCTGCAAGCGGCGATTTCATTGCCAACCGGCAATTCCGCGTCCGTCCCAACCGAAGTGGCGGGGCCCGCGAAAGCGGCGATGGATGCGTTCCAAGCCGGACGCCATGCCAAGGCGGTTGAGCTCGCGCTACCCTTGGCCGAACATGGCAACGCGGACGCCCTCTATCTGTTAGGATTCGCCCATGAGTCGGGCCAGGGAGCGGAGGGATCCAAGGACAAGGCGCTTGATTACTATCGCAAGGCGGCGGCCGGCAAATCCAAGGACGCGGTGTACCGCATGTCCTTCATCCTGCTCGCTTCCGACAAGGAGGAAGAACGCGACCAGGCCCGCCAAGCGCTCGAGACCGCCGCCAAGGACGATCCGGCGGTGGCCGCCCGCATTCTCGGCGAGGCCTACCTGCGGGGGCTTCTGAGCCCGGCGCCGGATCCGGACAAGGCGGTGTTCTGGTGGAAACGCGCCGCCGATGCCGGGGACGTGCTGTCGGTGCTGCTCATCGCGCGCTTTTACGAGGGCCAGTTCGGGTTTCCCGAATTGAAGGACACGAAGGAG
>CAISTY010000111.1 GCA_903888515.1 Akkermansiaceae bacterium | reverse complement strand
GGGCCTGAAGGCGGTGAAATATATGGAGCGGTTTATTGTGCCCCGCGGCATGAATACCTGGGAGGTGCCCAAGCACGCTCCCGATATCCAGGCTGCGGGTTTGCATCTCTGGTGCTGTCTGGAAGCCTATCAGATTACCGGCGAGAAGCAGTATCTCGATCAGGCCAGGTACTGGGCGAAAACGGGCGTGCCATTTGTATATATGTGGAAAGCTCCGGACCACCCGGTTATGAAGTTCAGCACGATTGCCTGCCTCGGAACCAGTTGGTATAACATCATCAGCTGGTTCGGCCGACCGGTACAGTGGTGCGGTCTGCCCTACGGATACTGGATCCTCAAGCTGGCGGAATACGACCAGAGCTTGCCGTGGCGAGCCATCGGCGAGGGGATCATGGATAGCGGCATTGAGCAAATGATGATGGTTGTGGGCGATAAAAAGGGATTGTATGCCGATTGGGTGAATCTTGCAAACGAAGGGAAAAAGGGCGTCGCCGGAGGTCCTGCGTGGGAACCGGAACTGATTATGAAGTGCATCTTTCTGACGCGCGGGCTGGGAGTCGAGGTCAATACCAAAGTATTGCAGGCAGACGGCAAACGCATCCATGTCAGCACTGGCGCCATTCTCAAATCCGCCGCGCTGGCCGGTCAGGGCCGCGGCGTTTCATTTGAACTGGAATACCCCGCCGGTGAAACCAGTTATGCGACGATCGCCGGTCTTGGACCTAACAGCGAGGTGCGGAAAGCCGGCAGTGTTCTTGCCCGGACCGACAATCTCGACACCGTTCAGGAGGGGTGGAAACCGAATGCCGACGGCCTGATCCTGGTCAAGCTCAAACACGACGAGAATCTCGTCAAGGTGAGCGTCGCGGAAAAATGACAGCATCGGAATGCTTCTCACGTACGCATGTAACGCAGGGCGGTTTACAAACGGAGCGCAAAGCGCGTCCGGCGTGTGAGCGGAAAATCCTGGATGACCTGTGCGTGAGAGCGGTGGTGGATGCCCATGAGCATGCCGACGGCCGCCAGGCTGAACACGAGGCTGGTGCCGCCGTAGCTGACGAAAGGCAGCGGCAAGCCGTCGTTGGGAAGCAGGGCGGTGGTCACGCCGATGTTGACCATGGCGGGAACGACGATCACGCAGGTCAAGCCGAGGGCGACGCAGCGGTTGAAGACGCTGTGGGACTGGAGAGCGATGCCGCAGCCGGCAAGGGCGATCATGACAAAGCAGAGAACCACGCCAAGCGTGACCGGCAGGCCGAGTTCCTCACCCACGACCGGGAAAATGAAATCCATGTGGGCAAAGGTCAGCGTGCCGAATTTTTCGACGCCATTACCGAGGCCCACACCCCACGGACCGCCGTTGCCCAAGGCGAGCAACGCACGCCACTGCTGCATGCCGAAACCCAGTTGATAGATCGGGTTGTCCAAATCACACCACGCCACGATGCGGGCCCAGCGGTTAGGATCGTGATAGATATACCAACTGGCCCCGGACATCACCAGCATGGCGGTCGGCAGCGTGTAAATCAGGCGGGTTCCCACACAGAAAAGAACCGCCCCAACGGCTACCGAGAGAGAGAGGGCTGTGCCGACATCGGTCTCGCAGGCGATCAGCAGGATGGGAATGCCTGCGATGCATCCCGGAATGACAAAGCCGCGCCAGAAGGTGTGGATTTCCGTCTGCCACCGGGCGAACCAAGCCGCAATTGCCAGCACGATTACGATTTTTGATGCCTCCGAGGGCTGGAACTGTGAGAGCAGCGGGATTTTGATCCAGCGGCTTGCACCATACTGAGACTCGCCGATGCCCGGCACGAAGCAAAGAACCAGCAAGAAACAGATGCCGATGAACAACCAGGGAGTGAGTTTCCGTAATAACTCCAGTGGGAATCTCGCGGCAAAAAACGCAGCCACAAGCCCGAGTATCACCGCGAACGCCTGATGTTGCAGGAAATGATAGGGCCCGAATCCCTTCACCCAGGCGCCTGTGCTCGTCAACATGATCAGACCCAGTGCCACCAGTGCGGCAACCGCAGCACAGAGAATGATGGAGCAATGGCGGGCCATGGGGAGAATTTGAGATTTGAGATTTGGAATTTGAAATTTGGAATATGAGATTTGAAATTTGGAATATGAAATTTGAAATTTGAAATTTGAAATATCAAGTCTGCGGGATGACCAATTTCATACCGGTTTTCATTTTGCGCGGGTCGCTGATGCCATTGGCGCGCATGAGAGCGTCCTGGCTGATTTTGAAGCGGTGGGCGATGCGCCAGATGCTGTCGCCCGGTTGCACGACATACGATTTTCCGGAAGCCTCCACACGTGGGCTGGCCGTTCGGGCCGTAGTGTCAGGCGTCGCCTGGATGGAGACAGGTCGCGCCTTGGGTGCGCCGCCCACATCCACCGGCACGGCATCCACCAACTTCGTTTCAGGCTCTGCAGGCGTGGGTTTGCGTGTTGCGGTGACAACGGGCGGCTCGTCGGCAAGCATGCGTTTCGGCGGGATTTTGAGGATCAATCCGGGAGTGATGGAGACGTGCTTGTTAATCAGACGCAGGGCGCCTTCATCCACGCCCTCGGTGACTGCGATGCGGGCGTAATCATCCCCGGTTCTAACGATATAGGGTTTTTCGCCGGACGCCGCGCGCGGGAGGTTCTGGAGCTGCGGCACGGCGGGCGCTGCGGTTGCGACTTCCTCCTTGCTGGATTGAACGGTTGCCGGGCGCTCCGCGTGCCGGCCGTTGAGGAATCGCTGGTGGATGAAAATCATGCCGATGGCGACGATGTGGATGAGAAAGATGATGATGAGCGCGCGGGATATCTTTGAACTGCCGTCATCCGCCTCCATGGCCGCGCCGGTTGCCGAGGCGCTGACGCGTTGTTTGCGGTTGAAGGTGACGGCACTGAGGCGGCGGAAGATTCCTTTGGAGGCCGGGCGGCGTTTGACGGGGAGTGTTTTGGATTTCATGATGATTGTTTGTTAGGACAGTTGATGGACGATGTCACGGAAGGCGTTGCCGCGTTGTTCGTAGCCGGAGAACTGGTCGAACGACGAGGTTCCAGGAGACAGGAGGATGGTGGACCCCGCCGGAGCGAGGCTGCGGGCCGCGCTCACCGCGTCCGCGAGGGTCACCACCGCCTCGCTCGCCACGGCCTCCGCGAACACGGCGGCGAGCGGACGGGCGATCTGGCCGAAAGTCACTGTGGCAAGCGCCTTCTCGCGCAGCAGTGGAATCAATGATGCATAATCCAGGCCCTTGTCCTTGCCTCCGGCAATCAAAACCACCGGACGGGTTTGCGACCGCAGCGCGCTTGCCAACGCGTGCAGATTCGTCGCCTTGGAGTCGTTCACATATTCGACGCCGTCGAGCGTGCGGATGAGTTCGCAACGGTGGGGCGGCGAAGTGTAGCCATGGAGCGCGTCGCGCATGGACAAAGCGGAAATTCCGAGCGTCCGGCAGGTGGCGAGCGCCGCCATGAGATTTTCGGCGTTGTGCAGGCCGCGCAGATGGGATTCGTGATCCATGTCGAACCATGTGTCACCACCATGGCAGATGGTTTGTCCGTTAGAAAACCAATCCGCTGCCGGGTCGGTGGTGGAAAATGTGACGATCCTGGCCGCGAGCGGAGGGATCTCCTCGCCGTGTCGGATGACGGCGGTGTCGTCGGCGGACTGGTTTTCGAAAATCCGGAGTTTTGCCGTGCGGTAGGCGTGGACGGACGGGTAGCGGTCCATGTGATCGGGCGCGAAGTTGAGCCAGACCGCGACGTTGGGTCGCAGGGAATGGATGGTTTCGAGTTGGAAGGAACTGAGTTCGAGCGCGACGGTGGCGGGCGGATGGGATTGGAGGACCACTTCGGCGAAGGGGATGCCATAATTGCCACAAGGCGTGCCGCCGAAACCCGCGTGGGCGAGAATGCGCGCCACCAGTTCGGTGGTTGTGGTTTTTCCGTTAGTGCCGGTGATACCGATGATTTTCCCCTGATAGAAGCGGGCCGCCAGTTCGATTTCACCGATGACTTCGCCGGTGTTTTGCGCGAACGCCGCCACAAAAGGCCCGTAGGTATCGATGCCCGGGCTCACGACCACGACATCCGAGACCACGGTGCGGCCCTGTTCCGCGGTGGCTTCCGGATGGATCTCCACGCCGGCCGGCATGTCCGCAAAGGCCGCAACGCCGGCCAGATCCCACGCGGATACGCGCGCACCCTCACGCAAAGCGAGCATGGCCGCCGCGCGGCCACTGCGGCCGACACCGAGGATGGCGATTATTTTTCCGGCGAGGTTCATTTTTTGTCAGGCGATTTTTAGAATGGCGAGGCCGAACAAGGCGAGCATGATAGAGAGGATCCAGAAGCGTACGATGACCTGGCTTTCATGCCAGCCAATAAGTTCGAAGTGGTGGTGGATGGGAGACATTTTGAAGATGCGCTGTTTACGGAGCTTGAAGCTACCGACCTGGAGGATGACGGACAAGGCCTCCATGACGAAGATGCCGCCGATGATGACGAGCAGGAGTTCCTGTTTGGTAGAGATCGCCGCGGTGCCGAGGGCACCGCCGATGGCCAGCGATCCGGTATCTCCCATGAACACCTTGGCGGGATGACAGTTGAACCAAAGGAAGCCGAAACAGGCACCCGCCAGAGCCATCAGGAATACGGAGAGTTCCCCGATGTAGAGATTATGAGGAATGACCAGATACTCGACGGCCATGAAAAAGTGACCCGCGAAATACGCGAGCACCGCGTAGGAAAGCGCCGCGCTGATCGTGCAACCGGTGGCCAGTCCGTCCAACCCGTCAGTGAGATTCACCGCGTTCGAGCAACCGACGATGATCAGCGCGAAAAACGGGATGATCAAGCCGTGGAGATCGACGAGTGGAATTTTAAACAGGGGAAAACAGATCGCCCCGATGCCGATGGGGTGGTCACCGAGGCGGAAACCGGCTTCCCCGGCGGTGATTTGCACCGGGCTGGCACCGACGCCGGAAATTTCCGGTTTGAAATAGATGAAAGCCGCGGCGATGAGGGCGATGAAGATCTGCCAGAAAAGTTTGGTGCGTCCGCTCAGTCCGTCGGATTTCTTTTCCTTGACCTTTTTATAATCGTCACAAAGTCCCAGCAGTCCGCAGGCACCCATGGTGCAGGAGCAAACCGCGACAAACGGGTTGAGCGGACGCGAGCAGATCAAGGTGGCCACCAGCACGGTGCCGAGAATGAGCACGCCGCCCATGGTCGGCGTGCCGATTTTACCGCCGTGGAGTTCGGCAAGTTTATGGACTTCCTCGGCGTTGCGGATCGGCTGGCCGACCTTGAGTGAAATCAGTTTGCGGATGACCCGCGCTCCGAAGATGAGCGAAAGGATGAACGCGAGCAAGCCAGCACTGGCGGCGCGGAACGTGATGTATTGAAAAAGATTGAGGAACGAAAACGTGTGCGCCCAGCCTTGATGACCGGACGCTTTTTCGGCTTCAAATGCCTGATACCAGAAATCGTAAATCGCGGGAAGCATCAGATTTTGGGGAAAGCGGCGTTCATGAGTCGTTCGATGGCGGCAGTGCGACTGCCCTTGAATAGGACCACGTCGCCGGGTTTGACCTCGCGGGAAAGCCATTTGGCGGCATCTTCGAGAACCGGAAAATGTGGTGCGCCCTTTGCGCCGCGGGCGATCTCCTCGGTGCCTTCGCCCACAGCGAGCACCATGAGGTGGTGCTGTGCGGCGAGTTCGCCGACGCGCAGATGGGCCTGCGGGCCGTGTACTCCGAGTTCGCCCATGCGGCCGAGCACGATGATGCGGCGCGATCCGTTAGATAGTGGTGTGTCGGCCAGGGTTTCGATGGCGGCCGCCATGGACTCGGGATTGGCGTTGTAGGTGTCATCAATGATGATGACACCCTGGCAATCGTAACGGTGGAGCCTGCCACCGGTGAGCTGCGCCGCAGAGAGGCCGGCGGCGATTTCATGGGGCGTAATTCCGAGTTTCCATCCCACTCCGGCAGCTAACAGCGCATTGGTCACCATGTGAAGCCCGGGCACGGGCAAGGCCACTTCGGCTTGTCCCTCACCTTCCACGACGAGGGTGAAACAGGTGCGATCGGCTTCGCGGCGGAGGTCTTCCGCACGGACCAAGCCGCGTCCATTGCCTACCGGAATGATGGTAGCTTTCGTCCGCTGGCGCAGGTATTCGTGATACTCGCAGATGGCCGGGATGAACAGGATGCCCTCCGGCGGCAGGGCGCGGGCGAGCGTGCCTTTTTCCTCGGCGATCGCATCCTGCGAGCCGAGGAACTCAATATGGGCGCTACCGATGTTGGTGATGATGCCGTATTTCGGCCGGGCGATTTCGCACAGCGGCGCGAGTTCGCCGGGATGGTTCATACCCAACTCCCAGACGGCGGCGGTGTGCTGCGGGGTGGTGGCGAGAACCGTTAGAGGAAGCCCGATGTGGTTGTTTTTATTGCCACATGTGGCGGCAACATTGAAGTGGCGGGAAAGTACCGCCGCGGTGAAATCCTTGGTGCCTGTTTTGCCGTTGGAGCCGGTGATGGCCACCACCGGAATGTCGAGTTGCTGCCGCCACCAATGCGCGAGCCGTTGCAATGACAGCAAGGTATCCGCCACCACGATGACCGCGCCCTCCGCGGGCACCCCGCCCGACCATTGATGGACGATCACCACCGCGGCACCTGATTCCAATGCCTGCCGGGCGTAGTCATCACCGTTGAAATTTTCCCCGCGCAGAGCGAAAAAAACCGCGCCACGAGGCAACGTGCGGGTATCCGTGGAGACCCCGCCGGAGACCAGCGCATCAGGGCATCCCGCCGCGACGGACGCGCCGAGGATTGCCGCGAGGTGCTGTGCGGTTAGAGGATTCATCGGTTTTCGGAAATGGCTTGGGCGCGCTCACGCAGTGCCTGGTGAGCGTGCCTGCGGTCGTCGAAGTCGATCGTTCGATTCGAGAATTGCTGGGTGGTTTCGTGGCCTTTGCCAGCGATCAGGATGATATCTCCTGATAGGGAATTTTTCACGGCATAGGAGATTGCCTCGGCCCGGTCGGGGATGCTGAGGTGGCCTTTGCCGCTCATACCGGGTTCGATTTCGCGGATGATGTCCAGCGGGTTCTCCGAGCGCGGGTTGTCCGAAGTGATGATGCAGGCGTCGCTGTGGCGCGAGGCGGCGGCGGCCATGAGCGGGCGTTTGCCCTTATCGCGGTCGCCACCACAGCCGAAAACCGTGATCAAGCGGCGTGGATCGAGTTCCTTGAGCGTGCGGCAGGCGTTTTCGAGCGCATCCGGAGTGTGGGCGTAATCGACAAACACCGTGGCACCACCGGCATTGCCGACGTTTTCCATCCGGCCCGGGACTTGCGGCGCACTGGCCACGGCGGCGACGGCTTCCCGCGGGCGGATGCCGCAAGCGTTGGCGGTGGCGAGCGCGGCCAGCAGGTTGTACACGTTGAAGCGCCCGATCAGCGGCGCGCGGACCAACCAGGTTTTGCCCTTGGCGGTGAGTTCGAATTGCATGCCGCGCGCGTTCTGGTGGAAATTGTTAGCACGGAAATCGCATTGCACGCCGAAGCCGAAGCGGATGACGCGCATCTTGCGGGCCAGCGCTGCCATTAGATCCACGCCATGGGCATCATCGATGTTGATCACGGCCGCCGGTTTTTTCCCGTGGGGATCCGCCGCGAGCGCGAGGAACCAATCGGCCTTTGCCTGATAGTAGGCATCGAGCGAGCCGTGATAATCGAGGTGGTCCTGAGTGAGATTGGTGAACACACAAGTGTCGAAACCGATGGCCGAAACCCGTTTTTGATGGATGCCGTGAGAGGAAACCTCCATTGCCACCCCGCGGCAACCGTGGTCCCGCATGCGGCCTAACAGCGCGGTGAGTTCGATGGATCCGGGCGTGGTGTGTTGCGCCGGCTGCGACGTCTCGCCGTCATCGACGAGGATGGTTCCTAACAACCCGGCGCGGTGCCATACGGTTTTCATGATGTGGTGAATCAGGAAAACGGTGGTGGTTTTTCCATTGGTGCCGGTGACGCCCACTACGGCCAGATCCTGCCACGGGTGACCGGCCAAGGTGGAGGCCAGCATGGAGAGCGCTTCCCGGCTGTCAGGCACGTGCAACCAAGCGACCGCCCGGTCGAGATCCGGCGGAGGCGCGGATTCCGCGACGATCACGCCGGCACCTGCTGCGAGTGCTTCAGCGATGAAACGGTGACCGTCGGTGAAGGTGCCACGGATGGCGGCGAAGAGCATGCCCGGAACCACCTCGCGTGAGGAAGCAGTGAGGGCGGATACCTGCGTGTCTAACGGACCGGTTGCCGTGACTGGGGAAAGACCGGAAATCAGATCACTGAGAATCATAGGACGGCGGCTTTGGCCAACGCGGGTGTGATGGGTTCGGTAGGTGGTAAATGCATGTAGGCTGCGGCACGGGTCGCGATTTTTTTGAACGCGGGAGCGGCGATGGTGCCGCCATAACGCGTGACTTTGTCGGTCTGCGGATCATCAATGACAACGATGCAAACAAAGGCCGGATTTTGCGCCGGCAGCATTCCGACGAAAGAGACCGTGTAGCTGTTAGACAGGTAGCCGCGGCCGTTCGGGTTGTGTCGTTTCGCGGTGCCGGTCTTGCCGGCGGTCTTGTAGCCGGGCACTGCGGCAAGGGTGGCCGTGCCACCGGGTTCCGTGACCTTTTGCAGGGCCACGCGCATCTTGCGGGCGTTTTCCGGTTTGAGGACCCGGCCCACTACTTCGGATGCAAACGTTTCGACCATCGTGCCGTCGTTGGCGACGAGCGCCTTGATGATTTTGGGTTTTAACAGGTTGCCATTTCCTCCGATGACCGAGTAGGCGCAAGCCATCTGCAGCGGCGTCACGTTGAGCGCATAGCCGTAGGCCGCTCGCGAATAATCCACTGAATTGTCGGTGTTTTTGGCGATGCCGGCGCTTTCCCCGCTGAGCAGGACGCCGGTTTTCTTGCCGAAGCCCATGCGGTTAGTATAATCGAAAAAGCGTTTTGGTCCGAGGATTCGCGCGAATTTATAGGCACCGATGTTGCTGGATTTGACCAGCACTCCCTCGAGGGTGAGGTTGCCATAGGGGTGGTGGTCCGGGATCTGGATATTTCCTTCGGTGAAGAATCCGTTGTGGCAGAAAACCGAGGTGAATGGGGTTGCGAGGCCTTCGTTGAGCACGCCGGATGTCGCCACGACCTTGAACGTCGATCCCGGTTCGTAGATTGCCTGGATCGCAAAATTGAATCCATTCTTCGCGACATCTTCCTTGAGGTTCAAATCGAAGTGCGGACGACTCGCCATGGCAAGGATTTCCCCGTTGTTGGGATTCATGAGAATCACCGCGCCACATCCCGATTCGTATTCCGCTAGGCACGCATCCAATTCCTCCTCGATGATGCTCTGAAGGCCCATGTCGATGGTGAGTTGGACGTTCAGGCCGGCGCGGGGCGGCAGCAGGCTTGCGGAATTACCCGGCACGATGAGACCGTGCGCATCGCGTTTGTGTTCGCGCCAACCGTCGCGCCCGGCGAGATATGCCTCCATGGAGGATTCCACACCGAAGCGACCCACCACCCGGATCTCGGGTTTCCCTTGTTCGTCGGTTTCCTCGACTTCTCCGGTGAATCCGATGAGGTGCGTGGCGCGATTGGGTACGGGATACCAACGTTTGATCGAGTTCTGGAATTCGAAGCCTTGGATCCAGTTTTTGTTCATGACCTCGCGCAGAGAGTCGGCCGTGTCTTCGGGAAAATCCTTGGCGATGGCCACCCATTTGCCTTTGCTGGATTCAATTTTTTCGCGCAGTTCGTCGTGGCGCATGCCGAGTGGTCGGGCAAGCACGCCCACCGCATAGGTGATGTATTTCCGGACGATGGTTTCGGCCGGGTCGCGGGCGAGGATTTCGCCGCGCAAGCCATGGATGCGGCGGCGTTGGATTTCAGGATTGAGCTCGTTCCATTTTGGTTCCTCGCTGGCTTCCTGACAGGCGAGTCCGTAGCTGGCGAGCTTGGGATCCATGAGGTGATTCTTGTCCACGAAAACGCTCACCACCGGAATGCTCTTTGCCAGCGGTTCCTCGCGGCAGTCCACGATCGTGCCGCGCGTGGCCGGCAGTTTTTCGATACGGTGAAAGGTTTTTTTGGAATTATCCGCATAGTGGTGGCGGTCCACCAGTTGGATCTGGATCAATCGTCCCGAAAGCACGCTGAGTCCGATCACCAGAATCGAACACAGGAGAATGCAACGGGTCTGGAAGGATGCATGCACAGGTTAGGGAACGGCAGACGCAACACTCCGACGATTCGGCAGGGCGGGATCGATCTCTTCCACGATGGCGATGGAAATCGGGCGCAGGGGCGATCCGTTCGCCTCAAGTTGCTTGCGGATCGCATAGCGGTTGAGGAGTTGCTCCATGCGCATCTCGGTGGTGCGGATTTCCAGCCGGTAATGTTCAACGCGGCGCTCGATCGCGTCGATTTCCCGGGTGGTTTTGATTTGACTGTTTTTGTAGAAAGCGTAGAGCGCACCGCCAGCGGCGATGAACGCTGCTACACAAAGCAGCACTAAAATGGGAAAACCAGAGGTTTGGGATTCGTGGCGGCGGTGGTTCATGGCTGAGGGTCTAAGAGACGTGCAACCCGCAGTTTGGCGCTGCGGGCTCGCGGGTTCAGGGAGATTTCTTCAGCGGACGGTGTGATGGCCTTGCGGGCGAGAAGCTGGAATTGGCAATCTGGATTCGTCCGGGGTTCAGGCCACCCCGGGTCATCCATGAAGGGCGCGGACCGGTGCCTGAGAAAACGTTTGACCATGCGGTCCTCGAGACTGTGGAACGTGATGATCAACAATCGCCCTCCCGGTTTGAGTATTCCCGGCGCGGCTGTTAGAGCCGCCCCTAATGATTCAAGCTCCTCGTTGACCACCATCCGGATGGCTTGAAACGCCCGCGTCGCCGGATGCGTCCGACTGTGGCGCGGCACCGCGTTTTCAATGCAGGCGGCGAGTTCCAAGGTGGTTTCAAACGGCCTGATGGAACGCTGCCTCACGATGGCCGCGGCGATGCGGCGCGCCTGCGGTTCTTCCCCGAATTCAAAAAGAACGCGCACGAGATCCGCCTCATCCCATTGGTTGACGACTTGCGCGGCGGTATGCGGGCTGGACGGCCCCATGCGCATGTCCAGTGGCCCTTCGCGCATGAAGGAAAACCCGCGGGCGGGCGAATCGAGTTGCCGGGACGAAACCCCGAGATCCAGCAGGAGTCCGTCAGCGCGTCGACCATTGCGGATTTCGGGGATTTCCTGCAGTTGTGAGAAGTTTCCTTCCCACGTGGAAAAACGGTCCGCATATGCGGCGAGCCGCGTGCGTGCATGGATCAAGGCCTCGGGATCGCGGTCGATGCCGAGCACCTTCGCGCCCGCTTCGAGAAAAACCTCGCTGTGGCCGCCGCCGCCCAGCGTGCCATCCACGATGAACTGGTCGGGCCCCGCGTCCATCCAGGCGCGGATCTCCCCGGCAAACACCGGCAGATGATAGGCCCCACCCCCGCCAGTCGTGGAAAAATCCGCAGGTGCCTGCGCCGACAACCAGCCAGAAGTGGCACAGGCACCTGTAGGATTCACAAATCGCCGTGCTGTCCCGAGCGCGTCGTTTTGTAGTGCGGGGAAAATTCGCGAGGTCCGCGCGGACCACCAGCCGCAAGCCGCGCGGACCATCGTTTCAAGACGCGCCAGCAGTTCTGTCCCGAGAGACTGCTGATGCGCTGCCGGAAAAGCCATCGGACGCCGCATCGACAACCAGCCAGAAGCGGTGCGGACGTCCGTTTGGAGAGACGCGTGAATCCCTGTCCCGAGGTGATTGGCGCATCCATGTGAAAACAATCCCCGATCCAACATCCACATGCACTCCGCCACCGACGGTGTGCGGGCCGTTTCAAGTGCCAGAGTTGTTGGGTTGGGCCACATTGTGGCTGTGGGGTGGGTGATGGTAAAACGTTGGTATTAGAAAATGCCGAGTTCGTCGTCGTTGACCTGCTGGCTGCTTTCGATATGCAACACGGTTTCAAAGTTGGCCTTGCTCCAGATCTCGAAGAAGATGCCGCGACCGACCAGATACACTTCCGCTTCCGCGACGATGCCTGCCTGTTCACTCAGGTCTTTCGGAACCAGCAGCTTGCCTTGCTCGTTGAGCGACGCCTCGCGGCTCAGCATGGCCAGCTTGCCCAGCATCTGGCTCTTCTGCTTGGGCGTCATCGCGCTGGATTGGATCAATTCCACTTTTTCATTGTAGGCCTCCTCGCTGAGCACCTTCACCACCGGCATGTCATGGGATTTGGAAAACAACAAAAACAACGTGGAACCAGCCTTGGGACGCCACAACGGCTGGATGGAAACCCGGAATTTGGGGTCCATCTTGAAGAGCTTGAAGCCCTTGTAGCGTTGGTCGGTGGATTTCACTTGGTGGACTGACGGACACGTCAGCGTTTTGAAAGTGCACAAAAACACACCGAAGCACAAGAATAAAATGAAGCAAAATGATTATTTTTTTCGTCATTGAAAATCAGTGTGTTGCATGCTATTCTTGCAGGTTTTTTTGATATTCGCTCCGCCATTTCGGTTATTTTCGGAATTTTTTTAAAGAAAGCGGTCTGCATTTCGATGGTTTTTTCGCCATTTTCATGATCCGGTGTATTTAGTAATACATCAGTGCGCAGCCGCGCCCCCCGAGTCGAATGCATGGCACCGCCTTTAACTGCATATTTCCCAAGCATGCAGGCACCGGTGGGGGTTCGCCAGGAATCACGTTTCGATTCGTGGGGCAGCGACGTATTTCCGGGTTGTGTGGATCCCTTGCACCGGCTAGTCATCGCGCATGGATTTCGCAACGCTGAGCCGCTGGGCGGACGAGGAACTCAAATCCCTGATCCGGATCCTGCCGGAGGACGTGCAAGCCGCAGCGCGGCAAATACCGGTTGCGATGGAGGAAAAGCCCGGTCAAGGGGCCTACGACGAGGATCTGGCAGGCGACGAACTCGGGTTGTTCGAGGGACCTTGCGCGATGGATGAGGCCGACTCTGCCGAGCTGCCGCGCATCCGCCTTTTTCTAACGAACCTGTGGGATTGGGTGGAGCAAGACGAGCAGGATTACCGCGACGAGGTCGGCACCACCTTCCTGCACGAACTCGGCCACTACCTCGGCTGGGACGAGGACGACGTCAGCGAACGCGGGCTGGAATAGCGATTCAGCCCTCGATGCGGTGGGGGAAGAACTGGCTGAGGTTGGCCACACGATGCGCCATTCCTTCGCATCGAGCTTGCTCCAACACGGCACCGACATCCGCACCGTGCAGGATCTCCTCGGCCACTCCGACGTCTCCACCACCATGATTTACCTCCACATCCTCAAGCGCCCGGGCGCGGGCGCACCCAGCCCGCTCGACTTCGACTAACCCGCAATTCAGGATTTCCTCACCTTTGTTCTTGTAAGGCTCTCATCGTCGCCCTAATTGGTAGACGTGACCGAGCGACGCAGAGAAGCGCCCTTCCGGGTTCGGTTTGTACTGGAACACGAACCGGTTCGCGAGTTGGTGCAAACCGAACGCGTTTGTGAACAAAACTGTTGTGCGCCGAGCCAAGCAAGGCGCTTCTTGTCAGATGAAAGATCTGATGTTTCAAAACCTAGCCAGTAGAAACTACCGAGTGTTGCAGTTATGTTAGCTAACCCATTGGAAAACCGCTGGAGGCACCGCGTGAACAACATGAACCCGGAGGCTGACTTGAAGGCCGAATGGATGGGGAAACAACATGATTGAAGCGTACACAGGGAATTCCATAGGCCACAGGGCGGCTCGCACCCGCCTGAAGGTTGATATAGCCCCGTAAGTGTTGAGCTGGTAAGAGACGGTAACACCGGTCACACGGCGAAGGGGCGGGCGGGAAGGCAACGCAAGCAAAGCACCCACCACGGGACACGATTACTCCCGAACACGGTGTCAAGCTCCCTGCTT
>CAISTY010000110.1 GCA_903888515.1 Akkermansiaceae bacterium | reverse complement strand
GCGGCCATGAGGCTGGTGTCCACGTAGCCCCAAGCCATGATAAGGCCGTGCATGGTGGCTGCGGAATCCGAGAAGCAGTGAATGCCGGAAATCAGGGCGAAGTCGGCGGAGGACCAGAACGCAATCTGCCCGCCTTTGCCTCCTGCCCAGTAGCGGACCAGAGATCGTGGTGGAACATTCTGGGAACGGTAAACGGTGGCGCTGAGAAAGATCAGGTCCGTTTTGGGTTGTTTCGCACGGTTTTCAGCCATACGTTCGCGAAAGGCGGCATTATCAAAGTCGGCGGATGGCGGCGCGGGCTCGGGTGGCGGCGGCAAGGCGATGGGCTTGATCCGATTGAGGGTGATCGTGCGCCCACCCTGCTGTTGGGTGGTGGTGGCGAGGATGTCCCTTGCAGGAACGATGAACTTGGGTTTCGGCGGCTGTGGCAGAGGCGGCGTGCCATCCGGAATATTCCCGATGATGCGGGCGGCTGCGGTTGGGATGGCGACCGGGACTGCGGCGGATTCACTGGTTTCGACAACTGGCACGTCTTGCGAACGAACAAGGGCCGAACCCACCAAAGCGACTAAGAGTGAGAAGAGGAGTGGTTTCATGGAGGAGGTTGGATCTGTGAAGTCCTCCTGGTGGACGGGGAGCTAATAAGTCGCAACTAGACGACCGCTACGGCCTTTAGCTTCCCCCGAGGAGTCGGCCTGGACATGCGCCACCGCCTCCCCGGCCGTTTGGTCGGTTTGGCGGCATCGTTGCGGTCGATGCCGCCCGCTATTGCTTGGGCTTTTGAAGTCCCCATCCGCCGGAGCGGACAGCGGCGAGTCAATGCGTCTTGCTCCGCTGCAGCAAGCAATTATTTCGAATTATTTGCAATCCCTTACGGTCACATTATTTCTTCAATCTGGCACGACATCTGGACGCCGGGAGCTTAATGAAGCGCTGAAACGCTGCGGTGTGGCCACCCTGGTGCTGGAGTTGAACTCGGATACGGTTAGAATTCTGAAGCAAGCGGGGCAGCCGGTGTTGTTTGCGGATGCGACGCACCCGGAAGCGCTGGATCTGGCAGGCATCGCCCGGGCGCGCCTGGTGGCGTTCACGTTTCCGGCGGTCAATGCCACCTGCGCCGCCGTGCCTCTGGTGCGCGAACGCAATCCGGGCATCTTCATCTTCGGTCGCGCCAAATATCCCAATGAGGTCACGCGCCTGCGCCAACTCGACGTGCAGGTCATCCACGACGAGCGGGAAAGCGCCCTGGCCATGGTGCGCGCCGCAATCTCCTCCTATGAACGCACCGACATCGATGCCGAACAAGTGGTGCGCGAAACGATGGATGACGGAATCTGAGGCCGTTGCCAAAAAAGAACTCTAATAATCAGGATTGGCTGTTGCAGATGATTTCAAAATCTCCCGATTGGAATCGTTTGGAGTCAAGTGTGTCATCGTTCCAGATGATCCCGTCGCCTTTCATCAGCCACCGCCAAGTGGATGACGTATGAGGCAGCCCGAGCGCGTGCCCCACCTCATGAGCGGTCACCCCGAGAATGAGCCTCGCGTCAATTGGTTCCAGCGAAACGATTAGGCCGTCCGTGCCTTTGCCATTGTAGCCCACATCATCATCGCCATCGCTCACCAGCAGCATCCAAGTGCTTACCAAGCCCCGTTTTCTTTGGTCAGAGTCACGTCGTAATCGCCGTCTGAGGTTTTGAATTCCCATTGACCGTTGGGGTGAGTTTGCAAAGCTCGTAGGACCAGCAGCTCACGTGATCAGCCGCCAGTGGTATGTTTGGTGGTGCGGAGCGACGATCTTTGGGGTGGAGTTGCTAGAGCGGTGCGAAGGGTGGATTTCAGGGGGTGGATTTTGATTTCCAACGCCAAATCGGAATTG
>CAISTY010000109.1 GCA_903888515.1 Akkermansiaceae bacterium | reverse complement strand
AGGCGAACTTGAAGTGAAGGTATTGAGGAAAGGGATGAAGAAAGCCGTGGTGGACGCGGAATTGGAGATGCTGGAGCGGAGCCGGGATGTGGCGCTGGGCAGGATGTTGCGCTGCCGTGTTAGATATTTCACGGATGGAGCGGTGATCGGTAGCCGGGGGTTTGTGGATGAAGTGTTCCGACTGTGTAGGGACCGGTTTGGCGGCCAGCGCAAGGACGGCGCGCGGAAATGGCGGGGCAGTGGCGCGGCAGCCGCAGGCACGCTGTGGAGTGTCAGGGATTTGAAGAAAGGGATTGAGTGAAATTGCCGGAAAAGCGCAGGAGCACTTCTTCATCAACTGCTTTTACCCACCCTCCAGTCTTTGCCAAGGCTTCGACAGGGAGTCCGTTCCGGGCACTGGATCCTTCAACGGCCTTCACCCCAAAACAAATTCCTTGGCAGTCCCGAGTTGGAAAAGGCCTTGTGATGCGGCTCTGCCCCGCACCGTTGTCCTGCGCGATTACGGAGCATGCTTCAAGGATGAAGGGCCTGTTGCATGTTTGCAGTTGAGTTGGCGCAAGGCAGCGGCTACGCTCCGCGCGACTTTCGCACATGAACGCATGAACATGCAGCACTTTTCGTTTTCCAGTATTCCGGTGTGGGTTGCCGCTATGCTCGCGGCGTGTCCGTGGGTTCGCGCACAGGAAAGCATCATGGTGATGGAAGCCTATTCCGGGAAAGTGCTCATCGCATCGAACGCATCGACCAAACGTCCGGTTGCCAGCTTGACGAAAATTGCCAC
Organism: Akkermansiaceae bacterium; assembly: GCA_903888515.1. Classification (GTDB taxonomy): domain Bacteria; phylum Verrucomicrobiota; class Verrucomicrobiia; order Verrucomicrobiales; family Akkermansiaceae; genus Luteolibacter. Next base: position 49,171 of record CAISTY010000109.1, on the reverse strand, counting down.
CGGAGCTGTGGCCGTGGACTGGGCGATAGCCACCGGTGCGGACCTCGGCACGCTACAAATCACCGTTCCCGAGACGGTGACGCTCGTCGGTGGACCCAACCCGATGAACCTGCAACCTGGCGAGCGATTATCGATGCGCGACGCCCTCTATTCCGCGTTGTTAGGGTCCGACAATCTGGCGGCCCTGACCATCGCCGATCATGTCGGTCGTGAAATGCTCATCCGTCGCGGGAAACCCGGCGATCCGGTAGGGGAATTCGTCGCAGAGATGAACCGGTTGGCCAAGGCGCTGGGCATGACGCAGACACGCTTTGCCAATCCTCATGGTCTTGAGCGCAGAAGGGCACCGGCATTTTCCACGGCTGCGGATGTGGCGCGCATGTCGGTTTATGCGATGCGCCGCAACGCTTTCAGTTTCATCGTCCGCCAACCGGAGCGCCAGATCAGCGTATCCGGGGCCGTCGGCAAACGCACCTACCGAATCCGCAATACTAACGAATTGATCGGAGAACCCGGAATACTCGGCATCAAAACGGGCACGACCCTGGCCGCCGGTCCATGCCTTGCCGCGTGCATGGAACGCGATCCGCTGGTGCGCCAGAAAGCGGATGGCTCGAAAGGGGCCACTCCGCGACGTTTGGTCGTGGTTATTTTGAACCAACCGGATCGTTTCAACCGGGCACGCGAACTCATTCGCCAGGGTTGGTCGGTATATGACTCATGGCTTGATGCCGGGGCGCCCGTACAAGACCGGCAGCGTGAGATCGTGAGCGTACCCAATCCGCAGTGAGGGACCTGAGGTCAGAGGTCAGAGGTCAGAGGTCGGAAGTCAGCAGTCAATAATCAGTTGTCAGTGCCGGGAAAATCCCGCAATCTCCATTCCATGTCCAACGATCCGCTGCTCGAATTGCTCAGTCGCAAGGCCCGCTTCACCCATCAGGAACTCGCCGACCTAGTGTCCATGGATCAGGATGCCGTGGTAAGCCGCATTGCCGCGTGGGAGAAAGACGGCACCATCCGCGGTTATCATGCGGTGATCGATTTCGAGGCCGCCGGAGACACCTCCGTGACGGCGTTCATCGAAGTGAAAGTGACTCCCGAGCGTGGCGGAGGATTTGACCGGTTGGCGCTGCGCATCGCGCGTTTCGAGCAAGTGGTTTCCTGTTATCTCGCCAGTGGCGGTTACGATCTGATGGTGGTGGTCGAGGGCGGAGACCTCCGCGAAGTCGCACGCTTCGTATCCGAAAAACTCAGTTCGCTGGAAGGAGTACTGTCCACGGCCACGCATTTCCGGCTCAAGACCTACAAGGAAAGCGGCTTCATTTTCGAGCGCGGCGTCACTCCAGAGCGACTCGCGGTGACCCCCTGAGAGCATGTTGGATTGGCATGGTGTTTACAACTTCCGTGAAATTTGCGGGTGATTCGGAAAATCGTGCGATCCCATGATATGGCGGGTTGACATGGGCTGAGTGGATTGACCAATCTGTCGCAGATGCAGCGAGGCTCCCGTCCGGTGCCGCGTTTTCAGCAATTTGTTTCCAAAGACTCCCAGCACTGTGTTTTCCAACGAAGATTATCTAGCAGAGTTACTTGCCGAAGCCGATCTGGTGAAGGAGGATGATGTCGCCCACGCCCGCAGTTCTCTATACGGTAATGAAACCCTCATTGAGCATCTTCTCGCACACACCTCCCTATCACAGGAAGATGTGGCCCGCACTCTCGCGGCCAATGCAGGCATCCCCTTTGTGCGTCTGGCGGACTTCACGTACGATCCGGGAATCACCGAAACGATCTCCGAGGAAATGGCCAAGCGTTACCGCGTGATTCCCGTTCATGACGAGGGTTTGTCGCTGACCATCGCCATCGCGGATCCATTGGATTTCGAGACTCTGGACACCCTGCCCCACATCATCGGCCGCGAACTGAATCTGGTCTGCGCCACCCGCCAGGACATTCATGACCATTTCCGGCAGTTCTATCATTCCGGAGAACCGTCCGAGATGATGGATACGGCGGGTTTCACGGTGACCACCGGCGACACCGAGGCCGGCGACGTCGTCGGTGAGGACGCGCCCATCATCCGGCTCGTTCTGCAAATGCTATCCGAAGCGTTCCGCGTCCGGGCTTCCGACATCCACATCGAACCCATGGAAACCTCGGTGCGCGTGCGCTACCGCCTGGACGGCAAACTCGTCCATGTGGACACCCATCCGAAAAAACTGCTGCCCGCGATCATCGCCCGCTTGAAGGTGATGAGCGGCACCATGGCCATCGCGGAAAAACGCCTGCCACAGGACGGCCGGATCCAACTCAAGATGGGTGCCAAGGAGGTGGACCTGCGGGTTTCCTCGGTGCCCTCGAATCATGGTGAGTCCATCGTGATGCGGATCCTGGACAAAACCGCGCTTTTGTTAGGCCTGCCGGAACTCGGGTTTTTCTCCGACGACCAGACCACCTTCGAGCAATTGCTCGGTCTGCCGGATGGCATTCTGTTAGTGACGGGGCCCACCGGTTCCGGCAAGACCACGACGCTCTACGCGTGTCTCAATGTGATTAACAAGCCGGACCGGAAAATCATCACGGTGGAGGATCCGATCGAATATGAACTACCCGGGATCAATCAGGTGATGGTCAAGACCGACATCGGCATGACCTTCGCGGCAGCCTTGCGCGCCATGCTCCGCCAAGCACCTAACATCATTATGATCGGGGAAATCCGCGATGCGGAAACCGCGAACATCGCCATCAACGCGTCGCTCACCGGGCACTTGGTGTTTTCCACCCTGCACACCAACGATGCGCCGTCAGCCGTCGCCCGTCTCATCGACATCGGGGTGAAGCCGTTCCTGATCGCCTCCGCGCTGCGTGCGGTGATGGCCCAGCGTTTGGTACGCAAGCTCTGCCCGCTGTGCAAGACCCCCGCCGAACTCAACAACAAGGAAATCCGCGCGTTGTCGCTGGATGTGTCGCGGATGGCGGAAGCATCGATTTTCGGTCCGGTGGGATGCGACAAATGCCGCAACAACGGCTACAAGGGCCGGATGGGGATTTTTGAAATGTTCCTCGTGGACGACGAGGTTCGCCAGATGATCAATACCGGACTCACCACCACCCAACTCCGACGGCGTGCGCGCGAACTCGGCATGCGGACGCTGCGCGAAGATGGCATCCGCAAGGTGCTCTCCGGCCTCACCTCCGGCAGCGAGGTGGTGCATGTCACCATGTCAGACGCCGATTGACCGCCGGAACCCACGCCCACTTTTCAACCCCTTCTCAGTTTTCACCGTCCCATGGACAACCAACAGATCATCGAACTTTTCCAATCCCGTGGCCTGATCGATCAGGGGCTCGCCCAGGATATCCTCGCGGAAGTCGGCCACAGCGGCAAGGAAATCGCCGAGATCCTCGCGGATTTCCAAGTCATTCACCACCGGGATGACATCTGGCCGGTGGTCGCTTCGGAACTGGGTGCCAGCATGGTGGATCTGCGGAACTGGACGCCGCCGGAAGCCTTGCTCGCCCTGGTCCCCGCCGGCACCGCCCGCCTGCACGGCGCACTGCCCGTCAATTTTGACGACACCGGTCTCTACGTAGCGCTGGTCGATCCGCTCAACCCCCAGACGGTAGAGGATCTACGCTTCGCCTTGGGCCGTGAAATCCACGTGGTCGTCGCTCCGGACTACCTGGTCGAAGCCAAGATCAACGACTGCTACGGTGGCGAAGGGAAGGCGATGGAGGACATTCTCAGCCAATTCGAAATCGGCAGGGATTCCAGAGCCACCATGGACCTTGAGGCCGAGGCCAACTCCGCGCCGATCATCCGCTACGTCGATCTGGTGCTCTATCAGGCGATCAAGGAAAAGGCGTCGGACATTCACTTCGAGCCGTTTGAAAAGGACTTCAAGATCCGTTACCGGGTGGACGGTGCGCTCTATGAGATGGTGCCGCCGCCGATCCACCTTGGCTTGCCTATCCTTTCGCGCGTCAAGGTCATGGCGAACATGAACATCGCCGAAAAACGCCTCCCGCAGGACGGCCGTATCGTCAAACAAGTCGGCGAGAAGCAAGTGGACATGCGGGTTTCCTCGTTGCCCACCCACCACGGCGAATCCATCGTGTTGCGTGTGCTCGACCGTTCATCGGTGAACCTTTCTCTCGAAAACCTCGGACTCACCGAGCACATCTATAACTATATCACGGAAACGATCGAAAAACCTAACGGAATTTTCATCGTCACCGGTCCCACCGGCGCGGGCAAAACCACCACGCTGTACGCCGCGCTGCGCCGCATCAACACGGTCGATTCCAAGCTGCTGACGGCGGAGGATCCCGTTGAGTATGACATCGACGGGATCATCCAGATCCCGATCAACGATGCCATTGGACTGGATTTCCCGCGTGTGTTGCGGGCCTTCCTGCGGCAGGACCCGGACCGCATCATGATCGGTGAAATGCGCGACAAGGAAACCGTCACCATCGCGATCCAGGCGGCGCTCACCGGTCACTTGGTGCTCTCCACGCTCCACACCAACGACGCCTCAGGAGCCATCACCCGCCTGGTGGACATGGGTTGCGAGCCGTTCCTCCTCGCCGCCTCGCTGGAAGGGGTGCTTGCCCAGCGTCTGGTCCGCACCATTTGCAAGGTGTGCAAGGCGCCCTACGAGCCGAACGAGGCGATCTTGAACCAGTTGGGCGTTTCCGCCCATGAACTGGGTGACAAGCATTTTTCGACCGGTATTGGCTGCGAGGTCTGTGGACAAACCGGTTATCGCGGGCGTCGCGGACTATTCGAGTTGCTGCACATTACCGAGCCCCTGCGGGAACTCATCACCGCCCGCGCCCCGACCGTGGTGATCAAGCAGAAAGCCATCGAACTCGGCATGACCACTCTCCGCGAAGATGGCCTGCGCAATATCTACCTGGGCAACACCACCATCGAAGAGATTCTTAAATACACTTGATGTTTGTCCCGATGATCCTATCCTGATGCATCTGATTTCCGAATTCTCCGTCCTCCCATCCATTCTCCAACAACCGCAACCATCCTATGGCCAATTTCCAATACTCCGCGCTTGATGCCAAAGGCGAGCAAACCAACGGCACCGTTTCCGCCAACAACGAAACCGAAGCCATCCAGCAACTCCGCGCCAAAGGACTCTATCCGACTCATATCCAGGAAGAGGGCAAGGGCAAGCAAGGCAAGGTCGCCGCTCCCGTCAAGAGCAAGGCCAAAGCAAAGGCTAACAAGGCGTCCAAAAGCGCCGTCGGTGGCCGGGTCAAACCCAAGAACCTGATGATTTTCACGCGCCAGCTTGCCACCCTCATTGATTCCGGCCTGCCGCTGCTCCGCAGTCTCACGGTGCTTGAGAAGCAGGAGCCGCATCCAGTGCTCCGCGCGACCGTCGGTGCGCTCGCTGAAAACGTGCAGGGCGGGTCCACGTTCTCCGAGTCGCTCGCCCAGCACCCGAAGATCTTCAACAAACTCTATGTGAACATGGTCAAGGCCGGCGAACTAGGCGGGGTGCTCGAAATCGTTCTCAACCGTCTCGCCGAATATCAGGAAAAAGCGCAGAAGCTCAAAAACAAGATCGTTTCCGCGATGGTCTATCCGGTGATCGTCATGTTCATCGCCGTCGCCATCCTGGTTTTCCTGATGATTTTCATCGTGCCGAAATTCAAGGAGATGTTCGCCAGCACGGAATCGGAACTGCCGACGATTTCCAAAATCGTTTTCGGCACGTCGGAATTTTTCCTGGCGAATCCGCTGTTCGTGCCGAACATCGTTTTCGTCATCATCATCATCGGCTTTGGATTCTTCTTTTTCAACGTGTGGGGACGCACCAAAGGCGGCCGCAAGGCGATTGACACGATCAAGCTGCGATTGCCCGTTTTGGGTGACATCCAGCGCAAGAGCGCCGTGTCGCGCTTTTCGCGCACGCTTGGCACGCTTGTGACCTCCGGGGTGCCCATTCTTCAGGCGCTCAATATCACCCGCGACACCGCCGGCAACGTCGTGCTTTCCCAAGCCATCGACAAGGTCCATGAATCCGTCAAGGAAGGGGAAACCATCGTTGCGCCGCTGCAAGCATCCGGTGTCTTCCCGAGCATGGTCATCTCCATGGTGGACGTCGGCGAGGAAACCGGCCAACTCCCCGAAATGCTCCTCAAGGTGGCGGACGTCTATGACGACGAAGTGGACAACTCGGTCACCGCACTGACATCGATCCTCGAGCCGATCATGATCGTGTTCCTAGCCCTCGTCGTGGGCTCGGTGGTATTTGCATTATTCCTGCCCCTGATTAAGATGATCGAGACGATGGGCAACCAGTAAGCGATTACAGACTGCGGGCAAGCTTGTCCTCATGAGACCTCATCGGGGTCTCGCCAACCATTCCACATCCAAGGATCATGCAAACGAACCCACGCAACGGCCATGCCGCCTTTTCTCTCATCGAGATGTTGGCGGTGATCTCGATCATCATCATTCTGGCCAGCCTCGTCGTCGGCGGTCTGGGTTTCGTCAACGAACGTCAGGCCAAGGAAAAGGCCAAGGTCCAGATGGCCCTGCTCGCCAACGCGCTCGCGGACTACAAACTGGATAACGGTGCCTATCCCGCCACCCCGAACTCACCCAAGGGCGAAGGCAGTTCCTACATTCTGTTCACGGCGCTTTATTGGGATTCCAACAATGACGGCAAGGGCGCTCCGGTGGGCAATGCCCAAGGGGATGTGGATCAAAAAGTCTATCTACAGTCACTGGATCCCGCCAACAACAAACAGGGTTGGACATCCGGCACGGCGTCGCCCACGACCAAGATCTACGATCCTTGGGGCAACGAATACCGTTACCGCTCCAGTCTCGACTCGGCGGGCAAGACCAACACCGACACCCAGAACCCTGACTACGACCTCTGGACCGTCGGCAAGGACGGCAAAACCAATCCCAAAACGCCCAAAGACAAGGCCAACCGCGACGATCTCCAAGCGCCCTGAGAAAAAACGATCCCTCACCAGCGAATCGCCGCAGCGGCCCAGGTGAGGCCGGCTCCAAAGACCACCAGCACGATGTGGTCGCCACGCTTGAAGACACCGGTGCGGTGGGCTTCGTCCAGCGCGATGGCCACCGCCGCAGCCGAGGTGTTGCCGTATTTTTCGAGATTGATGAACACGCGCTCGTTAGGCACGGCGAGACGGTCGGCGATGGCGTCGATGATCCGCCGATTCGCTTGATGCGGGATGACGCAGGCGATGTCCTCGGCTTGCCAACCGGCCCGCTTGATGACCATTTCCGCCGCTTCCTTCATGCGGTTTACGGCGACCTTGAAAACCTCCTTGCCCTGCATGCTCAGCGTCTGCAGGTGATCATTGACGTTGTCGGGAGTGATCGGGCAGGCGGTGCCACCACCGGGTACCGACAGGATGTGTGTTAGATTGCCGTCGGTACCCATTTCGGTGGCGATAATGGCACCTTCCCCGGGTTTGGAGCGCCGCAGGACGGCGGCGCCGGCACCATCGCCGAACAGCACGCAGGTTGCGCGATCCTCCCAATTGGTGATCGATGAGAGCTTATCCGCTCCGATGATAAGCGCGTTGTTGAAGGCACCGTCGGAAATCAGGCGCTTGCAGATCTTCATGGCGTAAAGGAATCCCGAACACGCCGCGGAAATATCGAAGGCCACCGCGCGGTGCGCACCGAGGCGTTGCTGGACATAACAGGCGGTGGCCGGGGTGAGCGTATCCGGCGTGATGGTGGCGAGGATGATGAGTTCGAGATCCTCTGGAGCGAGGCCCGCTTGGGTGAGTGCTTGTACCGCCGCGTTGGTGGCCAAGTGGGAAGTGAACTCATCCTTGGCGGCAATCCGGCGTTCCCTGATACCCGTGCGGCTGAAGATCCATTCGTCGCTGGTGTCCACCATGACGGCGAGTTCGGCATTAGTGAGAATTCTAGCAGGAACATAGCTGCCGGTGCCCGCGATGCAGACGTTGATATCAGAAGTCGTTTCTCTCATGCGGCGCGAGATTGAAACCTGGAATGGATCGTCACAAGCGCGAAGTTCACTAAGATCCAACAACGGTGGCAGAACCCAAAGTCAAATAGAGGGGCGATCTCCGAATCGCCCTGAACCATGAGGGGGCCATCGACTGCGGATTCACTCGACGCATGAGCTCAACATCGGCAACGGCGGATCGGGAGTAGTCCGCCTCCCCTTGCGGCAGCCGGCGCTCACTCGTGGAGCTCGGATACCTTGGCTATCTCCGCCAGCGTTTCCTCAATGTGCCAATTCACGCGGTTTCCGACGGTTTCCATCCCGACCCGGATCGCGTTGCGCATGGCCAGTGCGGTCGAGGATCCATGGGCGATGATGACCACGCCATTCACCCCGAGCAGCGGACTGCCACCGTAATTCTCATAACTGCTTTTTTTCTTGAGCGCCTTGAACGCCCCTTGAGCGAGCACGGCCCCGCAGAAACGCAGGGGGTTGCCTTTGATTTCGGCCTTCAACCATTTGGAAACAACCTTGGCCGTGGCCTCCACGGCCTTGAGCAGGATATTGCCCACAAATCCATCACACAGAACCACATCGAGTTGGTTTTCAAACAGGTCGCCACCTTCCACATTGCCGACGAAATGGATGCCCGGCGTTTGTTTGAGCAACTTGAAGGTTTCCTTGGTGAAGGCCGTGCCTTTCCCGTCTTCCTCACCGTTAGACATCAGGCCGACTTTCGGGTTCTTCACTCCCAGGACATTGCGCGAGAATGCCGTGCCCATCACCGCGTATGTGACAAGGTGTTCGGGCTTGGCCTCGGGATTCGCACCGGCGTCCAAAATGTGACACAACCCGTGTTCGTTCGGAATGGCGGTCGCAATGCCGGCCCGGTCCACGCCTGGCAGCGTCCGCAGGATCAAAGTGGCCGCAGCCACGGTGCCACCCGTGTTGCCGGCCGACACGACCGCGTCGGCGTGGCCGTCCTTTACCAGTTTCATCGCAACACTGATAGAAGCATGTTTCTTGCGACGCACGGTTTTGGCACCTGGCTCGGCCATGCCGATCACCTCGGAGGCAGGCACGATGCTGACCCGGGCGTTGCCCAGATCCAACCCCTGCTTCAGACACTCCGCCTTTAAAATCGCTTGATCACCCACCAAATAAAGATGCTTGAGACGCGGATAATAACGCAGGGCTCCGATGGCTCCGGCGATATTCACGGCAGGGGCGTAGTCCCCACCCATGGCGTCAAAGGCGACTTTCATGCGGATTGAAAAATACAATGGCGCGGGTAACGGAGAAAAAATGGCTGTGCAGAACCATCGCCCGAGAAAAACCCGGGGGACGATCCGTCAGCTATCACCCACGTGGCTTTAGTGTGCTTCAACATCAAATACCTGTCGGTCGCGATAATAGCCACAGGACGGGCAGGCGATGTGCGAGGGTATTTTGCTGCCGCACTCCGGGCAATTCTTGAAAATCGGTGCACGCCAACGGTTCGCACCACGACGCATTTTCTGACGGCTTTTGGATTGGCGGCGCTTGGGAACGGCCATGTTCTTGTTTTGGTTTAGGGTGAATCCTTGAGGTTCTTGAACGTGTCGAGAGTGGACCAACGGTCGTCCCCCTCGGCGCGGGGCGCACTGGTTAGCCCATCTTCCGCTGTTTTGTCCACTGCTAAATATCTGGGATCGATTTCACACTTCTGCGGCACATCCCCATCCTCACACCGCGGGTCCACCGGAAAATTCAGCAATACCTCCTCCCGCAAGGCTTCCGTGGCGTCGATTTCCCCTGCGGAACCAATCTCTATCGCCAGCGCCGCCGCCTCCAACCAAATCGTCTGAATGAACGGATGCAGCGTCCGCACACAAGTGAATTCAAAGGGCGCGGACAACGAACCCGTCAGCAGCAACTCGGATCCATAGCGCTGCACCCAAAGCTCGTATGCCAAGGGCCCCACCGCCTGCGCGTCCCCCTCGGGCAAATCAAAAATTTCCTTCGGCAACTCGCCCGAAACCCACTTGCCGTCCTCGGGCAGCTCCGCCAAATCAATTCTTAAGTGTTCCTTCATACGCCCAATATAACCATCGATCGCCTGCCGCCAAGCCCACATTTCACACCGCATTTCACATTACTTCCACACCCCGGACACCAAATACCAAACCCAAACCAGTGCTCTCAAAACAGATGAAATGATGGTGGTCTGGTAACATTCACGATGACTCCCACGCTATTGTCATTCCTGCAAAGTCATGTATTCTCGTCCCCCGTTGATGACCTCCCTGCTCCATTCCCTCCACATCGGCACACTCGCCACTTGGTTGAGTGTCGCCGGTTTTGGCACGGTGGCCGTCATCGTGCCCAACCGGACCATTCCGCCAGTGTCCCGCGCCCCATTGCTTGAAACCCAATGGATTCCCGAGGATTTCACGCTCGGCGGGGTATCCTCCCCTGTGATCGACGATCCGTCATCCTCGCCCCCCGCACCCGCCCTCAATGAAATCTTGCCGGTACCGCCGGAAATTCCCGATCTCACCGAGCGGGATCCCTTGCCGGAAGTCCCGGAGGCCCTGCCTGCCCCCGTCTCCAACCCCATCGCGCAAACGGCAACAACTCCCCGGCAAACCACCCGTGCCGATTCCGCAAGGCCTGCCCTGCGAACGTCGGTGCGGAAATCCGCCTCTTCCGGTGCAGGATCCTCCGCCGCGCCTAACACCGGAAACGGCACGAACCCTTCCAACGCTTCACGCCTCGCCGCAGGCAGCATGCCCTCACCCGACTATCCCGCCGAAGCCCGACGCCAAGGACAATCCGGCACCTTGGTCGTCGAATTCATCGTGGATACCTCTGGCCGGGTCGTCGCCGCCTACGCAAAATCCCCGTCGCCCTGGCCGCTGCTCAACCAGGAGGCTGTTAGAACCGTCCGCCGTTGGAAGTTCCCGCCGGGCCCGGTCATGAAACTGCAACGTCCCATAACCTTCCAACTCCGTTAGAATCCCGCACCGTGCTCTCCAATATCGTCGTCACCACCTTCCTCCAGGGCGGTTGGGTCATGTGGCCCATCCTCGCTACCTTTTTCCTGGCTCTATGCTGCCTGCTCGACCGCGTGGTCTGGTGGCTGTTTCTCAAAACGACCCTCCGTCCGACCCAACAGGAACAAGCACGCATCGCGATCGGTACCGGCGATTTCACCACCGCTTGGAATCTCACCCAAAACACCCCGGACCCCTATCTCAAGAATCTCGCGGAAGGCATGACCCATGCCCATACCTCGATGCTCGCCGCAATGCAGCTCGATGCCACCCATCTGATCGAAAAATCCGAAGCTCGCATGTGGGTGATCAGTACCCTCATCACGCTCGCCCCGCTGTTAGGATTATTCGGCACCGTCGTCGGTATCATGGGATCGTTCTCGTTTGTCGGCGATGAACAACTGGCCCCCGCCCGGGTTTCCGGGGGCATCGCCGAGGCCCTCATCGCCACCGCCTGCGGCATCGCCATCGCCATCCTGTGCCTGCTGCCCTATAACTTCTTCCGCAAACGCGTGGCCGTCCTGCGGGCCTCGTTTGAACGCTGGATCAACCACACCGAGTTGCTTGCCAGGTCCGCCAAGGAACACGGCCACGACCTCGAAGCCTTCGCCTCGAAGACGCAAGAACGCTTCGCTTCAAGACCCAAGACACAAGACTAAGAATCCGCACTTCACTCTCTCGCCGAATCTCTCTCCCTAACCCATGACTCCCCCTCCATGCCAGCTCTTGTCTTGAGTCTTGCGTCTTGAAGTCTTGAGTCTTCCCATCATGCCTGTCCATCTCCACAGTCTTTCCAGCGGCGACGAGGGCGATGAAGCCCGCATCGAGGTGATCCCTCTCATCGACATCATGTTTTTCCTGCTCGCCGCTTTTATGTTAGTAAGTCTGAGCATGACCCAGTTGAAACGGGTGCCGATCAACCTGCCCGCCGCCTCCACCGGCATCGCCGACAGCAAGACCCCGCCCTTCTCCATCGCCATCGATGCCAACGGGGTCACCACATGGGAAGGAAAAATCGTTTCCTTATCAGAAATCACCGGTCGTCTCAAGGCGGCCGCGGTGCCCGGAGAATCCCGCGTGTTGATCGCCGCCGATGCCGAAGCACGCCACAAACAAGTCCTCGGCGTGCTCAATGCTGTGCGTGAGGCGGGCGTTGAAAAAGTCAGCTTCGAGACCAAGGACTGAATGACTCCCCGCACCCTGCCCATTGTCAATGCCATCGGTTGCCTCGCGCTCACCGGCCTGGTCGTTGCACAGTGGCGCAAGGAACGCACGCTCGATGGAATGCTCGCAGGGATACGCACCGAACTCGCCGCAGCCAACGATCTATCCACCAGGGAATCCCAGCGCCGCGCCACTCTGGAACACGACGTTGTCGTGCTCAAAGAAGCCATCGAAACCACCCAGCAGGCCGCAGAAACATCCGCACGCACCCTGGTGGAAAAAGACCAGTTGGCTACCCGACTGCAAACCGATCTCGCCGCCGCCCGCACCCAGGTCACCGCATGGGAAACCGCTCTCAAGGCCCGCGATGAACGCCTCCGCGCGCTCGACAAGGAATTGGCAGCCACCCGCAAACGCCTCGATGAAGCCATCGCCAAACTCAAGGACGCCGGGGCGAGATAGGCACGGATATCTCCAACCGGCATTTCATGGCCGGTCCACACCGCCATCGAGTTCGGCCGGACAGAGTGCCAGATCGTCGGGCGTGTTGAAGTTGGCATGATACCACTCCAACTCCTTCATCCGTTCCTCATAAGGCAGGCGCGCCCAGCGAGCCTTGTCCTCGCCAAGGTCACGGGCGATGATCTCATAATAAATTTCCGGCAGATGTTGGGGAATCGGGGGCTTCATGGCAAAATCACTTCGATGGGAAAAACAACGGCCGCAAGTTCCTCGGGCGTTGCCGCCAGCAACGCGGCGGCACGCTGGATCCCTTGCTTGAAAATCGCCTGCTTCCGTATGGGCGGGTCGAGTGGCCGTGCAGGCAACTGAAATTCAATGACCGCCTCCACGATCCTCCGGTGCTGCTGAACGAAGGGTTCGGAACTCGGCCATTGGCCGACTTGATCCTTCTGCCAGCGTCGGTAGAACTCCTTCCATTCATGTTGATAGACCGAATAGCGTTCGCGATTCACCTGCTCCCAAATGCTCCGCTCGATCCACAACAAGCGCTCGAGCCGGGTGTCGTCGCAGTCTGATAGATTTAGCAGGATGGGACGTATCGCACCGAGCCGCTGCCGGGTGGAATGATCCAGTTCAATCCAGAATGAACGCAGCAATGCAATCTCCCGCAGATGGAGCAAGCCGTCCATGTCTCCCTCAAGGCACGCTTGCACGGCCAAGCCATTGACAATCGGCCAATCCTTCGCGCGATCCGTTTTCTTCATTTGCGCCACCACGCTTTTGCTGGCAATGCCGCCGCTCTGTGCCAGCCACTCATCGTCCTTGAGCCGCGGAGCTTTCCCGAAAAAATCCAGATGGTGCTCTGGTGCCAGCGGCGCGTCGCGAATCACCAGGTGGGAAGTCCATCCACCTTGATGATACTCCTGCGATAACGATGCCCCGAACAGCGGTCGATAGCTGACTCTCCAATTGTTTCCGGTCAGGCCGCGTTCACTCTCGCAGAGCATGGCGACGAGTTTCCCCAGGTCATCCGGGTGAATGATCCAATCGGTATCCTTGGTGTTGTGCTGGATGCCGTACTCCACACATGCCATGCCGGAGGTTAGCACATGACGTATGCAATGCTCCCGCATCATGGCTTGGAAATCACGATAGAACTGGATGGGATTGGCCATTATGGGCTAAACCAACCTACGGCAACACCCCCCCATGTCAAGCACTCCGGGATGTGGTGGTCGCATCAGCGCACGTAAATTGCAATCATCAAAAAATTTCCCGCATTGCATTGTGTGCCGTGAGCTTTGCAACATGCGGGCGGATGCCGCGATTACCCGCATGGTTGGAGAGTTACCGGATGTTGCCGAAGAGCGTGCTGCTCTTCGCGGCGGGCCAGTTTCTCATCAATCTGATCAACACGGCGCAATTCCTTCTGCTCAATTTGTTTCTCAAGGACAAGGGCATGGGAGATCCCGCGATTGCCGCGCTCACGTCACAGCGCTTCGTCGCCGCCTTGTTTCTGGCACTGCCTGCGGGTCTGTGGCTGCGCGGACGCCCGCTGCGCACGCCCATGCTCATCGGTGCCGTGTTGTTTCCTCTAACGGCTCTGGCCTCTCTGGAAACCGTGCGTTCAGGCATGATGCCGGCGGCCGCGGGGTGTTTCCTAGCGATGGGTTTCGGCGGCTTGCTCCTCAATGTCGCCAGTCTGCCGATGGTGTTGCGTTTGGCTCCGCCCGAAAAATCGAGCGAGGCGCTGAGCTTGTTGTTTGCCACCTGGGCGGCCGCCGCCATCTGCGGTGGCGTGCTTTCCACCGTTCTCCAAAGCATCGGCCACCTCGACATCGCCGGCCACCACTGGGTCTTCGATGAATACGCCACGCTGTTAGTGCTGACCATTGCCGGCTGCGGCGCTCCCTTCCTCTATGCCCGGCTGCCCAACCCCGTTCCGAAAGGCAAACCCACCGGCCACTGGCTGCACATCCAGCGCGAGGATTGGCCCGTGCTCGCGCGCGCCCTGCTGCCCACGCTCTGCATCTCCACCGGTGCCGGCCTCAGCATCCAATTCCTCAACTTGTTTTTCAGCCATGTCCATCAGTTAAGTTCCGCTGTTTACTCGGGTTATGGATCGATCAGCAACGTGCTGGTGCTCTTTGCCGGCTTGATCGTGCCGGAAGTGAAGCGCCGGTTCGGTTGGCGCGGTGCCATCATTGGCGTGCAATTGGTCGCCGTAGTCCTGTTAGCCGTCATGGGTCTTACCGAACTCTGCAAGACTGCCGTCTGGGCGTTGCCCATCGCCATTGGCTGTTTCATCCTGCGCCAACCGCTCATGAGCATGGCCGGCCCATCCACCAGCGAACTCACCATGACCTACGTCGGCGAGCGCAACCGCGAACTCGTGAGTGCCTGCAATGGCGCCATCTGGAACGGTGCATGGTGGCTCGCCGCCCGCACCTTCGAAATCCTCCGCGCACACCACCTCCCTTACTGGCAGGTGTTCATGGCCACGGCCGCTCTCTATCTGATAGGCACCTTCTCCTACCTCCGCCTGATCCGCACCGTCGAGTACCGCGAAACCTCCAGCATCCCTCCGGCCCCCCTGCCCGATCACGCGTCTTTCTAATGATTGATGCGGCCGCATCAACCATTGGTCAAAATAACATTCAGGCAAGGGCCGGTCCACAAAGGCACTCAGCACGTATTTAAGATTGTCGCTGTTCATGAAGACAATTTGATAATCATTGTCTTTGCGTGCAAGGACCATGTTTTGATGTGCCATGCCTTCTCCGGAGCTTTCAGAGGCTCTGCTGGCTTGCAGGACTTTCTAGGCTTGCGGGAAGCACCGTGCTGGATTTCACTGCGCTCATGACACGTCCCGACGGCCGCCAGCACGACCAACTCCGCCCGATTTCCTTCATCCCGAATGTCGCACCGCACGCCACCGGCTCGGTGCTCGTGGCCTTCGGCGACACGCGGATCATTTGTTCCGCGACCATCGAGGAGGACGTGCCGCGCTGGATGCGCGCCCAGCGGGTCGAGGGCGGCTGGCTCACGGCCGAATACTCGATGCTCCCGTACTCGACGCTCGAGCGCAAACCGCGTGACATTTCCCGCGGCAAAATCGATGGCCGCTCGTCCGAGATCCAACGCCTGATTGGCCGCGCGCTGCGGGCGGTGGTGGACTTGAAAAAAATCGGCCAGCGCACGGTGTGGATCGATTGCGATGTCCTGCAAGCCGACGGCGGCACGCGCACCGCATCCGTCACCGGCGGGTGCGTGGCGATGGCCATTGCTTTCAACAAATTGTTTGCGGAGGGAAAACTGAAGGATTTTCCTATCAAAAAACTCGTGGCTGCGGTGTCGGCCGGGATCTATCAGGGCACGCCGGTGCTCGACCTCAACTATCCTGAAGACAAGGACGCGACGGTGGATTTCAACGTGGTCATGACCGAGACGCTCGACTATGTGGAAGTGCAGGGCAGTGGCGAGGAAGCGGTGTTTTCCGCCGCCGAAATGACCGCCATGCTCGAACTTTCGCGCAAGGGCATCGCGGAGATCATTTCCATGCAGAAAGCGGCCATCCTCACTGCCGACCGCGCCGCCCCAGCCGACCTGGCGTCGCTCGCGGCGGCGTTCCACCGTTAGAAACAACCTTCATTGGAAGACGGCGGCGAGTTCTGCGGCGGTGAGTGGGCGCCAATCGCCTTCAGCCAGGTCATCGGGCAGGCGCAGTCCGCCGATGGAGATGCGATGCAGGGTGAGCACGTGGTTGCCGGCGGCGGCGAACATGCGGCGGACCTGATGGTAGCGGCCCTCGTGCAAGGTGACGAGCGCCTCGTCCGGCCCGAGCACTTCCAGCGGTGCCGGCAGCAGCGGCTTGGTCTCACCTTGGAGCATCAGGGTGCCGGAGGCGAAAAGCGCGGCCTCGTTGCCGTCTAACGGTCTGGCGAGTGTGGCATGATAGACTTTCAGGCAGCCGGATTTCGGATGGATTATGCGGTGGAGCAGTTTCCCGTCATCGGTGAGCAGGAGCAGGCCGGTGGTGTCCTTGTCGAGCCGGCCGATCGGATTGAGGCCGGGATTACGGCAGGCGAAGCGCTGCGGCAGCAGGTCGTAGATCGTGTCGCCGGGGTCCTCGCGGCTGCACGTGTAGCCGTCCGGTTTGTTGAGGACCAACACCAACGGTGACGGCGGATCGAGTGGCTCGCCGCGCACCCGGATGCATTCGTGCGGCGGTGCGTCGTCCCCGGCCAGCACGCGTCCGCTGTCATCGGTTACCGCACCGGCGCGGATCATGCGTTGGGCTTCCTTGCGCGATCCGTAGCCGAGGTTGGCGAGGAGTTTGACGAGTTTCATAAAGAAGAGGATGGTGGATCGTGGATAGAAGATCGTGGATATCAGATAGAAAATCAGCGTTTGTTGGCAAAGAGGATTTTGTAGGTTGGGTTTTCGGCGGTGATGCGCCAAGCGAGGCTGGCGGCATCGAGTACCGCCTCGTATGGGAGTTGGCGGTTGGCGACCAGGAACAATTTGCCGCCCCGTCGGAGTGCGCCTGCGGCTGTTAGGAGAAACGCCCGGCCGAGGTCCACATCGCTGGCTTGGCCGGTGTGGAACGGGGGATTCATGATGATCGCATCGTAAGTGCCGGGCAGCCCGGTGGTGACATCGTGCCAGTGATAGTGGATGGAACGCGCATGTCCGGCCAGGTTGTGGCGTGCGCACGCGAGTGCGCGGGCATCCGCCTCGTACAAATCGAGTCTATCGATCTTCGGGCATCCGCGCAGCGCCGCGTCTGCCAGATACCCCCACCCTGCGCCGAGGTCGGCGACGATGCCGCGCAGGTTGGCGGGCAGGTGCATGGCGAGCAGGTGCGATCCGGGATCGATGTGGTCGCAGCTGAAAACACCAGCTTGGGTCATGAAGCGGGATCCGGGGATCTCGCGCCAGTTCCCCAGAGCCCGCCATGCATCTATCACCCGCTCGTCCCAACTGCCGTCGTCCACGGCATGGAATGCGCGGCATTTGTTTTTCTGGAGCGAGGTGACGCGGCCAACCGCCTTGGCGAATTCCTGTTCGAAGCGGCCCGCGCCGGCGGTGTTGGGCATGGCGCAGACGATTCTGCCGCCGGGCTCGAGGCGGTCGCGCGCCAACGCGAACCACGACAACGTCTCATCGCGTGACTTGTTAGGCAGCACCAACACCACCGGCCAGATGCCATCCAGAGGCTCGTCGGTGCGTGCAAACCCGGCTGCTTCCCAGGCATCCGCGTAGGGTCTGAACGGTTGCCAGCCGGTGACCTGTGGCCAGTCTAACAATGTTGGATGCGTTTGCGCGCCGAGAAACAACGCCCGCGCCGGCACTGCCAGCCCATCTTCCGCGGCAAAGGCGAGCATCAGGGTCTCCAATGCGGGGTTCATGCCGGGAGTATTAACTCCGATTTCAGATATTTGAACCACGAAAAGCACGCAGACGCACTACATGAAAGGCACCTGCGGGCTTGCCTCGATGGATCAAAGTTTTTGCCGGGATTGGACAGCCGTGAATTTGCGGTTTAGGTTGCGCGCGCCATGGCCGACTGTTGTTCCACGCCACCGCCCCACGACGACGCCGCGCGCCGGGCGTTGCGGCGCAAGCTGTTGAATCCAACACCCCATTCCGGGCCGGAACCAACAGTGTTGCCAGCGGCGTTGTCCGCGTGCTGCCTGCCCCAAGTGCCGACGGCTGCGGGTTCCTGTTGTGGTGGTGACAAGCGGAATCCGCCGGATTTTTTGTTATGGGGGTCGTTGGCGTTGTTTCTAACAGGAGTGACGGTGCATGGCCTGGTCCCCGCCGCGCCCGTGTGGCTGCACGAATTCGGCCACACGTGTGCGGAATTGCTGGGCCGCGCGTGGTGGGGAGTATTGTTAGGAATTGTGGCGGTGGCAGTGATAGGGCGGCTGCCGCGGGAATTGGTGGCGGCGGTGTTGGGCCGTGGTGGCAGCGTGTCGGGTTTGTTTCGTGCGGTGGGTGCCGGGGTGCTGCTGGATTTGTGCAACCACGGGATCCTGATGGTCGGAATGAGTCTTTACAAACGCGGCGCGTCACTCGGCCAGACGTTGGCGTTTCTGATAGCCAGTCCGTGGAATTCATTTTCGCTCACGTTGATCCTGGCGGCGCTGATTGGTTGGCGGTGGATGGTTTTGTTCATCGCGCTGTCGATGGTGGTGGCGCTCATCACCGGATGGATCGCCGATCGCCTGGTGGCCGTCGGTAAAATCCCCGGCAACCCCAACACCGTGGACCTGCCGCACGGATACCGCATCGGTCCGGCAATCACGGGCGTTTTGAGATCCTTGCGACCGGGTAAAGAGAACTATGCCAGGCTTGCCCGCGAAGGACTCTCAGGCTCGCGGATGGTCCTGCGTTGGATCCTGTTCGGGTTTGTGCTTACCGGTGTGATCCGCGCCATGGTTCCCGAATTGACGTTCCAACAGTATTTCGGTCCTACCACTGCGGGCTTGTTCCTTACATTGTTAGCCACGACGTTGCTAGAGGTGTGCTCCGAGGGATCCTCGCCGATTGCGGCTGACCTGATGACCCGCGCCCACGCACCGGGCAATGCGTTCGTTTTCCTGATGGCCGGGGCAGCCACCGATTACACGGAAATCGCCAGCCTCCGGCAAACCACCGGCTCGTGGAAATCCACACTTGCGCTGCCGCTCATCAGCACGCCGCAGGTACTGCTCATCGGTTGGCTGATTCATCACTTCAGCACCTGAGGATTTTCGGTCGGCGAAGTTTCGTGTTTCATCGGGCGTGGGGTTCTGCTTGGATGGCCTTGTGACCTTCGCGAGTAAAATCACGATCACCCGGATATTGATGGTGCCGGTGTTTGCGGTGTTGGCCATTGCCTACGCCCGCACGGTGCAAACCGGCCATCCTGACGAAACACTGCGCTGGTGGGCACTCGGCGTTTTCGTCACCTGCGCGGTGAGCGACGGCATCGACGGCTGGATCGCCCGCCATTTCAACCAGCGCTCGAAATTCGGTGCGTATATTGATCCGATCGCCGACAAAGCACTGTTGCTAACCGGCGTGATCACGCTATCGCTCGTTGATTGGGGGACCGAAGGATGGCGACTTCCGGTTTGGTTCGTGGTCATCGTGGTGCTGCGCGATTGCATCATTCTGGGCGGCATCAACGTGCTTTATTACAAACGCCACACGGTGAACATCGTGCCGCACTGGTCGGGCAAAGTCTGCACGGTGACCCAAATGATCGCGCTCGGCTGGGTCATGCTGAAGGTGGCTCCCTTCCCGCCGACCTGGCCATGCATCGTGGCGGCGGTATTCACCGTATGGTCCGCCGTCACCTATTTCCGCCAGGGGCTGCACATCCTGCGCCAAAGCGCAACCTGCAATGTCGACCGAAGGTGACGCGCTCGCGATGAGAGCGCCTGTCAGGGCAACGCCAAAGTCCCTCCCATGCATGGACTTTGCGGCATTTTACGGGCTTTTTCCGATCTGCGACCTCGGCCTCATTAAGGCCACGCCACCTGGCATGTTTTCACATTCTGAAATCGTCGCCAAGGTAGTGTTTGCGGGCGATGGGGTCGGTGACGAGTTCGTCGGATGCGCCTTCGAGGATCACGCGACCATCGTGAATCAGGAATGCACGGTCGGTGATGGTGAGGGTTTCGCGCACCGAATGGTCGGTGATGATGATGGCCAGGCCATCGCGGTCGCGCAATTCTCGCACGATGCGCTGGATATCCTCCACGGCGATGGGATCGATACCGGCGAACGGTTCGTCGAGCATGAGCATGGTGGGGTCTGAACACAGCGAACGGGCGATGGCAAGCCGGCGTTTTTCTCCGCCGGAAAGCGTGATGGCGAGAGACTTGGCGAGGCGGGTGATGCCAAAGCGATTTAACAAATCGTGGGCACGGTCGAGGCGGTCGGTGCGGCTGAGATGCGGGCGGGTTTCGAGGATGGCTAGCAGGTTGTCCATGACCGAGAGCTTGCGGAAAACCGATTCCTCTTGTGGGAGGTAGCCGAGTCCCAGGCGTGCCCGGCGGTGCATGGGCAGTTTGGAAATATCATGCCCACCGAAAGACACCGAGCCCGCATCCACGGGAATGAGCCCGGCGATCATGTAGAACAAGGTGGTTTTGCCCGCGCCATTGGGTCCTAACAGACCGACGATTTCCCTGGGTTGCACGGTGATGGAGACGCCGTCCACGACCGCGCGCCCGCCGTAGGTTTTGCGCAGGCCCTTGGCGAAAAGCACGGCGGTTTCGGTATGGCAGAGGGTGGAACCGGGATCATGCATCGGATGAAATGGGGAAGTGCCTATCGGGCGGTTGGGATGGAAGGATTTCTAACGTTTTTTCTCAAGGTTGCCGCCCATGTCCCAGTTGCCTTCGGTGACAAAGCTGCCGGTTTTGAGAATGCGCAGACTGAGGTTGGGTTCTTTGGCACGCATGAAGGTGGAGCCTTGTTTGACCCATGGGTAGCCGCCGCTGAGGATGATCTGTCCGGTCTTGGGGTGATAAGTGAAAATCGCGCCGCTGGCTTCGATAGGTTCCTTGCCCTTGTCAGGTTGTTTTTGCAGGATCCTGACCGCGCCGTTGGCGACGATGCGTTCAACCTCGCCGAATTTGCTGCCGAGAGCCAATTTAGACGGGTCTTTCTTGGCAGGCTTGTCCGGGGCCGGGGCGGATTCTTCCGGGGTGGCCGCGGGTTTTTTCGCGGTGCTTGCGGGTTTTTTTTCGAGGAAGATTTTCAACTGGTTGGCTCCGGAGAGGGCGAATCGCGGATCCGTCACGCGCACATTCTTGAAATAGACAAACACGCCTTCATCCGCATCGAAATACATGCCTCCGTCGCAGGAAACCACGGTGTCGTCAGGTCCGGGTTTCACATCGAGCGGTTTGTCCGCAGTGGCGGGTGGCTCGGCATCCACACCCGTCAATCCGACCTGCGCTACAAACTTGTTAGCCGCTGCGGCGGCGGTGGCCGCAACGCGGGTATCCTCGGTGAGATCGGAGCGGGCAACCGTCGCGGACTGGCTGGCCACCGGCACCATGGATGCCGCGTCCATCTGGATGGCCGCGTGTTCTCCGGCGGTGACTGCGGGCGGCGGGGCTGCAGCCAAAGGCAGGGTGAGGAGCGCCATTCCGAAGAGGGCGGTGGATGTGCGTGGCGGATTGTTGGAGTTCATTGGGGTCTCGGTGGGTTTCTGGATCCAAGTGGTGGCAGGGCCGACGAGAAATCCTTCGCCCTGATCGAAAGCATAATAAAGACCGCTGCCCATGGCGTTGATCCGGTCGCTTTGCATGATGACTGATTCCTCGGACTCGAGGATGCCCTTGGCCTGGTTGATCACCGCCTTGGTGAGGTCCGCGCGGCCGCGCGGGCTGCCGTCCGCATTGAAAAACTCGATGGTCACGTTTTCACCGGAGACGGTATCGACGTTGACGAGTGTCATGTCGCGAACTTTCAGCACGCCGATCAAACAGCGGTTGTTGTCGTAGCGCGGAAACATCACATGGTGGAGTTTGCTGCCATCGGGAAGCAGGGAAATCGAGGAAAACTTTTTACGGACCGCCGGGGCCGGGTTGTCCGCTGCGGGCAAAGCAGAGGTGATCACAAGCAGGACTGGAAGAATGGCACGCAAACCAAGGGTGTCGTTGGAAAGTTTAATGCGCGGCGTGGTGGATGGCAATGAGCTTCACGAGCAAGTCCTCGATGAATTCGAGCGGGATTTGGTTAGAACCGTCGGACAGGGCGTTGGCGGGGTCCGAGTGGACTTCCATGAACAAACCGTCCACGCCAGTGGCCACGGCGGCGCGGGCCAGCACGGGCGCGAGATCCCCATCGCCGCCGGTGGTGCCACCGAGTCCGCCGGGATGCTGCACGGAATGGGTGGCGTCGAAGATGACTGGCAAGCCTTCCTTGCGCATCCAGTGAAGCGAGCGCATGTCCGCGACGAGATTGTTATAGCCAAAGGTGGTGCCGCGCTCGGTGATGAGGAAGTGCTCGCAGCCGAACACCCGCATTTTGTCGGCGATGTTGACCGTGTCCCACGGTGCGAGAAACTGGCCTTTTTTCACGTTGACCGCGCGACCGGTTTTGGCGGCGGCTTCGAGCAAGTCGGTTTGGCGGCACAGAAAGGCCGGAATTTGTAGCAGGTCGATGTGCTCGGCGGCGATATCTGCTTGCTCGGCGGTGTGGATGTCGGTGGTGACGGGAATGGCGAGTTCTTTGGCGATTTCACCGAGAATTCGGCAGCCTTCGTGGACGCCGGGTCCGCGGAACGAATGGACCGAAGTGCGGTTGGCTTTGTCGAACGAGGCTTTGAACAGGAAATGAATGCCGGTGCGTCCGGCGATTTCCTTGAGGGCGCGGGCCATGTCCCACGCAAATGCCTCGGACTCCAAGGCGCACGGACCAAGGATGAAAAACGGTGACGGGCCACCGACGGGAACCAGGCCGATGTTAAAGGGTTCGAAGGACATGTACGGAAGCTAATAAGAAAAGCGCAAAGCGAAAAGCGCAAAGATGGGAGACCTGTCTCCGCGACATCCTGGTGTCCGATCGGACACGCAGATGTCCAGATAGATCGGAGCGTGAAATGGGACAGGTGGTTAATTCATGGCCATGAAATGAAACCGGCGTGCCATGATTCAAAGGCCCCTGTTGCCTCAAAATGAAATGACACCGGAGAAGATCCGGGAAGGCCCCCACATTCCGTTTTTCACATGGCGGCTGGGCTGTATTCGTGTCACGCTGTGCGCAGACGCTTATGGCCAAGTCCGCCCCGCTTCCTGCGATCCCGCCCCCATGCATTGCGCTGTTTGACCTCGACGGCACCTTGATTGCATGGGATTGCCAGTTGTTGTTCCGGCATTTCATGGTGCGCAAACACCCATGGCGCGGGGTTTTCCTGCTGCTTTTTCTCGCCATGATTCCTTTTGCAGGATGGCTGGGCATCACCCGGATGAAACGGATATTCCTGTGCTATCTTTGGCGCATCGATCCCGGCACCCTCTCGGATTATGCCCGTGACTTCGCCCGGTCCCTCATGCCGGCCATCTATCCGGAACTGCGGGAAAAACTGGATCGCCACCGTGCCGCCGGGCATTGCCTGATCCTCACCTCCGCCAGTCCGGAGTTCTATGTCACGGAAATCGGCCGGGCCATGGGATTCGATCTCGCCCTCGGCACACCCGTGCAAACCGGCCCGCTCTTCCCGCAATTGGAAAACCACAAGGGCGCGGCCAAGGTTGCCAGATTGCTGGAGGTGCTGCCTGCGGCGTATTTTGACCACGGTAAACTCCGCCATGGCCACGGCTACACCGACAGCCGTGCAGACCTGCCGCTGCTCACGCTGTGCGACTCCGTCACCGTGGTGAACCCGTCGCCCGGGCTCACCGATCTCGCGAAACAATCCGGTTGGGAAATCGTGCGTCCCGCGCGTCCATGGAAAACCCGCGCCGGATTCGCCGTGCGGATCCTCGCGCTGCTCACCGGCCTCCATCCGGATCCCGCCGGGCTGGCACGCAAGGATTGCTAGAAAAAGAGCATGAATGAAGGACCGGACCTGACCCCGAAATCAGGATCCGATCCGGAGTTGGCGCATCAATCGATGGATCACGCGTCAGCCGGGGACCGATCCTGGCCATCCGCAATTTTGTTCAAAATGATTTGAACAATCGGAAATCGCCGCTATCATCCTCATCCATGCAGCCTGCGTCGGACCGATCGTCGCACGAACTCGACCCCTTGGAGCGCCAAGTGGTGGCCGTGTTTGTGGATGGTGTGCGCGTTCTGGGGTTGCCGCGTTCGATTGGAGAAATCTACGGGCTGTTGTTTATTTCACGGTCGCCGTTATCGTTGGATGATCTGGTCAAGCGGCTCGACATCAGCAAAGGGTCGGCCAGCCAGGGATTGCGGCTGCTCAAAAGTCTGGGGGCCGTCATCGAGGCCAATGGCAGCAACGGCGGAACCGAAAGACGCACCTACT
Source organism: Akkermansiaceae bacterium (assembly GCA_903888515.1). GTDB lineage: Bacteria > Verrucomicrobiota > Verrucomicrobiia > Verrucomicrobiales > Akkermansiaceae > Luteolibacter. The sequence continues at coordinate 24,521 of CAISTY010000109.1, read as the reverse complement.
ACGAACCGGCAGTGGAACTCAAGCGACTCGTCGGCGGCTTTATCCGCGAACAAATCCGCCCGCACTTGGAGAGCGGGCAAACCAAGATCAACCAACTGGCGGCGCGCGTTCGCGAAGTGGAGGATCCCGAATCCAGGAAATTCCTGAGCGAACGCGTGGATCGCCTCGGCCACTGGATGCGCAGCGGCGGGAAAATCCTTCCCATACTTCAAAAAATTCTCGGCCAATGACTGCACCTGCCCTCACCTGTCCGGAATGGTTCTGCGTGCGCACGCAGACGAAGCGCGAACACATAGCCGCCGGACACCTGCGGGAAGTGGAGGGCGTGGAGGTGTTCTGCCCGCGGCTGCGCTACCGCAAGGCCACCCGCCGTGGAAAAATCTGGTGGGTGGAACCGCTCTTTCCCGGTTATCTTCTCGCCAAATTCACCCTTTCCGAAATGGAGCGGGCGGTGACTTTTTGCCAAGGCGTGCGCGGCCTCGTGCGCTTCGGGTCGGTCATCCCCGCCGTGCCCGATGCCTTCGTGCAAACGCTGCGCCAGGAAGTCCGCAACCGCTCCGAGGACGATGAGGAATTGTTTGCCGTGTCTCCGGTCATCGAAATCGGCGACGAAGTGGAAATCGCCCACGGCCCGCTCCAAGGCATGCGCGGAACCGTCGTCTCCATCGCCCCAGCCACCGAACGCGTCAAAATCCTGCTCGAATTCCTCGGCCAACCCCAAGCGGTCAACGTGGATTTGTTTTCCCTCCTCCTGCCCAGACGGCCCATTCCCTGAAATATCACTGCTTTCCCATGATTGCCTCACTTGTTTCATTTGTTGCCGATTGAACTCTCGCAGCCACCGACCGTCGGGGCTGCGGGCCAGCCGCGCTCCTAACGGCACCTTGTACCCCACTTGCTCCATGACTAGGTTTCTTTCCCGGGCGGAAAGTTCGACCAAGGGCGGCAGCGTCGCACGAAACACCCACTACCTCCGGCTCCTTGATTCCTGACTCCGCCACGGACCTGCTGATCCTCAGCGCGGGGTTCTATCAGGTGAATGACTACCGCATTCTTTTCGCCCAAGCACACTATCATTCTTGATTTTCAAGCCCATGAAAAAACTCTTCATTTCCGGTCACGGCGGCATGGTAGGCTCCGCCCTCGTCAGGGAAGCCACCAAACGCGGCGGCTTCCATGTCCTCACCGCCACCCGCGGGCAACTCGACCTTTGTGACCAGCACGCGGTCTTCAACCACCTCGCATCCGCCAGACCAGACATTGTCATCATCGCCGCGGCCAAGGTCGGCGGCATCCATGCGAACTCCACCTATCCGGCGGAGTTCATCTACCAGAACCTCACCATCGCCGCCAACCTCGTGGAAGGCAGCCGACGTGCCGGCGTGCCGCGCGTGTTGTTCCTCGGATCATCCTGCATCTATCCGAAAATGGCGCCGCAGCCGATGCCCGAGGATTGCCTGCTGACTTCACCGCTGGAACCCTCCAACGAGGCCTATGCCATCGCCAAAATCGCCGGCCTCAAGCTCTGCCAACACTACCGCGCCCAGCACGGCCTGATCTATCACAGCGCCATGCCCACCAACCTCTACGGCCCCGGCGACAACTACCACCCGCTCAACTCCCACGTCATCCCCGCCCTCCTCCGCCGCTTCCACGAAGCCACCCAACGCGGCGACGCCTCGGTCACGATCTGGGGCACCGGCACCCCCCGCCGCGAGTTCCTCCATGTGGACGATCTCGCCCGCGCTTGCTATCACCTGTTAGAAATGGACCATCCGCCGGACTGGGTCAACGTCGGCACCGGCGAGGATCTCACGATTGCCGAGCTCGCGGGACTCGTCGCCCGAACCGTCGGCTTCACCGGGAAAATCCTCACCGATCCGAGCCAGCCCGACGGCACCCCGCGCAAGTTGCTGGATATAGCAAAAATCCAAGCCACCGGCTGGCAACCCGCCATCCCCTTGCGCGACGGCCTGGCCGCCGCCTATCAGGATTTCCTCGCAGCCATCGCCAGCGGCGGGGCACGGTTGTGAGCGGCGAGCAAGGTGGCGCGCTCTCGCCGAGAGCGCATGCCAATGACCAGCCAACACCCAGCCCAAACCAAGCCCGGCCGTCTTCTTTTGAACCGCCCATGGTCGCCCCATTGCCCTGCGGCCTCATCGAGGCCGCGCTACCAAAGCGCAACCTGCAGTTTCGCTCGCCATGAAACTCACCCTCGCGCGCATCGCCGCTGGCGCATTCATCATCCTGCTGATCGCCATCATCGTGATTGCGGATCGCGGTGAGGGATCCCGCTGGTGGGCCTTCATCGATGTCATTCCCTGCGGCGATAAATTCGGGCACCTCTTCCTGATAGGAACGCTGTCACTGTTATGCAATCTGGCAATCCCGGCGCGACCCACCACCTGGCTGCCGCGTTTCATCACGCTCACCACACTGGTCCTGCTCATCCTCCTCTCGCTAGAGGAACTGGCGCAAGCCTTCATCCCCACCCGCAACTGCGACTTCTTCGATTGGTTGGCGGACCTCGCCGGCCTGGCGTTGGGACAAGCCGCCGCCGGCCTGCTCGCCAGGATGTGAACGGAAAGCAGGCGGCTACCTCTCAGGTGGCCCTCTCAGGTGGCCCTCTCAGGTGGCCCTCTCAGGTGGCCCTCTCAGGTAGCGCGCTCTCGCCGAGAGCGCATGCCAATGATCAGCCGACACCCAGCCCAAGCCAAGCCCGGCCGTCTTCTTTTAAACCGCCCATGGTCGCCCCATTGCCCTGCGGCCTCATCGAGGCCGCGCTACCTGTTTGGCATCGAGGCGTCTCTAACGAAGCACCCCTGACCTCACCCACATGAAACGCGCACTCATCACCGGCATCACCGGACAAGACGGTTCCTATCTGGCGGAACTGCTCCTCGAAAAAGGCTATGAAGTCCATGGCATCAAACGCCGTGCCTCGCTCTTCAACACCCAGCGTGTTGATCACATCTATGAGGATCCGCATGTGGAAAATTCACGCTTCCGCCTGCACTACGGAGATCTCACTGATAGTTCCAACCTGACCCGCATCCTCAGCGAAGTGAGACCCGATGAAGTCTATAACCTCGGCGCGCAATCCCACGTTGCCGTGTCCTTCGAGGTGCCGGAATACACGGCGGATGTCGATGCCCTCGGCACGCTGCGCCTGCTCGAAGCCATCCGTTTCCTCGGACTCGAAAAGAAGACCCGTTTCTATCAGGCATCCACGTCCGAACTCTACGGCCTCGTCCAGGAAATCCCGCAGACGGAAACCACGCCGTTCCATCCGCGTTCGCCCTACGCGGTGGCCAAGATGTATGCCTACTGGATCACTGTGAACTACCGCGAGGCCTATGGCATGTATGCCTGTAACGGCATCCTCTTCAACCATGAGTCCGCACGCCGCGGTGAAACCTTCGTGACCCGCAAGATCACCCGCGGCATCGCCAACATCGCCCAAGGACTCGAACCGTGTTTGTTCCTCGGCAATCTGAATGCCCTGCGCGACTGGGGCCATGCCCGCGATTACGTCCGCATGCAATGGATGATGCTCCAACAGGAACAACCCGAGGATTTCGTCATCGCCACCGGCAAACAGATCTCCGTCCGCGAGTTCGTCCGCATGGCCGCGCTGGAAGCCGGCATCCAACTGGAATTCAGCGGCTCCGACATGGATGAAACCGCCACCGTAACTTCCGTGTTAGATCCCGCCATGGCCCCGACCGTCAGCGTCGGCGATGTGATCGTGCGGGTTGACCCGCGCTACTTCCGTCCCGCCGAAGTCGCAAACCTGTTAGGTGATCCCTCCAAGGCCATCGCCAAACTCGGCTGGCGGCCCGAAATCACCGTCCAGCAAATGTGCGCCGAGATGGTCGCCTTCGACCTCGACGAAGTCAAACGCCACGCGCTCCTCAAATCCCACGGCCATCGTGTTTGCGTTTCCAAGGAATAGCCGGGAAGCAGTATGCGGGTAAATTCCGCGTATTTTAATGGACAGGAAACCTGTGCGGTGGTTGATTGGGCCGTGACCACGATTTCCTACACTGAAGCCCGCGACCGATTGGCGCGCATCTGGGATCAGACGGTCTCCACCCGGGAAGCCGTGATCATTGATCGGCGCGGCCATGAATCGGTTGTGCTGATGCCCGCCGGCGAATGGCGTGGGATGTTGGAAACCGCCCATCTCCTCCGCTCACCCGCCAACACCCGACGCTTGCTCAGTGCCTTGAACCGTCTCGATCAGGGTGAGGGGCAGGAGCTCACGCTAGACGCCTTGGCGGCCAAGACCGGAGCCGCATGAAGCCGGAACCGCGGAGTCTCGTCTTCGACCGGGATTTTCTCGAGGATCTGGCTTACTGGGTAGCCACCGATCGGAAAACCGCCCTGCGGATCCTCGAGTTGGTCGAAGCCATCCGCCGCGATCCTGGCACGGGCATCGGCAAACCTGAGCCGCTGCGTCATCTCGGTTCAGGTGTCTGGTCGCGGCGCATCACCCAGGAGCACCGCTTGGTCTATCAGGTGAAAGACGATCGCATCCTGTTCGCCCAGGCACGCTATCATTATTGATTTCCCGGCCAGCTGCAGCAGCCGCGGACGCTCTTTGGCGATCCTCTCACGAAGGAGTGTTAGGCAGGATGCCGCACACCGCCGGCGGGACGCCGACGCTCCCCTCACATCGCACACCCGCCCATGAAAAAAGTCTTCGTCTCCGGCTGTTATGACATCCTGCACGCCGGCCACCTCCAGTTTTTCGAGGAGGCGCGGGCGCACGGCGATTATCTCATCGTTGCCTTTGCTTCCGCTGAGGTGTTATGGCATCACAAGCGCCGCAAGCCATCGATCCCGGACGACCATAAACGCGCCTTGCTCCAAGGCTTCCGAATGGTTGACGAGGTGATCGTCACCCATGGCCACAAGGAAGGCTTGGACTTCGAAGAGGATTTCATCCGCATCCGACCGGACTATCTGATAGTTACCGAGGACGATCAATACGGCCAGGTCAAACAAGCACTCTGCGAGCAAACCGGCGCTCAATATATCGTCCTGCCAAAAACCCCGCCGCGCTTCGAACCGGTCTCCACCAGCTCGATTGTCCGCTGGGTCCAGGCACCCACCGAAGCACCACTGCGCGTCGATTTGGCCGGCGGCTGGCTCGACGTCCCGCGGTTCTCCCGACCCGGTGAATTCGTGGTGAACTGCGCCATTTCCCCGCTCGTTTCGCTGCGTGAATGGCCCTACGAAAAAAAATCAGGCCTTGGCGGCAGCGGCGCATGGGCCCTGCTCAACGGCCGCGATGGCTTCGAGTCGGAAATCGCCCTTGGCGTCGGTTGGCAAGACCCCGCCGTCATTTGCGAAACCGGTCTTTGTGTATGGCGTTCCGGCAATTGGCCGGTGCTCGATTTCAAACAGAACGGCGACTTTCTAACTGGCAGGATGGCGGTTTACTGGACCGGAATCCAGCACGACACTCCGGGTGTCGTCAATCACCCGCGGGACTATGACCGCATCGCACACAGCGCACGCATCGCGCGCGAGGGCGTCCTGCATGCCGACATCCAGCGACTTGCCGAAGGCGTGAATCTCTATCACACCACCCAGCTCGATGAAGGAATGTCCCCCCTGCCGGAGATTCCCGCTACCATCGCACGAAAATACTGCGGCGGTGGCTATGGCGGCTACGCACTCTATCTCTTCAACGATCCCGCGCACCGCGACACATGCGTCGCCATCACCCCGGAACTCCGCGCCGTCGAACCGTTTTGCCGGATCTAACTCTGCGCACCATGCTCACCATCCCCGTCATCGGCCTGCCCGTCGCCGCGACCGACTACGCCGGAGCGATTGCCTGGATTCTCGAACATGCCACCATGGCGGACCGCGCTTACGCCGTGGCAGCCGCCAACACCCATGTCGCCGCGCTCGCCCGCCACGATGCGGCCTTCGGAGAATCAATGCGCCACTTTGATCTGATTTGCCCCGACGGCATGCCGCTCGTATGGGTGCTCAACTCCCGGTTGCCGGCAGGTGAAAAACTCACTGATCGCGTTTACGGTCCCACCCTGATGCTGGAAACACTCAAGGCCACTGAGAATCAGCGCGGATTCCGCCATTTCATGTTAGGCGGCAAGGTGTCCACACTCGAAACCCTCACCCGCTCATTCACCACCCGCTTTCCCGGAGTTGTCCTGGCAGGCACCCATTCCCCCCCCTTCGGCGATTGGCCAGCCGACGAGTTTGACCGTGTCTGTGAGAAAATCCGCGCGGCCCGCGCCAACCTGATTTGGGTTGGTCTCGGCTGCCCGAAACAGGAACACTGGATCGCCCGCCACAAGGACCTCCTGCCCCCCGGCGTCTATTTCGGCATCGGCGCCGCGTTCGCCTTCCACGCCGGCGAGGTCAAACAATCGCCAGCCGTTCTCCAGCGGTTAGGCCTCGAATGGGCCTACCGTCTCACCATGGAACCCCGCCGCCTCTGCAAACGCTACTTTACTTATAACTCGCTCTTCCTTTACCATCTGTTGCGCGACCGCTTCACACCATGAAAGTAACTTCCATTTGCTGCCTCGGCGGCGGCTACGTCGGCGGCCCCACCATGGCGATGATCGCCGCCAAATGTCCTGACATCCAAGTCACCGTCGCCGACATGAACGGGGAGCGCATCGACGCATGGAATTCGGATAGCCTGCCCGTCTATGAACCCGGCCTCCTCGCGGTGGTCGCCTCCGCCCGCGGCAGAAACCTGCACTTCACGACCGATATCCGCTCCGCCATCAGTTCCGCGGAACTGATCTTTGTTTCCGTCGGCACCCCGACCAAGTCCCACGGAATCGGTGCCGGACGCGCGGCGGACCTGCGCTACATCGAAGCCGCAGCCCGCCTGATCGCCGAGGTTTCCAAAGGTCACAAAATCATCGTCGAAAAAAGCACCATCCCGGTGAAAACCGCCAGCGCCATCAAGACGATCCTTGCCGCGAATTCCTCTAGCCAAGCCACCTTCGAGGTGCTTTCCAATCCGGAATTCCTCGCGGAAGGCACCGCCGTCGCCGATTTGGAAAATCCGGACCGCATCCTCATCGGCGGTGAGATCACCCCGGGCGGCAATGCCGCCGTCGAGGCGCTGGCTGCCATCTACGCCCGCTGGATTCCCCGCGATCAAATTCTAACAACCAACCTGTGGTCCTCCGAACTCTCCAAACTGGTCGCCAACGCATTCCTCGCCCAGCGCATTTCCTCTATCAATTCAATCTCCGCACTCTGCGAAACCACCGGCGCTGATATCGGAGAGGTCGCCCGTGCCATCGGAATGGACTCGCGCATCGGCCCGAAATTTCTCAACGCCTCGGTCGGTTTCGGCGGTTCGTGTTTCCAAAAGGATCTGCTCAATCTCGTCTATCTTTGCGAATCCTTTCATCTCCCCCACGTCGCCGAATATTGGCGGCAAGTCGTCCATCTCAACGATTGGCAGAAGTCCCGCTTCACGGAAAAAATCGTCCGTGCGCTCTTCAACACGGTCATCGGCAAGCGCATCGCCATTCTTGGCTTCGCTTTCAAGAAAGACACTAACGACACCCGGGAATCCCCCGCCATCTATGTCTGCCGAGATCTCCTCCGGGAACACGCCTGCCTCGCCATTTACGACCCGCATGTCGATCCCAACACCATCCGCCGCGACCTCATGCATGCGGGAATCCCGAAGGATCTCCTCACCACGAACCTCGAAATCTGCTCCGATCCCTACACCGCCACCACCGGTGCCCACGCGCTTGCCATGCTCACCGAGTGGGATGAATTCCGCACCCTCGACCTGCCCCGCATTTACGACCTCATGCTCAAACCCGCCTTCGTTTTCGACGGCCGCGCCGTGCTCCCCACCCACACCCTCAAAACCCACGGCTTCGACGCCTTCGTCATTGGTAAAGGTGACTGAGAAGAATCGGAAGGTCCGGAAATATAGGACGGGTTGATTTCCGGACCTTCAGACATTAGACTTTTTTGTCGTCCAGATCTCTTCTCACCCCTTTATCTTCCATCTCCTGTCTTCCATCTTCTATCTTCTATCTCCTATCTTCTTCACTTCCGTCTCGCGTTTCATTCCCCATGCACATCCACCCCGAATTCCATCGCTTTCTCCACCGCCGGGACAAGGAATCCCTGCTCGACCAGCGAGGCATCGTCGTCTGGTTGTTTGGACTCTCGGGTTCCGGCAAATCCAGCATCGCCAACGCCGTGGAACGCGTCCTTCACCAACAAGGCCGCTTCACCACCATCCTCGATGGCGATAACCTGCGCACCGGCCTCAATGCCAACCTCGGTTTCACCGATCAGGACCGCTTGGAAAATATCCGCCGCATCGCGGAAACCGCGAAAATCTTCGTTTCCCAAGGCATCATCACCTTGGTCTCCGCCATCACCCCGCGTGGCGAACTCCGTGACCTCGCCCGCGGCCTGCTCGGTGCCGATCTCTTCGAGGTCTATGTCAAAGCCAGCTACGAAACTTGCGAAAAACGCGATGTCAAAGGACTCTATGCCAAAGCCGCCCGTGGCGAAATCCAACACTTCACCGGCAAGGACGACTCCTTCGAACCTCCCCAATGTCCCGATCTCGTTCTGGACACCGAAACCACCACCGTCGAAGACGCGGCCTTCGAACTACTCGAAGCCATCCGCGAGCGCATTACGCCCATTTAAGTAACCCCTCTGCCATGCCCGACTATCACCTGAGCCACCTTGACCAACTTGAAGCCGAAGCCATCTTCGTGCTCCGCGAAACCGCCGCCCAGTTCCAGAATCCGGCCCTGCTTTTCTCGGGTGGCAAAGATTCCATCGTCATGGCATGGCTGGCCCGCAAGGCGTTCTGGCCGGCGCGCATGCCCTTCCCTCTCGTCCACATCGATACCGGCCACAATTTCCCCGAAACCATGACTTTTCGCGACGAGTTCGTGGACTTGATGCGTGCCCAACTGGTCGTCGGCTCGGTCCAGGAATCCATCGATACCGGACGCGTTACGGAGGAAACCGGTGCCAATGCCTCCCGCAACAAACTCCAAACCATCACCCTGCTCGATACCATCGAAAAAAACCACTACGACGCCTGCCTCGGCGGTGGCCGCCGCGATGAGGAAAAAGCCCGTGCCAAGGAACGCTTCTTCTCACACCGCGACGACTTCGGCCAATGGGATCCGAAAAACCAACGACCCGAACTCTGGAACCTCTTCAACGGCCACCGACATCCCGGCGAGCATTTCCGCATCTTCCCGCTCTCGAATTTCACCGAAATGGATATCTGGATGTATCTCCAACGCGAAAACATCCCGCTTCCCGCCATCTACTTCGCCCACCAACGCGAAGTCTTCCAGCGCAATGGCACCTTGCTCGCCGTCACCCGGTTCCTCCAGCCTCAGGACCACGAACCGGCCAGCCGCCAGATCGTCCGCTTCCGTACCATCGGTGACGCCACCTGCACCGGTGCCATCGAGTCCTCCGCCTCCACCCTCGACGAGGTCATCGCCGAAGTCGCCGCCGCCCGCCAAACCGAACGCGGTACCCGCTCCGATGACAAACGCTCCGAAACCGCCATGGAAGACCGGAAAAAAGAGGGCTATTTCTGAATAAAAGCTGAAAACTGAAATGCTGAAATTACACTCCGTGCTTCGCAATCGGTCTTCCTCCCCTCTTCATTTCAGCATCTCAGCGTTTACCCCCATGTCTCTGCCCGATCCCAAACAAACCGCCATCTGGAAGACGATGAGCGGAGCCGAAAAATACCAGCTTCTCGCCGCCACCATCCAGCAGACCCGCGAACTGAAACGGATGGGTATCAGACTCCGCAACCCGCAAACCTCGCCTGCCGAAATCGAAAGAATACTCGCCCGAATCTGGCTCCATGCAAGACCCTAACTTCATCTCGCTTTTCGTCGCGCCTCTCGCAACGGCGGGAATCAACTATATGATCACGGGATCGGTCGCGAGCTCGATCTATGGCGAACCACGCAATACGCTCGACATTGATCTGGTCGTATTGCTGCTACCTGACCAAATTCAAAAACTTCCGCTACTTTTTCCCGAAGAAGACTTCTATCTCCCTCCTTCTGATGTGGTTGCCGTCGAATCCCGTCGGGAAGCTCGCGGTCACTTCAATATCATCCATCACAATACCGGCATGAAGGCGGATATCTACCTCTCACGGAATCATCCCAGCCTCGACTGGGCGCTCGCCCATACCCGCCGGATCCCCACACCCGACTGTGAGATCACAGTCGCTCCTCCCGAATACGTCATCCTCCACAAACTCGAGTCCTATCGGGAAAGCGGACACCAACGACACCTTCGCGACATCGCAGGCATCGTCGAGCAGCAGGAACTCGACCGCGAGTTTCTCGAATCCTCCATACGCGCGCTCCACCTCGAAACCCAATGGCAAGCCGCTCAGGAACTAAGCTCCAAGCACTAAGTACTAAGCTCTAAGCACTAAACTCTAAACTTTAGGCTCTATCCTCTAAGCTTTTACCCACCCCATGGACCTCCTCCGATTCACCACCGCCGGCTCCGTCGATGACGGAAAATCCACCCTCATCGGGCGACTTCTCTACGATTCAAAATCCATCTTCGAGGATCAATTCGAAGCCATGGAAGAGTCGTCACGTCGCCGCGGCGAGGAATGTGTCAACCTCGCCCTGCTCACCGATGGCCTCAAGGCGGAACGCGAACAAGGCATCACCATCGACGTCGCTTACCGCTACTTTGCCACGCCCAAACGCAAGTTCATCATCGCCGACACCCCGGGCCACATTCAATACACCCGCAACATGGTGACCGGTGCCTCCACCGCCAACCTCGCCATCATCCTCATCGACGCACGCAAGGGCGTCATCGAACAGACCAAACGCCACGCATTCATCGCCAACCTGCTCCGCATCCAACACCTCGTCGTCGCCGTTAATAAAATGGACCTCGTCGACTACTCGGAAAAGATCTACCACCAAATCGTCGGCGACTTCCTCAACTTCGCCTCACGTCTCGACAACATCGTCGAAATCACCGACATCCCGATCTCCGCCCTCAATGGCGACAACGTGGTCGACAAGTCCGGCAACATGCCATGGTACCTGGGCGCCACGCTTCTCTATCATCTCGAACACGTCTATGTCGGTGGTGAGGAAAATCATGTGGACGCGCGCTTCCCGGTCCAGTGGGTCATCCGCCCGATGAGTGACGAATGGCATGACTTCCGCGGCTACGCCGGGCGTGTCGCGGGCGGCGTTTTCAAACCCGGAGACGAGGTCACCGTGTTGCCCTCCGGCTTCACCACCCGCGTCAAGTCCATCCACGGCCCGGTCGGAGAACTGCTAGAAGCCTTCGCCCCACAATCCGTCTGTTTCACTCTCACCGATGCAATCGACATTTCCCGCGGCGACACCTTGGTGAAAGCCAACAACCCGCCCCGCGTCAGTCAGACCATCGAAGCCATGATTTGCTGGTTCTCGCAGAAACCCATGCTCCCGCGCGAAAAGTGGATCGTCCGGCACACCACTCACGAAACCAAGGCGATCATTCAGGAAGTGAAATATCATGTGGATATCAACAGCCTCCACAAGATCGAGGGCGTGGAAAGTTTCAACATGAACGATATAGGTCGCATCTCCATGCGTACCGCCGTGCCGCTCATCCACGATTCCTACCGTCGCAACCGCACCACCGGCTCATTCATCCTCATCGATCCCGGCACCCACGAAACCGTCGGCGCCGGCATGATCGTGTGAGACTGGTGCTCGCAGGTGGCTATCAGGTGGCTATCAGGTAGCTCTCTCAGGTGGCGCGCTCTCGCCGAGAGCGCATGCCAATGATCAGCCAACACCCAGCCCAAGCCAGGCCTATCCGTCTTCTTTTGGACCACCCATGGTCCCTCCATGCGGCCTCATCGAGGCCGCGCTACCTTTTCCACTGCGGCCTCATCGAGGCCGCGCTACCTTTTTGACCTGCGGTCTCATCGGGCCGCGCCACCTTTCACCCTCCCCAGCCGCTGCCGGGTCATCCGTACCATTACCCACCCCAGCACGAGCAACGACACCCCGGTCAAAACAGGCGTTAGATTTGCATCCGCAACTCCCGCCGCACTGAGAACGATGCCACTGGCGATCAATCCGCTACATCCCAGCGACACCGGCAGATACAAGCGGAAAGGTACCCGGAAAAACCCGAGCAAATAGTTCTGCAAGAACAAAGGCAGCCCGGGTGTCAGCCGCACTATCAGGATCATCCGCAAATGATTCCCCCGGGGCAGCTCGGGAATCCGCCAGCTCGCCGCCTCTAACAGTTTTTCCACCAGGCCCCGCCCGGGCCGCGCGGCCACCCAGTAGGTCCAGGTCATGTTCAGGGCCAGCGCCACAAGACCAACCGCGCATGCCGTTACCGGACGGTCGCGCCACACTGTTCCTGCTAGAATCAGCAAGGCACTCGACGGCATCGGCAAGCCCGGCAAAACCACCAGACCCACGAACAACCACCACGGCCGCTCGATCAGCCACGCCTCCGTCTGCTGCCACGCCGTTTTCAGCATCGCGCCGTCCAACCCGAGTTTCCACGCCAGCAACACGGTACCTGCAGCCATCACCAGCAAGCCACCCGCCAAACGGTGCATCCGCCGATCTCTCAGGATTATCTTCAGCAGGACCATCTCCACCCCACCCTGCCTTCTCGCCACGCTTATGGCAATCACTCATCCTGCTCTAACGTGTTTCCTCACAGCGGCTGATTGTTCATTTTCCCTTGAACAATCAGCCGGATTTTGTTTTCTCCAGTCATGCCACCTTTCGAAGGTTTGCATCCACTCAGGGACTATGGCGAACTTTGACTCACCAACATTATGGATCTGATCCTCGAAATTCCGGCTTCCGCCAGCGCGGATCCGGCGTAACATGCACCCATGAAAGCGAAATTCACGGCGATTCTGCGATTTGAAGAAGGCTTGGTCGTGGCCATGTCTCCTGAATTGGATATTGCGAGCCAGGGCGCGACCCCCGACGAGGCTCTTGCCAATCTCAAGGAAGCGGTGGGGCTTTTTTTGGAAACGGCGTCGCCTGCGGAAATCGAAGGGCGTTTGAGCGCGGAGTCCTGGATCACCCAGTTTGAGACCGAGTATGCCCCCGCGCAAACGGTTTTCGGGCTTGGAAATGTGCCGTCTGCTCGAAGCTCAAGGCTTCAAAGAGGTGCGTCAGCGAGGAAGTCACCGAATCATGCAACTGCGCACAGGTGAGACCACCAGAACGGTGCCCGTGCCTATCCACAAAGATCTCAAACCAGGCACCCTGGCGTCGATCATCCGCCAGTCTGGCCTGAACCTGTCACTGTTTGAATAGATGGGAAGAGCGGCCCATCGCGCCAGATGTTAGAAAATCCCGCGCCCCTCCGTCCTCTGTCATCCGTCCTCACTCATCCCGCTCCCTTTTGTTCATTTTTTCTTGAACAAAATTCCGCATGTGCTATTTTCCATGCGTGCGGCTTCTGCAAGTTGCATGTCACCCACCCTGATTCCACGGCAAGTTCCGCCCACTCCAAGGCACAACCAAGGGCGGCAGCGTGCGATTCCGCCGGCTTTCCATGATGTCACGCGCTCGATCCTAACGGTTAACTTCTCTCCCTGCATTGACCCATGCGCCTTCCCGTCCAACGCCAGAAACTTGAAGCCCTCATGGCCGCATTAGGCCACAGAGTGACAAGTGCCGGGCGGATCTATCTCACGGGAGGCGCGACAGCCCTCCTGCACGGATGGCGCCCAATGACGGTCGATGTGGACTTGAAAGCCGATCCGGAACCCGCCGGCTTTTTTGAAGCCATTGCGGTGCTGAAAGATGAACTTGCAGTGAACATCGAACTGGCAAGCCCGGACGATTTTATCCCCGCTCTTCCACGCTGGCGTGAACGGAGCCTGTTCATTGCCCGCCACGGCCTGATCGACTTTTATCATTACGATCTCTATAGTCAGGCCCTCGCGAAACTGGAACGCGGACATGCCAGGGACTTGACTGACGTGACTGCCATGCGGCAGGCAGAACTGATCCGTCCAGACCTGCTCTTTCAGCTATTCCTGCAAATCGAACCGCTGATCATCCGGTACCCGGCTCTTGACCCCAAGTCATTCCGCGCGGTCGTCGCAGCGTTCTGCAGCGAGGCACCCGAATCCCCCGCAACCAGCGCATCATGAGCCCATCCGAACTGCTCTCAGGATTGCCGTGTGCTGACCAAATCCTCGAAGGATTGCAGGATTTCCATGCCGGCCGTCAGAGCATCCCGGCCTGCCTTGTGAGAATCGCCAGGCCTCGCTTGATCCGGGCGGGTTTGATGACGGACGCAGCACCCCGCTATGACGGAGCGGAACTTGAGCTCTATCGAATGCTCGCCCACGAAGGCACCCGTGCCCACAGTTGCTACAACGCGATCCTCCGCGAACTCATCAGCTTCGAGCATGCTTTGGACCATCGCCTGACCACCTCCGACCTCTGATCTCATGCGCATACTCATCACTGGCGGCGCCGGTTTCATCGGCTCCAACCTGGTCCGCCTGCTCGTCTCGCGTGGCCATCAGGTGCTCAATATCGATAAACTCACCTACGCCGGCAATCCGAACTCGCTCGCCGATCTAACCAACCAGCCGGCCCACCAGTTTCTCCAAGCCGACATCTGCGATGCCGCCGCCATGCGCACCGCCTTCAGCGGCTTCCAGCCGCACTGGGTCATGCACCTCGCCGCCGAGTCCCACGTGGACCGCTCCATCGATGGCCCCGGCGCCTTCATCCAGACCAACATCCTCGGCACCTACACCCTGCTAGAGGCTGCCCTGGAGTATTGGCGCGGTCTGCCGGAAGCAAGAGACCAGAGGACAGAGACCAGAGACCAGAGGGCAGGATGGCGGGGTCTCCAATTCAACATCCCAAATCCACCGGCACAAAAATCGTTCCGATTTTTGCACGTCTCCACCGACGAAGTCTATGGCTCACTGGGCGCAACCGGTTTTTTCACCGAAACCACGCCCTACGACCCTCACTCCCCTTATTCCGCCAGCAAGGCCTCTTCCGATCACCTCGCCCGCGCCTGGCACGATACCTATGGCTTGCCCGTCATCGTCACCAATTGTTCTAACAATTACGGCCCCTTCCAGTTTCCCGAAAAACTCATTCCGGTGGTCATCCTCAAGGCGCTCCGCGGCGAACCCATTCCGGTCTATGGCAAGGGCGAAAACATCCGCGACTGGCTCTACGTCGAAGACCACACCGAAGCCCTGCTCACCGCCATCTCCCATGGAACCCCCGGCCAAACCTATAACATCGGCGGTAACAACGAGATGCGCAACATTGACCTGGTGCGGTTGTTATGCCGGTTGCTCGACGATTGTGTGGAAAGCGGAAAGTTGAAAGCGGAACGCAGAAATGGGAAGATCTTTGCAGAACAAATCACTTTTGTCACCGACCGCCCCGGCCACGACTTGCGCTATGCCATCGACGCCGCGAAAATCCGCGACCACCTCGGCTGGCTACCCCAACAGGATCACCAATCAGGCTTTCGCAAAACCGTCGCCTGGTATCTCGACAACGAGGCATGGTGGCGGCCCATCCTCAATGGCACCTATCAGTTGCAACGCCTGGGAAAGGCGTCAATCTAACGTACGGACCATGAACTCTCTCCTCACATGCCTTGTTCCCCTTGCCCTGATGCTGCAGGTGGCTGTTGTGCCAGGTGCCACGCCTGAAGAATTAAAGAAGTCCTTCATGCTGCGCTACGATGATGCCACCGCCCGGCGCGATGAGCAACTCAAGAAGCTGGAAGCCGGCTATCTCGGCGGTCTTGATCGCCAGCACGAAACCGCGAAATCGTCGGGCAAGCTTGCTGCCGTGATTCCGATCCGCGATGAGATCGAGAGGGTCAAGGCGCATCTGGATCCGCTCCCGCGCCTGCCTGACAATACCGCATCCGAAATCAAGCAGATGCGAAGCAAGTATGTGGAACTTCGCAACCAGGTTCTTAAAACCCATGCGGAAACAGTCACCGAATTGTTCGGAAAACTGGAGGAGATCCTGAAGATCCAGGAAACCGAACTCACCAAGGCCGGTCAGATCGATGACGCCATCGCCGCGAAACAAACACGGGAAACTCTCGCCACAACCGTCGGTATCGACAACCTGCGGGAATTGGTCAAACAGGGGGGGCTTCCCGGCAGAGCACCCCCGGCCCTGCGTCTGAGGCGCTACGGCGACAACCTCGAAGTCCTCGTTCTTCCGGATCGAAGCGGGAAAGTCAGCATGGAGAGTCCCGTTCAGAACGTCCGCGAAGAAACCGGAGAGAAAAAGGAGCTGGGCGATACCAAAGCCAAGGTTCTGGGAGAATTCGTCGGCGCCAAAGGCTACACTGCCGACCCTTACGTCTCCTATCACCAGATCTTCAATGGCAAGGAGGCGAAGGGCCTCACGCTGGGGGAACTCACTCCGGTATTCCGACACGAAGTGGAAACACAAAAGGGTATGAAACTATCCTATGAACTGGGAGCTAAAAATCCCCACGGAGCCTTTCCCGGAATCCTCCCGCCGCTTTCTCACAAGGGAAGTTATCGAATCTTCACCCGCTTCTTCGTGCCCAAAAACAACCATGCCGTTTCGGGTATCCTTTTCGTCCACGCCGGCGGCGGCAAATGGGTGGGAGGGAAATTGGAGAGTGCGGGGAAATGGGTGACCAGTGAAGTCAGCGGAGAATCATCCAGTGACTCGCCAACCCTATTGTTTTACCTGACAATTCGGGATGGTAAAACCGTCGTCGATGCCGCCGGTGATTACATCGTCCTTGGGGAAATCAAGGTCGAACACACCAGATTCAGCGCCTGTCTCCAGAAGAAATTCGGCCCGAATGGTACAATCCTCGAAAGCAACGATGACCCGCTGAAGCAACCACTCTATATCTCCAACGGCGCATTTGTCGGAAAGTAATGCCCCGCTCCTCCACCTTCGATTCAATGCCGCCGATACTTGCCCTTTCCCATCCCTCAATGACTGACGTCTCTCACATCTCATGATCCGCGTGGTCCTCCAAGGCCGTACTGGAAACAACTTCTTCCAATATGCCGCGGCCCGCTGGCTGGCCAGAAAGCATGCAACCGAAGTGGTCCTGGATGGTTCCTGGCTGCGCCCTCACAACTGGGCTCAGACCCGTGTCATGCGTGGTTTATCCTTGTGTGCCCGCATCGGGCGCTGGCCACTATGGATCGGTCCCGCCATGCGGGTGATCGCCGGGAAACATCCCTCGGAGATCTCTGCCAATTGCGTGTATCGCGAGAGCACGTCCGACAGCACCTTCGATCCCTCGTTCCAGGAACTTCCGGATGGAACCTTGCTCATGGGCTATTTTCAGAGCCACCATTACTTCCCGGACATGCGTTCCCTGCTGCAAGAGGAAATCAATATCCGCGACATGCCGATGGATCATCAAACAGCCGAAACCGCTCGCAAAATCATCGCGGAAAACGCCGTCTCCATCCATGTGCGGCGCGGCGATTTCATCCATTACAAAAACTTCGCTGTCTGCACTCCCGCATACTATGACCAGGCCGTGGCTCACGCGAAAGACCAGCTTGCCTCGCCAACCTTCTGGATCTTCTCGGACGACATCCCCTGGTGTCGCGCCCACTTCCATGGCTCCGAATTCCACTTTGTCGATCTCCCGGAATCCCGCACCAACCCTCTCAATGACATGCGCCTCATGTCTCTCGCGTCACACCATATCATCGCCAACAGCAGCTACTCATGGTGGGCGGCATGGTTGCACTGGCAACCCCGAAAACTTGTCATCGTTCCCCATGCGTGGCTTCTGGGTACTGGCAAAATCCCAATCGAGGAAAAAATCGAGAACGGCTGGCTCATCCTCAATACGGGGATTGACAACCCATAGCGCCTGTCTCGTTAGTTAGGCCGACTTCAGCCATGAAAATCACGCCAACGCGGATTTCGTCCCGTCGTCAACGCCACCTTCCGCCTTGGCGGCAATGTGCTGTTCACCCGTTAGTCTCCTGACGGTGTGTCGGATTCATCCCATTCCATGAACCTGTCCGCAAACCGAAAATTACAAGTACTGCAGCTCCGCAATTCATTTCTGCGGATCTTCCCGTGCTTCGCTGAAATCGGCGAGACCCTGCAATTGCTCCGTCGTGTCAATCAACTGCGCTCGGAAGGCTGGGTGGGGCCACCACCCTACCTGATCAAACGTGCCATGCTCAAGGCCGAAGCTCTGCGCATCGGAGCCAGCACATTCATCGAAACCGGAACCTACATGGGTGATACCCTGTGGTTCATGCGCAATACCTGCAAAAACCTGATTTCCATTGAGGTTCAACCCAGGCTGGCCGAGATCGCCAGATCCCGCTTCCGCAATATCCCTCAGGTGGAGATTGTAACTGGTGACTCCGCTGTGGAATTGAAACGTGTGGTGGGCGCGATCCAGGGTCCGTGCCTATTCTGGCTCGATGGACACTATTCCGCCGGCATGACCGGACGCGGATTAAAAGACTGTCCAATCCATGAGGAATTGACGGCGATTGCACAGGGAAGCCAATACGCCTTCAGCATCCTGATAGACGACGCCCGATGCTTTGGAACAGACCCCGCATACCCCTCAATGGAGGAAATGAAAAACATCTCCACAAGGATATTCCCAACCCACGCCTTCGAAGTATGGAATGATGTCATTCACATCAAGCCGCCCCCAGCTTGACCCCGCCTTCATCACATGATCCTAAAAACAAGCTTGAATCCAAGACACCATTGCCCGTTCGCGTCATTTCGCGATTTTCGCGGTTCAAAGAACCACTGAATGATTCAACCGCGAAGCACGCGAAATATCGCGAAACTGATTTGAATAATCGGTGCGCCACGGCCCAGGCTTCGTTGTATCAGATACCACCACCATGCCAACCCTTGCGCAGCAACTCGGAGAAACCGCCCCGGTTTCCTTTCTTGTTAGAAAGGCCAGGCGCCTTGGCATTGCGGAGCTGGACCACGCCATCGAAGTGGCGGCTATCAGGGGCTGCAAGCACTATCGTTCCGCGACGCCTTTGGCGATTCCCGATCCTGGATTGAATCGATTATCCGATGACGAACTGACCATCCTGCTGATCTTGGGCGAAAACGCCTATCATCCTACGGCGATTCGCTGTGCTGCACAACTCGCCCGTTCCCCTCGCATTGATCCGCATCGCCTCGCGGCGCTCGCCGTTCAGCATAAAGCCGTCCGTGTTCTCACCCACATCTCCCGTGCCGGACTCGCTCACGATCCTGAGGGCCGGAACTTCTGGATCACGGTCCTCTCCAATCTCCCGGCCGCACAAGCGGGAAGCGAGCCTGACCTTCCCCACTGGAGTCGCTTCGTTTCCATGCCCGGTATCCAGAAATCCGGCCCAGCCGTCACCCGTTGGCTGACCCCGATCACATGAACCACCCGGAAATCATCCTCAGAACGCTCGACCGTCATTTGACCCAGCCAACCCGCATGATCCTTTACGGACGCGCCGCGCTGGCACTTGGATTCCCCGTGCCGGAACCGGCATTCGCTGCGACCTTTGACGTGGACGCGATCCTTCCACGAGTTGAGATGGATGCCATTGAGATGGACGACCAATTCTGGATTGCTCTGGAGAGCACCAATCGCGAACTCGAGCCCGGTGGCCTTTACATCACTCATTTGTTCCGTGATGACCAAGTCGTGCTTTCCCCATCATGGCTGGAGCATGTGGTGCCGATCCCATTAACCGGGCTGCGGCACTTGTCCATCCTGCGGCCATCCGTCGGCGACCTCGTTCTAACAAAGATGATGAGGGTCGATCCTCAAGACCGGGCCGACATTCTATTCCTGCTGTCGCAAATCCCGTCAGCTTCTTCCTCGATTCCTGCAACCCTTGACGCCGCGATCATTCCTGTCATTCCCGAAATCCAAGCTGCGTTCGATGAAAACAAGCGCTGGATTCTCTCGCTTCTGGCAAAGTGAGGGATCGGAGAGCTCCCAGACCGAAGAAAATCGAGAAAGCAGAACGCTACAAATAAAAGAAAGCGACCCTAGCGCGGAGCACTTTGCATTTCGACTTTCGACTTTCAACTGTCAACTTTCAGCTTTCAGCTTTCTTCTTCCTCTCCCCTCCCCTCCCCGGCGCCGACCGCATCATGAACCACACGATCTTCCTCGGCACCTACCCGGACCTCGCCAAGGATCAGACCTGCTGAAGTAATGCGCTACACTCCAAAGCTTTAAACGCGCGCTTCGCGCACTTCTCCAATGGACTCCACAAAACTAAAAGCCCTTCTCATCGTCGTCATTGCGCTGTTCTTTGCGCTGTATCTGGGCATTGCCGCCGCGACCGCACAGGTCGAAGTCATGGCCTGGGTCGGCGGCGTGCTTTTCCTGATCACCTGCCTCCTTTTAGGCCGCCATATCTGGATTCTCATTCCCGCAACACTCGGCATGCAGGGCGGTTTTAACTTTATTCCCGGATGCCCGGCCACATGGCACATCATGACTGTCGTGGTGGCTGGATTCACACTGTTGCGGATTGCTTCCCGACAACAGCGCCTCCGGTTCCGTTGGACCGGTATGGAAACCGCCATTCTCTTGGTCGCCTTGACCATCTGGCAGGCCTACCTGCGCAATCCAACAGGATTGAGAATCATGGGGGGCGATGTATCGGGTGGCAAACCCTATTTTATCTATGGCGTCGCGTTCATCGCGTTCATCCTGATCAGCACGGCCGAGGCGGACCTGCGCACTTGGCGTTGGGCGGCGATCGGGTTCATCCTGCTAACCTCAGCGGATGCGATGATCAATATTATTTCCGGCTTCTCTCCAGCTTTTGCTGAAGTTGCGATACGATATTACTCAAATGTAAGCTTTACGGCCTCCCAATCTGTGAACTATGCCTTGGACGTCAATGAACAACGCATTACGGAATTTGGTGCGCTCGGCGTCCTCTTTGGCACCATGGCCAGCACCTTATGGAGACCGGTCGCAGCACTGGATTTCCGCAAGCCGTGGCGGGCGGTCATTGCCTTTGGGGCGGTGGCGGCGACATTGTTCGGCGGATTCCGGAGCGGTGCCGCACGTTTATTCATCGATTTTTCCATGGGTTCATTGCTCCGTCGCAAACCCCTGGACGTGCTGATCGTCTGTTTCATCGGCACCATGCTGCTGGCCGTTTTTTTGATCGCCGTTCCAACAACGTCTCTTCCTTTCAGCGTGCAGCGGGTTCTCACACTCGTGCCAGGGGTTCATGTGCGCGATGATATCGTGAGGTCGGGAGAAAGCAGCAATGATTTCCGCTTTGACATGTGGAAACGCGCGCTCACCTCGGACAAATATATCCACAACAAATGGCTTGGCGATGGGTTTCAGTATTCCTCCAGTGAAATGGCCGCCCGCACCGCAATGATGTTTAAGGACTGGAGAATGACTGGCGGCATGAGTACGGAGGAAATGTTCATGATTACTGGTTCCTATCATGGCTTCCACGTTGAAACCATCCGTTTCACAGGCGTAGTCGGCTTGATCGCAGCCACCGCCGCGCTCATCGTCTTTGCCATTTTTGCCGCCCGCTGCATTCGCTATTATCGCAATCAGCCGGCTTGGGGCTTCGTTTTGTTTGTCTGCATGCCATTCCTGATTCACCCCCTCTGGTATTGGGTGGTATTCGGTGAATATAGAAACGATTTCGCCATCCTTATCGCCAGCGCCGGCATGGTTAAATTACTCTATTCGATCCACCAGTCCGAGTTATCCACCAATACCCCCAGCCTTGACCCAGCCCCTCTGGGAAACCGGTTTTGAGCCGCGAAGCACGCGAAACCCGCGAAGTATATAAGATAATATAATCAGAGATCAGAAGTCAAGGGACGGAAACCAGTTCAATGAAAAGACAGAGATCAGAAGTCGACTGCCATCTGTCCTCACTCGACTTTTAGACTTACAGACCTTCGACTTTTAGACATCTGCTCGTCCGATATCCTCTCTATCACACCTCTATGAAAGCCGTCATCCTTGCCGGGGGCCTTGGCACCCGCCTTTCCGAAGAAACCTCCCTCAAGCCGAAACCCATGATTGAAATCGGCGGCAGGCCTATTCTCTGGCACATCCTGAAGATCTACAGTGCTCACGGCATCAACGATTTTGTGATCTGCGCGGGTTACAAGGGCTACATCATCAAGGAGTATTTCGCAAATTACTTCCTCCACATGTCCGACGTCACCTTCGACATGGAGAACAACGCCATGGAGGTTCACCAGAAAAAGGCCGAGCCATGGCGGGTGACGATCATCGATACCGGTGACGAAACCATGACCGGCTGCCGTATCAAACGCATCGAACCCTATGTGGATGGCACCTTCTGCTGCACCTACGGTGACGGGGTGGGTGACATCGACATCACCTCGCTCGTCGCCTTCCACAAAGCAGGCGGACTCAAAGCCACGCTCACCGGAGTTCAGCCACCGGGGCGCTTCGGAGCACTCGACCTCGATCAGGACCGCGTGGTATCCTTTCAGGAAAAACCACAAGGCGACGGCTCATGGATCAACGGTGGCTTCTTCGTGCTTGAGCCGTCAGTCTTCGACGAAATCGCTGGCGACCCGACCATCTGGGAACGCACCCCCCTGGAAAACCTCGCCAAACAACAGCAACTCGGCATCTACAAACACCCCGGCTTCTGGCGACCCATGGATACCCTGCGCGACAAGCATGAACTGGAAAACCTCTGGGAAACCGGCAATGCGCCGTGGAAGAGCTGGTGAGATGAAGAGTCTAAAAGTCAAAGGTCTAAAAGTCTAAAAGTCGATGCAGCAAAGACCTGCGGACATGCTCTTCATCGTTACTCCTGCGCGGCAAATGACCAGCGCGTAGCTCAACTCATTTTCGACCTCTTCCTCTTCGACCTTCGACCTTTAGACCTTTAGACATCTTCCTCTTCCTCTTCCTCTTCCTCTTCCTCTTCGACCTTTAGACCTTTAGACTTTCGACTCTTCCTCTTCGACCTTCGACTTTTAGACTTTTAGACTTTCGACTCTTCCTCTTCAGCTCTTTTTCTTCCATGTTCGACAATTTTTACAAAAACAAACGCGTTTTCCTTACCGGGCACACCGGCTTCAAGGGTTCCTGGCTGGCGGAATGGTTGTTGATGTTGGGCGCGGAGGTCCACGGATTCGCGCTTGATCCCCAGCCACACGAGATCCTCTTCAACCAGTTGGGATTGGCGGATCGTCTTGCCTCGGATACCCGTGCCGACCTGGCCGACCAGCCCGCCCTGAGATCAGCGATTGAATCGGCTAACCCCGACATGGTCTTCCATCTAGCCGCCCAGCCGCTGGTCCGCCTATCCTATGAGTGTCCCGTCGAGACGTTCGCCACCAACGTCATGGGCACGGCTCATCTGCTAGATGCCATCCGCCTGCGAAACCAATCCTGCACCGTCGTCTGCATCACTACCGACAAATGCTACGAAAACCGCGAATGGCTGCATGCTTATCGCGAGGAAGACGCCATGGGTGGACATGATCCGTACAGTGCGTCCAAAGGTGCCGCAGAGCTTGTCATCGCTTCTTACAGAAAAAGCTTCTTCTCTTCAGCATCCAGAATCCACAAGCCACAAGCCACGATCTGCTTGGCCTCCGCACGTGCTGGCAACGTCATCGGTGGTGGCGACTGGGCGCTCGACAGGATCATACCCGACTGCATCCGCGCCTTGCGCACAGGCCAACCTGTCCCCGTGCGCAACAAGATCGCCACTCGCCCGTGGCAGCACGTCCTCGAACCCCTAAGCGGCTACCTCTGGCTAGGCGCATGCTTGGCAAAAGCAGATAGCAGAATGCGGACCGAGGAAAATATAGAAAGCAGAAAGCAGAAAGCAGAAATTGAAGACGAGCCCTGCGCAAAGCCCACATTCTCCACTTTGGTCTCTGGCGTCTGGTCTCTGGCTTCTCCCTTCAACTTCGGCCCGGCCCTCACCAGCAACCGCACCGTCGCGGAGCTCGTCCAGGAACTGCTCAAACACACCGGCGGCGAGTGGTCCGACGCCTCCGATCCAAACGCCCTCCACGAAGCATCAAATCTCAATCTCGCCATCGACAAAGCCTTCCACCTGCTCGGCTGGCAGCCGGTGTGGAACTTCGAACAAACCATCGCAACCACCGCGGAATGGTATCTTGAAGAAGCCATGGGCCGCAACACCCACGAACTCACTCTCCGGCAAATCGAAACCTACCACACTGCGGCATCCGCCAAAGGCCTGGCATGGGGAAGAGGCGTAGAGGAAAAAGACGAAACGTCTAAACGTCTAAAGGTCTAAAGGTCTAAAGGTCTAAAGGTCTAAGGGTCTAAGGGTCTAAGGGTCTAAAGGTCTAAAGGTCTAAAGGTCTAAAGGTCTAAAGGTCTAAAGGTCTAAAGGTCTAAAGGTCTAAAGGTCTAAAGGTCTAAAGGTCTAAAGGTCTAAAGGTCTAAAGGTCTAAAGGTCT
>CAISTY010000108.1 GCA_903888515.1 Akkermansiaceae bacterium | reverse complement strand
CGATTCAACTGATGCGCTGGACGCTCCCGAACCGAGTCGAGATGGAGGTGATTATTTGCTATATTTTCGAAGAATCGAGCGACGCGATCGTAGATGGCATGATGATCTATCCAATCATTCCAGAGGATCTTGATTCTGTTTTCCGTTTCTACGGATGGTTGGGTTCCCTCAGTAATTGACCGTATTGCGGAAGCAAGTGCGACATGTGGTCCAAACGGCTCATTGTCCCCAAGTGGGTATAAACAATCATTCGGGTTCAACAATGATTCAATATAATCCTTCGGAGTTATGGAGTATACGTTATAGCTGTATTCCTCTTTTTTTCGCTCATCTGGCAAGATTGCTCCTGGAAAAAGACCTCCAAATACCGCGTCCTCGCTGATGGTTGCATTTGCCCAAGCTTGAAATTTGCACCGGTACCTCTTGGGCAGTTGCGCGCCCGCATATTTGATAAGCATGGAAACAAACTCAGCTTTTTTTGGAACACAGGAGGAGAATTCGAGATTCCAAATTGTCGGCTTTGTCGAGCAACGTGTCCCCTTGAACTCTGGAGAGCCATTTTTCACTGCAGAGCAACTCATGACGTAGGCTTCTGTATCCTCTCTCACACGTCCGAATTCCCATGTGACTTCCCAATAATCCGTAGAAACGGGTGAACCTAATGACTTTGAATCGATCACGCTGGAATCAATGAAGTCAAAGTGCATGCCAATCTTGAATGTTGCGGCGCTATCGTGTGCATGGACCAAATTCTGCCAGCCACCCAAACGGATCTCGCTCCATCCCATGTCGACCCGATCAGCTTCCGCGTATCCTTTATTGTAGAATGCGTGTCTGATGAGGGCAAGAGCCTGCACGATGCTCGATTTGCCAGCGCTGTTTGGCCCAAAGATCAAGGTCAGTGGACGGATTGGAATATACTGGCGCTTTTTGAACGCCTTGAAGTTTTCGAGTGTGATCCCCGTAAGTCGGTTCATAGATTTTTCAGGTGTATTTCAATCCTCCCAGTCGGAGGAATCCGGCACGGCGTCCATCCCGGAATCCTCGTCGGAGTAATACCAGCCATCCTCGTCGGAGCGAGCAAAATCGTCGTTGTCGGAGGCGAGGTCCTCCATGAGAAGCTCGCGTTCGCGGGCGGATTCGTTGTCGTCGTCGAAATCGAAGTAGGGTTCGGCGGGTATTTCTGGCGGATAGACGAAGCCCAGGTCGTCGAAGGCAGCGGGGCGGAAGGAATGGGCGGGCGTATGCGGTGCGGGTGAGAAAGCCACGGAGCGAGACGCTCCGTGCACGGTCTGCGGCAGGATGCCACAGCCACTTTGAGAGGGTGCTTGCGCGGTGTCTGCGGGCGGGTTTTCCTGTCGGGAGATCGGGGCTTCAGGATTCATCGGCGGATTGGTGTTGACTGTGGTTGCGGCGGTTACGGCCCGCGTTGCGGTTGGGCTCGGAGGATTGTTTGGGGCCGATGTTTTTGTCGGAGGTGGCTGCGGCGAACAAAAGAAGACTGCCCGAAACATCGGTTCTTGCAACGGGTAGAATCACATGTCACATGTCTGTGCAGTCATGACGGAAATTTTCTCGAAGAACGGTGTTTCGTTGGATCGGTTGCAGACCTTGGAAAAGGTGGTGCGGGCAGGGAGTATCGGCCTGGCATCCAAGGGCGATCCCAACGCACAAAGCCAGATCAGCCGACAAATCGGTGAGTTGGAAGTGGCGCTTGGGATGGAATTGATGGATCGGACGAAGAAACCGTTTCAGCCGACGCGTGCAGCGCAGCGTCTAGCGGATTCCTGCGAGCGCTTTGTGCGGGAGGTGGAGGAGGTTTCCGCGGAGACGCGTGGCCTGCGCAGACCGATCACGGTGGGTGCGGGCGAGGTGGTGATCCGGGAGTTTTTCATTCCGCAGATCGGCAAGCAGAAGAAGGGAAAGGCGTCGGTTGCATGGGTCATGCGCAACTTGACGTGGCGGAAGATCCAGGAGGGGCTGGCAGCGGAGCGATTGGATGTGGGCTTGGCTTCGGGCTTGGAAGCGACCGGCAATGTCGAGGTGACGGATCTCGAAAGCTACGGGATGAAACTGGTGCTGCCGGCAAACGAAAAGCCCGACAAAAGTGGTTGGAAGCGACTGACCGATACCCCGGTGGTGGTAATGGATGGCGATGGCAAATTCCGGCATTTCCTCACGGATTGCGAGCGTGAGCACGGTGTGATTCTCAAGATTGGAGCCGAATGCACCAGTTACCCGCAGGCGGTCGATCTAGCTGAGGTGGCGGGTTGGGCGGTGTTCGTGCCGGAGTTATGGTGGAAGCGACGCAAGGAATGGGCGGCGCGAACGCAGTCGCTACCCGGATTGGAAAACCACCGGCGCACGCTGCAACTCGGGTGGAACCGCAAAGTGATCGAACGGCGGCCCGAGGTGGAACGGCTCGTTAGGGCGCTGGGGGGCATGAAGAAGAGGTGAGTCGCAGAGTGAAGATGCGCAAGTCAAACAAAGGCATCCGGCGTTGCCGCCGACCGTCCATGAAGTAGGCGATTGTGTAGCGGGTCCTGCCGTGGACCTCGCCCGCATACACCGGCACGCTGGCCGATTGATGGCGGATCACGCAAAATGGCTCCCGCTTTACCACCGGGGGGACGCCGTCCCGTTCTTGAGTTGTCAGAAATTTGTCAGACACAGCCGTGGTGGGCTGTCAATCTGCCGTCCAACTCTCTTCGCAACTCGTTGAGAATGAAGATGGTGGGCAGAGGTGGATTCGAACCACCGTAGGCGTTAGCCAGCAGATTTACAGTCTTGTGTCTTGCGTCTTGCAGTCTTGGGTCTGAGGCGAAGCCTCGCTAGGATCAGCCGTGTTTTTTCCGGAAGTGTCGGAGAATCGCGGCGGTGAGTCCCGGGATATCGTGGGGTTTTGCTTCGAAGGCCGGTGGTTGGCCGTGTTGGCGGAGAGCTTCGCTGGTGACCGGGCCGATGCTGCCCGCGACGCAGCCATCCGGCCATGTTAGACCGAGCGCGAAAAAGTGGTCCACGGTGGAACCCGACGTGAAGGTGATCAAATCCGCGCCATGTTCGGCTAGGCGGGCCTGCGCGTTGGTCGGGTCGGCGGTTTCCGGCACGGTGCGGTAGGCGATGCATTCATCGACGATTGCGCCCAGTGCTGTGAGTCCGTCATAGATCACCTCGCGGGATTCGGCGGCGCGTATCCACAGGATGGTTAGATTTTCGACAGATAGTTTTTTGAAGGCGTCGATCAATCCTTCGGCGACGAAGCGCTGGGGGATGAGGTCCACGGCGAAGCGGTAGTCGCGGATTTTTTTGGCGGTGCCGTTGCCGATAGCGGCGATGCGCGGGTTGCCGAGGCTGCGGGCATCCTCGTAGGTGGCGAAGAACGCCTCGAAGAAACGCTCCACGCCGTTAGGGCTGGAGAAAACCAGCCAGTCGTATTCGTGGGCATGGGTGACCCCTTCGGCAAAGCCCTGATGATCCTCCGGGTGTTCGATGCGGATGGTCGGCAGCTCGATGACGTCCGCGCCGAGATCGCGCAGTGACTTGCTGAGTTCGCCTGCTTGTTCGCGGGTGCGGGTGACGACGATGCGCTTGCCGAAGAGCGGACGTTTTTCGAACCAATTGATTTTGTCACGTTCGTTGACGACGGTGCCGATGACGGCCACGGCGGGAGATCCGAAGTTTTCGCGTTCGGCGATATCGGCGATGGTGGCGAGCGTGCCGACGAGGGTTTTCTGGGTGCCGGTGGTAGCCCAACGTGTTAGAGCGATCGGGGTTTCCGGGGCTGCGCCGTTTGCGATGAACGAGGTGGTGATTTCGCGCAGTCTGGACACGCCCATCACAAATACCTTGGTGCCAGGCGCCTTGGCAAGTTGTGCATAATCGACCGAGCTATATCCTTTCGTCGGATCCTCGTGGCCGGTGAAAATCGTGAGTTGCGTGCAGTGGTCGCGGTGGGTCACCGGGATGCCCGCATAGGTTGGTCCCGCAATGGTCGAGCTGATACCGGGGACGATCTCGAAGAGTACGCCTGCCGCGGCGAGTTCAGCGGCCTCCTCGCCACCGCGACCGAAAATCATGGGATCTCCGCCCTTGAGTCGCACCACGGATTGACCGGCTTTGGTTTTCTCGACGATCAACGCGTTGATCTGCTCCTGCGGCATCGTGTGATCCTTGGCGCGCTTGCCGACCGGGATTTTCTCACAGCCGGCTTTCGTCCATTGCAGGAGTTCAGGGCTGCTCAGAGCGTCGTAAATCAGCACATCGGCGTGCTCGATGCATTCCTTGGCACGCAGCGTGACCAGACCGAGGTCGCCGGGACCGGCGCCGACAAGATAACAGATTCCGCAGGGTTTCATGTGAGGGATTGGAAAAGGGACAGAGCCACACCTAACGGATCAGTGCCGTTGGCCGCAGCGGTTAGCGGCGAGCCGCCGGTTTCAGGAAAGACACGGGCCTGGAGGTGGAGGGTGCCGTTCACGAGCGAGGAAAACACGCCGACGGGTGTGTGGCAACCGGCATCCAGCAGGCGTAGAAACTCGCGCTCTGCGGTGATGCGAAGCCACGTTTCGGGATGGCCGATGGATTGCGCGAGCATCCTGCTGCGCTCGTCTGTGGCGCGAATTTCCAAACCGATGGCACCCTGCCCGGCGGCTGGAAAAAACATTTTCTCGTCGAGACGATGAGCGAACAGGCCCGGCATGCCGGGGATCGGTTCAGAGCCATAGGTGAGGGGAGCTTCCGGCAGAAACCCGAGACGCACCAAGCCGGCTTCCGCTAACAGGATGGCATCGTGGTGATCTCCGGCTGTTAGTTTGTGGAGGCGTGTGGGCACATTGCCGCGGAGGTCCACCACCAGCAGATCGGGACGGAGGAACGCGACTTGTTGCGCGCGCCGCACGCTGCTGGTTCCGACCCTCGCGCCGGGAGCAAGCGCGTCGAATCCGCCGTCATCGCGGGTCACCAGCACATCGCGGATGGCCGCGCGTTCGAGCACGGCCGCGAGTGCGAAGCGGGCCTGCAGCACAGTTGGCAAATCCTTCAAGCTGTGGACCGCGATGTCGATGGATCCCTCATCGAGTGCTTGTTCGAGTTCCTTGATGAAGACGCCCTTGTCGAAGATCCCCTCGGCCTTCGCCACGTCGGCGAGCGCGACATCGGTGCGGCGGTCGCCGGTGGTTTTGATGATGCAGCGTGCGATGTGCAGATCGGGAAACACTTTTTGGAGTGCTGCTTCGGTCGTGCTCGCTTGCACCAACGCCAATTCACTGCCGCGCGTGCCAAGCGTAAACGGCTTATGGGATTCGTCGGTCATTTGGGGTTTCGGGGATAGTGGGGCGTCGCCTGCGGCGGCGTCCCATCGTGGCGTGGGCATCCTGCGCGTGTCCAGCATTTATCCTTGTGGGTTGCGGACGAGTCTGCCTGAATACGTCCGAATATAGGTCATTTAACATTGATTTCCTGCCATGCAAACGACATCCGGTTCCTCACTCACTCTATCCGCTTCGCACTTTGGTTATCTCCGGCACGGCCACCCCAAGTGCAATTTTCCAGCAATGAGTTTGCAAGGCGCCATAACATGACCGTTTCCCCGGCAACTCGGTGACGGCGCTCAGATTCCGTTAGAATTAAAAACCATGGTGATAGCCTTTATCCGAATTACTTGGAGGACGAGTTGGCTGTTAGCCACATCCGCATTGGCGGGCGAGTGGCCGGCTTGGCGCGGGCCTCGCGGTGATGGAGTTTCAGAGGAAACGAACGTGCCGGTCCGTTGGAGCAGCAGCGAGAACGTCGCGTGGAAAACCGCCATTCCCGGCTGGGGTCATTCCTCACCGATTATCTGGGGCGACCGTGTGTTCGTCACCACCTACGTGGAGCAAGGTGGCAGGCGCGTGTTGCTTTGCCTCGACCGGCTCACGGGCAAGTTACTGTGGGAGAAAACCGTGTTGACCGCGAAGCCGGAGAAAAAAAACAATCTCAACAGCTATGCCAGCGGCACGCCCGCCACGGATGGCAAGCGCGTATGGGTGACGTTCCTGCAGGCACCTGACATCGTGGTGGTTTGCCATGACATGGACGGCAATGAACTCTGGCGCAAATCGCCCGGCACGTTCGCCTCCGTTCACGGCTTCTGTAGCTCGCCCGTACCCTACAAGGACACCATCATCCTCAACTGCGACCAGGACGCCGTCGCGTATATCGTCGCATTCGACAAGGCCACCGGCACCGAGCGGTGGCGCACGGATCGACCTAACCGCATGCGCTCCTACTGTACGCCGACGATTTTCCAAGCCGCCGGTAAAACGCAGATGGTCCTCAGTGGCAGTATCTGTGTCGCCAGTTACGATCCGGATACCGGCAAACCCCACTGGCTCATCAACGGCCCGACCGAGCAGTTTGTTGCCAGCGTGGTCTTCACCGACGACATCTTTTTTGTCACCGGAGGTTTCCCGGAGTTGCATCTCATCGCCATCCGGCCCGACGGTGCGGGCAACGTCACTGACACCCACATCGCCTGGCGTGACACTGTGGGTGTCTCGTATGTTCCATCGCCGATTGCGCATGGCAATCACTTCTTCGTTGTTTCCGACCGCGGTCTTGCCAGTTGTTTCGAGGCGAAAACCGGCAAGCGGATGTGGCAGCAGAAACTCGGACGTCACCACAGCGCGTCGGCGGTTGCCGCCGGCGGGAACCTCTATTTTCTGGATGATGACGGCAAGATGTTCGTGCTGAAAGCCGGTCCGAAGTTCGAGTTGATCGCCAGGAATGAACTCGGTGAGGAATGTTACGCCTCCCCGGCTATCAGCCACGGCCGGATTTTCATCCGCACTCTTGGCAATCTCTACTGCATCGGCACACCATAGGCGGGTGGGGGAACCGAACCCAAGTGGCTGTTAGAAGAATTTTCATCTTTCCTCATTTGGAATTTCCCATATACTCGCCCCATGGCCATGACTATTACACTAAAGTCCAACGTTCAACTCGGCATTGTTCCGACATTCTTGCGCTTCGTCGGCGGGCTGGTTCCGGATGAAGCCGGCAAGTTGCCGCGCGATTCCGGGGGGGGGATCCGGATGGTTTCGGGGATGAAGGAACTGTGCGAAATCTCGCAGGTCATGCCCAGCCGCGTGCAGGTTTCGTTATTTCCGGGAACCGCTCCGGCGGATCTCGATGAACTCGTCCATGGCCTCAGGGCGCTCGGTCTCGAAGTGGACTTCATCCTCATGGTGGGTGGTGCCAATCCGATGAATCCGGCGGATGAGGATGCGGTCGTCGCGCAGTTGTTACCCAACCTCAAGACCGCCATCGCTTACGGCGCACGCCACGTTTCCTCCACCTCCATCGAGGCATGGATGAATGCAAATGAATCCCGCCGCGACGGCGCGGACTTCGAGGCGGCAATCGCGCAAAACGTGAAAGTCCACCTCCGCGCCTATCAGGAGGCGGGACTGGCCGGATCGTGCGTCGAAAACTGGCACATCGAATTTCTCCGCCCCGGCGAGTTCAAAACCTTCACCAATCTGGAACGCGGCTGGGCATTCGTCAGCGCGGCTAACAAGGCGCTCGGAAAGATATTTTTCAAGCAGTTGGTTGATGCCGCCCACTGTGGGGATTCCGGTCTAACCCTTGCGGAAAACGCGGCGCTCATCGCCCGTATCGCTGCGGCGGGCGAACTCGGGATTTTCCATGCCTCCGCGCCCACCACGCGCGGCTGCTTGTCCACCGACGACGGATGGATCGGCGCGTTGCTCACGGCCATGGCGAAATCCGGCGGGTTGCGCCAGGTATTCGTTGAACTTTTCGATCATGAGGACCCGGCGCTCGAAATGCTCCGCGCCCTTGATCCGGGTCACGGCATTGACACCCGCGATGGCCGTAGCTATCACCAAGTGGCCGCCGATGGACTGGCGGATATCGCCCGCCGCCTCAACAACCTCGTTGCACGCGGCATCCTCAAGAGTTGAATCCGGTCTTGCGACCCACCGCGGAAATGACTTGCCCGGTCCTGGCCATAGACCGAATCTCCAGTCATGAGCACGCTGCCCCAACAGAAACTGACGATGATCTATTGGAAGTCCGACAAGTTCTGGCTCGGACGCTTTCGCGAATTCCCCGACATCATGACTCAGGGGCGGACACTCAAGGAACTCGAGGAAAACATGCGTGACGCTTACCGGATGATGATCCTTGACGACGTGCCGGAAGGCTATGCGCTCAAAGAAATCGCAGTATGAAACGCCGCGATCTCGTGTGACGGCTAACAGCCGCAGGTTGCATGCTCCTGCGGCCGGGTGGCCGACATGACATTTATCTCAATCCGGCCACCGGCAAGAAGCAGCCTGTCCCGCGCCACACCGAAGTGGACGAGCACCTAGCCCGGCACATTCGCCGCGTGCTCGGCGTCCCGGAATGATGTGCATTGATGCGCCTTTTTCCGTGAGAAAATCCGGCGCGGCGATTCGCTGTTTTTTTCCAGACATGGTCTTGCACGGGTGCACCGCCCAAGCCCGCGAAAAAACCCTTGAAACCAAGCGTAAGCCAGGTAAGACTTTCGGCATGAGCACGGCAACGCTTTCCACCAAAGGCCAGTTGGTCATCCCCAACCGGTTTCGCAAGGCCCTCCATCTTGAGCCGGGCGACAAAATTTCGTTTGCCGTTGAGGGTGAGAAACTCGTCCTGCAACGCGACCAACCCAGACGCGCCCGACTCGTGCGCGGAAAGTACGGCAGGCCCGTGCTCGTCGCGTCTCCTGATGCGCCGCCCATGACTCCGGAGCGGGTCAAAGCCATCCTGGAGGATCTCTCGTGAGTCACCTCCTGGACGTGAACATTCTGCTCGCTTGTGCTTGGTCCGGACACGCGGACCACGCCCGCGCCAACCGCTGGTTGAACTCGACCACCGCATTTGCCACCGCTCCCATCACCCAGATGGGATTTCTGCGCGTGAGCATGAGCCCGGCCTACGGCGCCTCCTTTGCGGATGCCATGACGGCCTTGGCCGCCATCCTCCACTTGCCGTCACACCGTTTTCTAACCGACACCACGCAGGCGGCCTCGCTGCCGGCACTCGCCACCAGCAGGGACGTGACTGACGCCCACCTTGTGCACTTGGCTGTCAGCCACGGCTTCAAACTCGCGACCCTGGATGGAAACCTCTGCAAGAAACCGTGGTCTGCCGATATCGCTGAAAACCCGCTGTGACCACCTGCCTTGCCGGAAACATCCGAATACGACGTTTTTCCCAGCCACAACTCAGGGATTCCAAACCAAACAACCCATGCAAAGCCAAAGCCTAACACAACTGGTTCCGGTCGAACACATCGAGAAGTTGATCCACCTCGCACGAGGCGAGAAAGTGCTGCTGGACTCCGATTTGGCAATGCTTTATAGCGTCGAAACCAAAGCTCTTAACCGTGCGGTGAAACGCAATCGAAGCCGGTTTCCGCAAGACTTCACATTTCAACTGACGGCGGAAGAGGCTGACAACTTGAGGTGCCAAAGTGGCACCTCAAGTTCTGGGTATGGCGGAGCGGTTGCAAGCGGACGGGCTTAAAGTGTGGTTCGATGAATGGCTGCTCAAGCCCGGCGACAGCATCCCGGCGAAGATCGAGGATGGTCTGGAGCAATCCCGCGTGCTGGTGCTCTGCATGTCGGCCCATGCGTTCGGCTCGGACTGGGCCCAGTTGGAGACAGGCACGTTCCGGTTTCGCGACCCGCTCAACAAGGAGCGCCGCTTCATTCCCCTGCGGCTCGACGACGCCCCCATGCTGCGCCGCCAACAGGCGGAAGCCGTCATCGCCGCACGCCGGATGATCGTGCATGGCGCGGTCAGCATGGTGGAAATGGCATTGAAGGACCTGGCTGACAGACAGGTGCTCACGCTTGATGACGAGCGCAAAGCGGCGATGGTCAGCAATCTGCTGGTGGTGCTCTGCGGCGAGGCGGAGGTGCATCCGATCGTCAACACCAGAGTTCGTTAGACAGCCCGGGGCGGACGATCAAAGGCGTCATCAAGCCGGGGATCGTGCGTAGATTGCCCAATCACGGCCCGGCGGGAACTGCTGAAAGAACTTCGCGGTGGTGCTCATTTTTCAGACTTGGTCTTGCGCACTCGCCGCCGCCGTTTAGGCTTGCGGGCCACCGTTATGGCCACTGTCACGCCCTTTGCCGCCCTCCGCCCGGATCCCGCGCTCGCCGCGCGGGTTTGTGAATTGCCTTATGATGTCATGTCGTCCGCGGAAGCGCGGGTCATGGCCGCAGGCAATCCGCTGAGTTTTTTGCGGGTAAGCAAACCGGAGATTGATCTAACGGAAGAGGTGGATGTGTATTCGCCCGCGGTTTATGCGCAGGGCCGCAGGAACTTTCAAAAACTGATAGAAGATGGGGTATTGCGGCGCGATCCGGAGCCGATGTTCCATCTCTACCGGCAAATCATGGGGGGGCACAGCCAGACCGGGTTGGTCGGATTGGCGAGCTGCCAGGAATATCTGGACGGCATCGTCAGGAAACACGAGTTGACGCGCCCCGACAAGGAGGACGACCGCGTGCGCCACATTGAAGCGTTAGAAGCGCAGACCGGGCCGGTGTTTCTGACCTATCAGGCAGTGCCGGCCATCGACGAGTGGGTCGGCCGGATCACGGCGGGTGCGCCGGAAATTGATTTCACCGCGCCCGACGGCGTGCGCCATAGCGCGTGGCCGGTGGCGTCCGCAGCGGACATCGCGTGGGTGCGGGCCGAGTTCGCGCAACTGCCCGCACTGTATATCGCCGACGGGCACCACCGCAGCGCGGCGGCGGCGCGTATCTATCAGAAGCGGCGGGGTGGGGGAGGCAGCTCGGGATTTCTCAGCGTGATTTTTCCACATACCCAGATGAAGATCCTGCCCTACAACCGGATGCTCAAGGATTTGAATGGCAAGTCGCCGGCGCTTATCCTCGACGCCCTGGGCCGCGTGTTTGCAATCACGCCAGACGGCCCCGCGTCACCTGTCGCCAAGCATCAACTCGGTTTCTATCTGGCAGGCGACTGGTATGGACTGGTGTTTCGTCAGGAATTCACGCGCGGGAAATCCGCCATGGATTTGCTGGATGTTTCGTTGTTGCAGGCGGAGGTGTTAGGCCCGCTGTTTGACATCGACGATCCGCGCACCAGCCATCGCATTGCGTTCATTGGCGGGATCCGCGGCACTGCCGAACTGGAAAAACGGGTGGACTCCGGCGAGTTTGCGTGCGCATTCTCAATGTTCCCGACGGGCATCGTGAATCTGATGGAAATCGCCGACGCCGGGGGCATCATGCCGCCCAAGAGCACATGGTTTGAACCCAAGCTGCGCGACGCCATGTTCTCCCATCTGCTGTGAGCACCATCAGGGATTTCCCGCCTGGATGAAATTCACGAGGTCCGCGCGGGTTTTCGCCAGATCCGGCGGATTCAGATAGAACATGTGACCACCCTCATAGCGGGTGTTGGTGATGTTGGCCCGTGCGCCGTCCGGCAAATCGAACATATGACGGAGCGAATAGGCCACGCCTTCGGGTGGTGTGGCGAGGTCCGTGTGGCCGCCCATAACCAGCACGCGCAGATGGGGATTGTCACGCATGGCCGCAGCCAGGCGTGTGCCGAGGTTGACCACCTCGTTGTTGGCGTTCCAGCGCCACGGGTTGACTTTGCCGGTTAGAATTTCATACGGCTGGTCCTCTTTATATCCCAATTCGCGCCCGAGGTAATCCATCATGGCCGTGGAAAATACGCCGTAGGCCAGCGAATAGGAGGGGTCGTATTCCGGGGACGGCGCGGATTTGTCCGTGCTGTCCCATGCGACGCGGGCATCGAAGCGGCCGAGCACCTTGCCTTCGGCACGGAGCAACTCGCCACGGAAAAATCCGGGATCGATGCGGAGGTCATGTTTGATCCAGATCGCCGCCGGGATGCCGGTGAAGGACTCCAACTTGGCCGCCACCGCGATGCGGGTTGCGGGATCCAGCGCGTTGCCCTGGATCAATGCCGTGGCATATCCGCCGAAGGCGAACTCCGTGCTTGCCTTCAGGAAAGCATCCCGGTCGCCCGTGATTTTCCGGTGAAAATGCGCCGTGCCGGTGAACGAGGGCAGATAGACCATGAAGCCCAGGTCATGGCCCGGAGACGTCCGGAGCGTCGCGAAATCCAGCAACGACGACAACAGAACCACGCCATTGAGGCTCATGCCGTAACGCGATTGCAGATGATGGGCAAGACCTGCCGCACGGACTCCACCGTAGGATTCTCCTAACAGATATTTGGGTGATGCCCAGCGTTCGTGTTCGGTGATCCAGCGCCGGACAAAGTCGCCGACGGATTCGATGTCCTCATTGAGGCCGTGGAAATCCCCGGGCTTGGTGTCGTTTTCGGCCCGGCTGTATCCGGTGGATACCGGATCCACAAACACCAGATCGCACACATCCAGAATGCTCAGTGGATTGTCCTCCACGCGGGACGGCGGTAGCGGTGCCGTGGTCCCATTGCCTGGAAGCTTGATGATTTTGGGCCCGAGCACGCCAATATGCAGCCATACCGCCGATGATCCGGGGCCGCCGTTGAACGCAAACAAAACCGGACGCTTCTTGGACAACTCCTTCGCATCGGTGCGCTCGTAGCTGACGTGGAAAATCGAGGCCTTCGCCTTGCCATCGTCCTGCTTGAGTTGGATTTTCCCGGTCGTGACTTTGTAGGGGACGTTGTTGCCGTTGATCCCGATGGAAAATTCGCGCACGACGGGTTCCGCAGGCTTGGCGGACGCGGCTGGCTTGGCAGGCGTGCTTTCTTTCGCCGGCGGCTCTGGTGATGCGACCGAATCCTGCGCGCCTAATGCGCCAAAACTGAGACCAAGGAA
Organism: Akkermansiaceae bacterium; assembly: GCA_903888515.1. Classification (GTDB taxonomy): domain Bacteria; phylum Verrucomicrobiota; class Verrucomicrobiia; order Verrucomicrobiales; family Akkermansiaceae; genus Luteolibacter. Next base: position 26,148 of record CAISTY010000108.1, on the reverse strand, counting down.
CAGCGATGTCGTCAAACGCATGGCCACATGCTAACGGCTGATATCCGTTTGTCCATCGATCTTAACGACGGAATTCCACCAGCCAAGCCACCCCCGGCACCCCCATTACAACTTGTGACAATATATGTAATGCGGAATTGAATCGGGGGATTCTGCTCTGGACCCGGGCATTCTCCGGACTTCCGGGCATTCGGGACTTCCCTGATAGGTTTTGACGACACGACCGGATGCGCGTCCCCCGGCCTGGCACGTGCGCGTCAACTCATTGGATGCGCTTGATTCCCTTTGGGTCGGATACCCCGAAGCTTGCTTCGGCTTTGTTCTGTGATCTTCTGAATTCATATTCTGAAAATGCCTCGGGGCTTGCCCCGAGGTTCTTTACTCCAATCCGCCAGTCTTGACTGTTAGGTGCCGAAATTTGGGTCTGTCAAAGGATCGATCACCTCGAGACCGGGAAATTTCCTGAAATCGCGGTCATTTGAAAAGATGCGGATGATCCCATGACTTTTCAGCAAGGCCGCGACATGGGCATCTGGAACGAGATTGCCTCTCACGGGTGTCGCATCGGCCAGGACTCGATACCGGTTCCAGAAATCGCGCGTTTCGGCCAGCACTCTTACGTGCGGCAGGACCAGCAGCTTCTCCACGTTCTCCATCGCTTCATCCGGTGATAGCGGATGCGCGAAAATCGAGGGATGTGTCGAAATCCTCAAATAAGCCATGAGCGTCGGCCAAGTCAGATACCAAAGCTCTGGATTCGCCATACAGCGCTTCAAGAAAACCGCTGCACGGGCATGATACGGGTTTGACGAGTCCGAGGCATACAAGAACAAGTTGGCATCTACGGAATAGCTCATGGTGTCATTTCCTTGGAATTCATCGCTGCATACACCGTTTCCTTATCAGCCAGATCCACCAGTGCCTGCATTGGCCGTGCGATCCAGACGGGTTGCGCCCTTTCATCTCCGGACGTTGCGGTCCTTGCGGCCAGGGCACCTGCCAAAAGATCACTCACCAAGCGTCCCAAGGATTTTTTTTCGCGGGCCTGCAACCCTTTGAGTTCCTCAAGAATCGGCGCATCAATGTCCAATGTGGTTCTCATGATGTTTGATGCTATTTCGAGAAACATCAGATGTCAACTCGTTTTTCCGGCCTATTTTCCGGCCTATTTTCCGGCCTATTTTCCGGCGAGTTTGGCGGCGAGTTTGGCGTCCAGGGTGAAGGATCCGGTGCCGAAGGGTTTGGCGGATTCGCCTGCCGCGATTTGGTATTCGAAGGCCTTGATGGGTTGCACGCCAATGACTTCCGAGATCAGGTAAACCCGCAGGGTCATGACTTCCTGACCGGTTCCGCCATCGAGTTTTTTGATGGCGAACTGGACTTCGTTAGGGCCATCGAGGGCGCCGCCGATGACGATTTCAGCTTCTTTGGTGTTGGCGAAGCGGTGGTGGCTGATTTTGTTGATTTGCACCCGCACCTCGCGGCCGGGGCAAAACACATACACCTTGGCGATGTATTTTGCGGCCCGCGCCTCGATGGGTGTCGGGGGCACCACGCCGGAGGGCTGGGCCTCGGGAGTTTCCTGCAAGTACTTGATGTCCCCTGCCGCGAGTTCCTTGCGCACTTCCGGCAGAGCGGCAAGGTTGATGAAATCCGCCCGGTCGTAAAGCCATGTGTCGGCACGGATGAATGAAAGAACGAGCAGGTTCTCGCTCGGCTCGCCGCCCACACCAAAGTCGATTTTCCCGAAATACGCGGCTTTTGCAGTGGCTCCGTTTTGTTTGGCTTCGAGGAATTTGAGGCCTGTGATCGACGGTGGTGGCGCGGGCAGGTCAAAAACCGCAGCGGGAAACGCGCGTTTTTCCGAGACAATGCGGTTTTTCACTTCGATGCGGCGGTGCTCGGCGGTGACTTTCTGCCAAGCGGCGAAATCCCGCCGGATGATGGCGTCGCGCCAGGCATGGTATGAACCTTCAAGCGCCGGGCGCACACTGTCCTCGGCATTCGCACATGCCGCCATGATCCAACACAACGTGCCAAACAATCGATTCATGCAAGAAACGATTGGACAAAACGGAGCGATTCACAACAAACAAATTGCAGCGCGCCTTGGGAAAGGCGACGACTTGCCTGTGGGTATGAATACGATATTGCAAAGAGTGGCGCCGATTGGCGAGGCGCGTGACCGGGAGATTCTCAAGGATGCGGCGACTTATGTCTATCAGGAGCGGCCGCAGGGTGAGGTGCAGGCCCATGTGTTTTTTCCATCACTCGCCTCCCCCACCCCGCGTCCATTGCTGGTGTTTTTTCACGGCGGGTTTTGGGATAGCCCCACGCCCACCCAGTTTGTCCCGCATTGTTTGCATTTTGCGAGCCGGGGTGCGGTGGCGGTGGCCGCCGAGACGCGGACCAGCGCCCGCCACGGTACCGGTCCGTTGGAAGCCATCGAGGATGCGTGTGATTTGATCCGCTGGTTGCGCTACAATGCCGGGATCTTCCATCTTGATCCCAACCGGCTCACCCTTGGCGGGGCTGCGGGTGGTGCTTTCCTGGCGCTGTTAGCCACGATGCCAAAGCTCAAACAAATGCCACTCGTGGCGGGACTGGATTGTCGTCCGCAAGCCTTGGTTTTATTCAGCGCCTTGGTGAACACCAGCAGCAAGGGGCAAGCCAGCGACCGTTTTCCAGATGCGAAAACCGCCAAACGCCTGAGCCCGATGCAACTCATGCGCCGGAAGCTTCCGCCCATGTTGTTTTTCCACGGCAAATCCGACAGGATCACGCCATTTGACGAGGTCGAGCGCTTTCGTCGTGCGATGCGCTGGCGGCGCAATGTCTGCGAACTCGTCGATTTCGAGCGGCAGGACCACAGTTTTTTCAACTTCAACGTCAGTCAAAAACATTTTGAACTCACGATTGGTGCCGCCGACCGGTTCTTGGTGGATCACGGGATGTTAGAGCCCGAGGAGTCGGCTTGACGCCCACATGGCCCATGAAGCGCGTGATCGCGGCGCAATCCACGATCCGCGATCTCTGCCAATGTTTGCGTTGCGTCGGGCCGGAACATCGGCTATGCATGGAGCATGCATTTGAAGCTCATTGGGCTGCTGGCCGTGTTTTCCGGATGTGCCGTGGCGGGTGCCATGGCTCAGCGGGCGGTGCCGCCGCCCTCCGCGCCGCGCTTGCCGCTGAGCGTGGTGTTCCAAGGCGAATCCAAGTTTCATGCGATCATTGCCAAGGCGGAACGGGGTAACTGGCGCAATCTCCCGCTCGGCGAACGCACCGTCCTCGTGGCACGCGAATTGGTCGGCATCCCATACGTCAATTACTCGCTGGAGGTGGACGACTACATCGAGTCGCCAGTGGTCAATCTCCAGGGCATGGACTGCTGGACGTATTATGAAAACGCCTTGGCCATCGCCCGCATGCTGCGCTACAAACCGGGTCCCTATCAACCTGTGGACATGCTCCACATGGTGGAAATCGAGCGTTACTGGAACGGGATTTGCACCGGCAATTACCTGAGCCGGATGCACCATCTGGAGGCGGTTTTTCATGACAACCAGCGGCGGGGATATGCAACCAACATCACCCCGAGAATCCCCGGTGCCGTGAGAATCCACCGCGAAATCCGCGAAATGACCGTACAGTGGAAAAGCTACCGCTATCTGCGTTCGAACCCCTCATTGATTGGGCCGATGGGCAAAATCGAGGAGAGGGTCTCCGACCTGACGGTCTGGCATGTGCCGAAATCCAAAGTGCGTGCCGCAGAGAACTACCTCCGCAACGGCGATATCTGTGCCATCACCAGTAACGACCCCGGTGGCTACACCTCGCATGTCGGGCTTATCATGCGCATCGCTAACAGAGCCTGGTTCGCCCACGCCACGTCAGACCGCGACAAGGGCCGCATGGCCATCATCGACCGACCGATCACCGATTACCTCAACAGCGCGGGCAAACACGCGGGCATCATCATCTGCCGCCCTAACGACGTGCCCCCCTCCCCACTCTGGCAGAAGGCCGTCGCCAGACAGTGAACTGCTGGATCCGATCACGACAATTCGGCTCGGGCGCGCCATGGCCCGCACCACTTCAGCCATGTGTTTCAGTGCACCCAGGCGCATCGGAATTGCTCCAGTTCGTTTCGTGAAAGCACCCCCGGAAAGGGCGAGCAGGTTTTGAGATACCAGGCATCCTCACCATCGTCGCGCATCAGATCCAACAACCTGCACATGCCTTCCGGGGTGGCTTGCGCGGCCTCGATGCGAGCCCGCCAGTCGAGCAAGGGCGCGTCGTTGCCGAGTTCGTCGGCGGCGATCCAACGTGCAATGTTGGCTAGCGCGATCCGCAACAGCGAGGGATCACGCGCGATCTTCTCGGCAGTGAAAAGCCAGCGCTGTTGGATCACCGGGTTGCGGCGGATTTCGAGGCCTTCGTCCATAATTCCACGCGCAGGCATACCTCGTTATGATCCCTGCCGCAAGCGTTCCTTGTCGTTGATATCGGGATCAACTGCCGCATTGCCACCCATGATCCTGAACCCAGAAAATCATCGTGTGCCTTGCGTTCATGGCACGCCCGCCATCACACCCCCGAATCCGGCATCAAGCTCTCGGTCAGGCTTTCGGCGTGCGCCTGGATGGCTGCGCCGGACTGATGTTCGACGAGTGGGCGATCGAGCATTTGCTCATAGATTTCGATATAGCGGCGGGCTACCTCATTGTGGCTGAATGTGCGGGCGCTCTCGATCATGACGCGGCGGATCTCGCGCTCGCGGGTTGCCACCGGCAGCGCGTGAAACTCCATGGCACGGTCGATCGCGTGGCGGAATTCCCATGAGTTATAGTGATCGAAACTGAAGCCATTGCCGGTGGATTTCGCGACATCGAGTTGGCTGATGGTGTCGTAAAGTCCGCCGGTGGAATGGACCACCGGCAGCGATCCATAGAGCGGTGATGTCATTTGCGGCAATCCGCAGGGCTCGAAAAGCGACGGCATCAGCAGGAAATCCGATGCCGCGTAGGCGAGGCGGGACAGTCGTTCGTCGAAGTCCATCACCGACACCCGTTCATGGAGATCGAAGTCGGCGACGATTTTCTCGGTCCACTTTTGGTAAGGGCCGTTGGCGACGACCACGACCTGCAGGGTTTTATCCCAATAATCCGAGACGAGTTGATAGAGGATTTCGGTGAGGAGTTGCGGGCCTTTCTGGATAGGATCCAAGCGCGACGGCCAGAAGAAGATCGGAGCGTCAGGGTCCTGCTTGAGATGGAGTTCCCGCTGGAGCCCACGTTTGTTAGCGGCCTTGCCCTCCATGACATCCTCCGCTGTGAATGTCCGGACCAGGGCGTCATCGGTCACGGGAGTGTAAGAAGCATCAGGCGCGTTGAGGATGCCCGCAGAACAACCGGCGGCATATTTGTAGCGCAACTCGGCGCGCACCGAATCCGGCACCACCGAATGCCAGCCTTCGACGATTTCCCAGAGAAACCGCGGGCTCACGGTATTGATGTAGTGCGCCGCGAAGATGCCGGATGTTAGAAGATCCACCGGCACATGCGAACGCGCATGATAGTAGTTGGCCGGCAGTCCACAGAAATAGAGGTTCATCCAGAACTCCGCGGCGTCGATCCCCGCCTCCTCGATCTGGGCCAGCGAGACCTGCCGCGTGTGGATATTGTGCACCGTGAACAGGCACTTGATGCCGCGCCGCCGGGCCATCCCCGGGATCAAGGCGGTCATCCAGTCATTGCAATGGATCAGGTCCGGCCGGACCTGCGGAATGATGTGATTGATGACCTCCCGCTGGAACACCAGGGCGATGCGCATCGACTCATTCGAATGGTTGCTGTAAACCTGATCGCGGTAGTAGAAGATGCGGTCTTCCGCCAAATGGATGTGCGTATTCGGGAGCACCTCGTGGTATTTCCTCAACTCCTTTTCATGCAGGCTGAAAATGTCGCCTTGGAACATCCGGCGGTAGTTGGGCATGGCCACATGCACGTCCGCCCCCAACTCGAACAGGGCCGACACCAGCGAAGCTGAAACATCGGCCAAGCCACCCGCCTTCGCGGACATCCGTTGTGTCATGTTCCCCATGCCCGCAGGCAAATAGGTGATCTCAGGCGTGACGATCAGGATGCGGGGCTTGGTGGGTTTTTTTTTGACTGACATAGGATGCGTCATGCAGTTGTCGTTCCACTTGCCGGAACTCTGGCAAAAACCCGGAAATATTGCCACATGAATCGTCCGCCGTGCCGGAAATATTTCCAATTTGTTGTGACCGGGCGACTTGTATTTTGAGCGATGCCCCATGTTGACAACTTTTCCCTTTGTCGGGAGGATGACCGGCGGACACCCACATGAGATGAGTCACTCGGAAAAACTTCACGCGCTGTGCGCGAGCGCCCGGATCGCCAACATTCCCAGTGTGGCGGGCAATGTTTGGCTTGGCATTGCGTTGGCTGCGACATTGCGAGACGCTTGGCCGGACGGAGCGTTTTGGGTGCTGGCAGCCGTCCTCGGGTTGGCGGGAGTGAGTTTCTATCTTGCGGGGTGTTTCCTCAATGACTGGGCGGATCGCGACTGGGACGCGGCACACCGGCCTGAACGGGCTCTGCCGCAGGCACTGTTGGCACCGGGTTTCTATCTGTCAGTGGCGCTGGTTTTCGGCGCGCTGGGCATATGCCTTGCCGCTGCGGTCCACCGCCACAGCCTGTTAGTGGCGCTACTCATCGTGAGTTGCATCGTTCTTTACACGCGGGTGCACAAGCGCAGCGCGTGGTCGGTGGTGCCGTTGGGATTGTGCCGGGCGTTGTTGCCGGTGTTGGGGTTTGTCGGCTGCGTACCTCCAGGGTTTGCGCCGTTTCCCGCGTGGTGTGCTGGTACTGCGGGGCTGAGCGCGGTGGTGGCCGCGTGTGCCTGCGGACTGTTGCTGCATGTCGCCGGATTGTCCCTGTGCGCGAGATACGAAACGATGGATGCGCCTCCGGCGGGGGTCATCGGTCTCTCCCGGATGCTGTTTCCCGCCTCCGCGATTGCGATGTTTTTCGCGACTTGGTGGTTATTGTCATTTCCTCTGCTGTTCTGTGTGCTCGGGCTGCTGCCCTACGGCTTGTGGATGGGTCTTGGCCTGGCGTCTTCTTCCCGCAAGTCCGTCCAGACGCACGTTGCCAACCTGCTCGGCGCGATTCCGCTGGTGGATTTGATCGTTCTGTGGCCGCTCGCTCTGATCGGTGGTGCGAACCGGTGGGCACCCCCCTTGCCCACGGTTTGCATCCTGATCCCCATCCTCGCCTTTTCATCAGGCAGGTTATTGCAAAGACTCTCACCCGCCACCTGATCCGGCTTGCCGAGCACGCCGTTTCGCGTTCCACTCCCGCCACCCATGAACATCGCTGAAAAACAAGCGCGGATTCTCGAGGAACTCGCACTCTTCCCGGATTGGACCGAACGCTACGAATACGTCATCGGCCTCGGAAAAAAACTCCCGCCGCTACGCGACGCCGCCAAAACCCCGGAGCATCTCATCAAGGGCTGCCAATCCCAGGTTTGGTTGGACGCAACCTTTGCCGAGGGCACGGTCCACTACTCTGCAGACTCCGATTCACTCATCACCAAGGGCATGATCGCCCTCTTTGTGCGGGTGCTCGACGGTGAGACCCCCGACGCCATTCTGACTGCGAACATGGGATTCATCGACCGTTCCGGCCTCAAGGAACACCTCGCCCCGACCCGTGCCAACGCCCTCACCCTGATGGCCAACCAAATGAAGCAACGCGCCCTCGCTTTCGCTTCCCTGCCGTCATGCGGTTAGAAAGTCTCCTGTTCAAGCCAATAGTTGTGCGATCACATCCGCTGCGGTGTAACTGTCCCGCTCCGCCAACAGCAATTCGCGCACCGCGTCGAGATCGTCGCCGACGGTGATGATCGGGGGTTCCTCGTATCCGTCGCGGATCTGGCCGACACCGGCGGACGCGCAGAGCGAGTTGCACAAGCACTTGCGGTCCACGGTTTGTGCGAGATCGCCGCCTTTCGAAAGATAGATATCCTCCGGCTCGGCGGCACAGCGGAAGCCAATGCTGCCATCGGACTTCTGATAGGTCTCGCGCAGCACACCGAGATCACACACCCGCCGGCGATCATGATAGACCGTCGGTTCCGAGACGCTGCCGGAAACCTGCGCCACTTTGAACGGAAAACCGGTGGGTGATGCCAATGCGTCGGTGTGGATTTTCAAATCCCCTCGTTTCAGGGCCGCGAGAACATGCGCTTTGAGCGCGGGTTCGAACCCCGACTCCTCGCAAAACGCGAAGGCCGTTCCGACCTGAATGCCCTTGGCACCATAGGCCTGTGCCTCCCGGAGTTTGCCTAACCGGCCATACCCCCCGGCCAACCAGAACGGCAGCCCGATTTCAGCGAACTTCGCCGGATCGATCCGGTCGCGCTCACCGTAGATCGGTTCGCCATCAGGCGTGAGCTGCATCGGCCCGCGCGGCGGCGCGTTGTGCCCCCCGGCTGTCGCACCCTCGACGACAAAGCCATTGACTTTCCCGGACGCCTTGCGACGCAGGTTTTCCGCGAGTACCGGTGAAGAAACGATCGCCAGAAATAGCGGGCGGGTCAGAGCGGGCACGGGACCGAATTCCGAGGGATCGAGATGAATGAAGATCGGCTCCTTCGCGTCCGTCACGTCAAGTCGCATGGCGGCGGGATGTCCGAGCGCCAAATCGTCGAGGATTTTGGGAATTTGCCGCGGGATTCCCGCGCCCATGAGCACTACGTTCACACCGGCCAGCATGGCACCATACAGTGCCATCAGCGTGGGCGTCTGGATTTTTTCCAGAAGATTCATGCCCACCCATCCCGGGTGGCCCTCTTTGGCGAGATGGACCGCCACGAAAGCTGATAGAACGCCCAATTCCCGCGTCGAACGCGACGGCTGATGGGAAATCATCGGCTGAGCTTTGAACGATGCTTCAGGTGCCTTGCCGCCGGGAATGAAATAGCGATCGAGAATGCGTGCGGCGATTTCCGGATAAGGAAACGCCTGCAACGCACGCCGCAAATGACCGCCCAGATCGCCGAGCTGAAGTTGCCGCGTGAGTAGCAAATCCAGCGCGGTGCCGGACACCACGCCAAGTTGCCCCTGTTGCGAAACCGCCCGCGCCAAACGCCAACCCGAAACACCAACACCCATGCCACCTTGAATAATCGGCGGCAACGTCGAGGCGTCCGCTGCGCATGGAACTGAGGAATCCGTAGTCATTTTGTGCATTTGGTGGCAACCCGCAGCCCGCCAATATCCCAGCAGACCGGGCTGGCGCGAATCGTTTGAAAAACGAATTATGCCGCAATCTCCACAAAATAGCAAGCTCAACGCCCGTTACCGTGAGTTTTTGCATCACAAGCGGATGAGAGCCTGCGCCCGCCGGTAAATCTCCGGCTCCGTTAAACCGTCCACCCGTCCGCCGGTTCATGGCTGACAACGGACGGTCCGGCTGCTGTTAGGCGACCCGTAAATCCCATGATTGAGGCCAATTCCAGAGAAACACCTGCCTTTTCAGGCTGAATTTACCGCTGTTTTTCAGGCCTCGCAAATTGCTTTCCTAGAGCCATGGGCATTTCAGAAAAATTTGCATTTTTTCCTTGTCATAAACTACCCATGGTAGAACAATAATCATCCTCGACACCACATATGGTAATTGCTTCCGTTTTCCAAACAATAATATCAAGCGCTCGCCCCACCTCCCCGAAATTCAACCTTTATTTGACATGAATCCGCCATCATTAACCCTCGATACACCCGTCCGCCGCATGAGTTCTCCCACGCCCACCCCACCCGGTCTTGCCTTCGAGCCCTGTTTTGCCACGCCCGGGGTTTCTCCGTTTGATGAAATTGAATGGCACCACCGCACAGCGGAGATTACCGACGACAGCGGGAAAGCCGTGTTTCGTCAGGAAAATGTCGAATCGCCCAAGGCATGGAGCGAACTCGCCACCAAGATCGCCGTCTCGAAATATTTCTACGGTGACGCCGCACACGGTACGGATCCCCACCAAGGAGGTCGCGAGCAATCCGTCCGCCAACTCATCCACCGCGTGACACGCACCATCACCGACTGGGGAATCGAAGACGGCTACTTCGCCAATGCCGCGAGTGCGGAACATTTCCATCAGGATCTAACATGGCTGTGCCTCCATCAATACGGCGCGTTCAATTCCCCGGTGTGGTTCAACGTGGGACTCTATCACCAATACGGCGTCGGCAAAAACGGCGGCGAGGGAGGTTGGTATTGGGCACCGGAGTCGGGCATGGTTCATCGCGCGCCCGGCCAGTATCATTATCCGCAGGCCAGCGCCTGCTTCATTCAGAGCGTGAAAGACAACATGGAGGACATCATGCGCCTCGCCGCCTCGGAAGCCATGCTCTTCAAATACGGCTCCGGCACCGGTTCCGATCTTTCCACCCTGCGATCCTCGCGCGAAAAACTCTCCGGCGGCGGCAGACCCTCGGGCCCGATGTCGTTCCTGCGCATCTATGACCAAGTCGCCAATGCGGTGAAATCCGGCGGCAAGACGCGACGTGCGGCCAAAATGAACACCCTCAAGGATTGGCATCCGGACATCGAGGATTTCATCGAAGCCAAAACCATTGAGGAAAAGAAAGCATGGGCGCTCATCGAACAGGGCTACGACGGCAGCTACAACGGCGATGCCTATGGCTCGGTCATGTTCCAAAACGAAAACCTTTCGGTCCGCACCAGTGACGAATTCATGCATGCCGCTGTGGCCGGAGCCGATTGGTGGACGCGGCGCGTCACCGATGGCACACCGTGCGAAAAGAAAAACGCCCGCGAGTTGCTGCGCAAAATCGCGCTTGGCACCTGGACGTGTGGAGATCCCGGCATGCAGTTCGACTCGACCATCCACACCTGGCACACCTGCAAGGGCAGCGGCCGCCAGAATTCGACCAACCCTTGCTCGGAATATCTCTTCCTCAACGACACCGCCTGCAACCTCGCCTCACTCAACCTCGTCCGCTTCCAACAACGCGACGGTTCGTTCGATGTCGAGCGCTTCAAGTCGGCCGTGCGATTGTTCATCGTCGCCCAGGAAATCCTCGTCGACCGCGCCAGTTATCCGACCAAACCAATCACGGAAAATTCCCACGCCTTCCGCACGCTCGGCCTGGGTTACGCCAATCTCGGCGCTCTCATCATGAGCCGCGGCCTCGGCTATGACAGCGATGATGGCCGCGCCCACGCCAGTGCCATCACCGCGCTGATGACCGGCCATGCCTATGCCGTCAGCGCCGAACTGGCCGCCGCCAAAGCCCCCTTCCCTTCCTATCAGGACGCCCGTTACGGCGATGTCACCCATCCGCCCGCCCATTCTAACGAAGCGGCGATGCTCGAAGTCATCGAGCTCCATCGCGACCATGCTCACAAGCTGGAAGGACACGGCGATTGCACGCCCATCATCCATGCCGCGCGTGCGGCATGGGATCTCGCGCTGCAGCAGGGACGCGCCCACGGCTTCCGCAACGCCCAAGTCACCGTGCTGGCCCCCACCGGCACCATCGGTTTCCTGATGGATTGCGACACCACCGGCATCGAACCGGACATCGCGCTGGTGAAATACAAACTCCTCGCCGGCGGCGGCATGTTGAAAATCGTCAACCGCACGGTGCCTCCGGCGCTCACGCGGCTCGGCTATACCTCGGATGAAATCGCCGCCATCCTCGTGCATATCGAACAATACGACACCATTGAAGACATCCTCGACGAGGCAACCGGGAAAACCGTTCACAGCGGACTGAAACCGGAACACTTGTTGGTTTTCGATTGCGCCTTCAAACCGCACCTTGGTACCCGCAGCCTCAACTACTGCGGCCACCTGCGGATGATGGCCGCCGCCCAACCGTTCCTCAGCGGCGCCATTTCCAAAACCGTCAACATGCCGGAAAGCGCCAGTGTCGAGGACATCATGCAAACCTACATCGAGGCCTGGCAGCTCGGCCTCAAGGCGATCGCCATCTATCGGGACGGCTCCAAACGCTCGGCACCGCTCAACACGAAAAAAACCAACGGCATGGGCGGCCTGGCAGACGATGCCACCAGCGGCGGCGAAATGCTGGCGGAACGCATTGCCGCGCTGATCCGCGAGAACGAGGAACTCCGTCAGAAATCCGAAACCCGCGCGCGCCGCCACATGCCCGACACCCGCATGTCGCTCACCCACAAATTCGAGATCGCCGGTCACGAAGGTTATATCACCGTCGGGCTCTATCCAGATGGCCGCCCCGGTGAAGTGTTTATCCAAATGTCCAAGGAAGGCAGCACCATCGGTGGTCTCATGGACACCGTCGGCACACTCACCTCGATCTCGCTGCAATACGGCGTGCCGCTCGAACAATTGGTGAAAAAATTCGCCTATCAGCGTTTTGAGCCCAGCGGTTTCACCAAAAACCCGGACATCCGCACCGCCTTCAGCATCACCGATTATGTCTTCCGCTGGCTCGGCTGCGAATTCATCAAGGGTTACCGCGAAGCCACCGCTCCGGACAATCACCAGAGCGAACTGCCCATGCCGGAAATCGCCAAGATGGAACAACAAGCGCTCAACCGCCCGGTGCCGGAACTCAGCCTCGCGGCGGAAATCCAATTGCCCGCCGCGAAAACCGACAGCGTGAAAACCGCGCTCGGCACCGCCTACATGGGCATCACCTGCTCTAACTGCGGCTCCGACAAGGTGATCCGCGCCGGGGCCTGCGGCTGCTGTACCCAATGTGGCACCAGCCAGGGATGCAGTTAGACGGGTGCGACTGCCCGCCTCCCGCAATCCCTTGGGGACAAGCTGATCTTGTCCCCGCTACCGAACGGGTCATCGCCTGGCTGGCCGCGCCACCATTTGGTCGATGGTGGCGAGTTGTTGGAGGATGCTTTTGGGATCGGTGGAGTCTTTCATGCCGCTGATTCTGAAGATTATTGTCCTGCACCCGGGGTTGACAAGTCCACAGGGATTCGTCTTGACTGCCCATGCATGAGTGAGCCTAACGAGGAGCGGCGCAGAAGTGGGGGAAACCTGGATGTACCTGAACCGGGTTCGAAATGGGTCTTCGGGGCGTTCTGGGCGCTGTTGTTTTTGGCGACGTTCATGGTCGCGGGACCTGGGGCGGGTTTTCATGCTTTGCTGTTAGGGTGTGCCGGACTGTTGCTGTTGGTATTTCCGCCGGTGGTTCCCTTGCCACGTTTGTGGTGGATCCTTGCCGCGCTATTCGGGATTGCCGGCATGGCCGCATTCCTGCCGGCAGACTGGTTCGCCATGCCGGCATGGCGGCGTCAGTTAGAGTCGCTCGGCGTGCAGACCGGCCCCTTGGTGGCCATTCAATCGCGACAGGCGGCCGAGATGTTCGCGTTGTTTGCAATCATGTTAGTCACCGGCTTGTGGCTGGCGGGCCACCGTGCGGCGTCGTCCCAAGTGCGGCTGTGGGCCATGGCCTTCACCTTGGGAGTCGCCGCTTATGCAATCATCGCGAGATGCCTGCAGAATACGCCTCACGCCGGCTACCTCGCCACGGATGCCCATTTCGGGTTTTTCCCCAATCACAATCATACCGCCACCTACCTTGCCATGGGAGCCATCTGCGGCTTGGGCAACGTGCTCCAAGCCCTGCGCGACAAGCGGTTTTTCGTCATGGCCGTCGCGCTCGCAGGCACCGGGGTGTGTCTGTGGGCGGTGGGCGGGTGGTCGGTGAGCCGCAGTGGCGTCGTGCTGGTGGCCATCGGGGGTCTCGTGTGGCTGCCCATGTTGGGCAGGCGCTATCTCGGGAAACACGGCTTGTGGATTCTCGGGCTGATCGGACTCACGGTCACCGGCCTGTTTTTTATCACCGAAAGCCGGGTGAAAGACCGACTCGCGAAAATCGTGGAGCAAACCAGCACCTTGATCATCCCGCAGGAGGCGGCGACACCGGGGAAAGGGAAACTGGCGCTGGAATCGTTCCAGGATCTGGATTTCCGGATTCCCATCGCCCGCGACACCATCGGTTTGATCCGCGATTTTCCATGGACCGGCATCGGGGCCGGGCAGTATTTCCATGTGTTTCCGCAATACCGGAACCTCACTGCCGTCGCCAATGACTCGGATTGCTACCATCCGGAAAGCGACTGGCTGTGGATGGCGGCGGAAACCGGCATTCCGGCCACCCTGGCCCTGTTAGCACTGGTCGTTCTCGCCTTCAAAAAATCCTGGCTGGCCATTCTGAACGGCAGGGACCGCGCCTTGCGCAGCGCGTGTCTGGCCGCCGCCTTGTTGGTCCCCGTTCATGGGTTGTTCGATGTGCCCGGCCATCGGATCACTTTAGCGTGGAGCGCGGCCTTGCTCTTCGCCCTCTCGTTGCACGCGCCTCCCGAGGGCGCCGCCCCACCCCCCCAAAAAGCCTGGCCGTTCCGCTTGGCCGCGCTCGCCCTGCTGCTGGCCGCCGCCTTACTGATCCGCGCCCAGTGGGGGGGCGGTGCGCAACCGGCTCTCAACACCGCCCCGCACACCCTCGAACGGGCGCAACGCCTCTATCAGGAAGACCAATCCCTACAGCTGGCGGCGGCAGCCAAGGGGCAAACCTACCAACCGGATCCTGCCCAAGACAGGCTGGAAAAGGCGCTGGTCCTGCTGGATCAAGCCCGCTCCGTTGCACCACTTGACCGCGGCATCCTGCGCTATCAGAGATTCCTAGCCTTCCACTTCGACGACAAATACGCGTTGATCGACCGCACCTGCGCCATTGAGCGGGCGCTGGACCCCACTTGGGTCGTCGGCCCGCTGCAGCAGGCGCAGGCCTGGGCTCCGGTCGATCCGCAACGCTGCGCCGCACTGTGGAGCGAAGCCCTGCGCCGCGCCGACCAGCTCGACCGGCTCCAGCAGCCGGGCACCCGGACGTCCAGAGATCAAACCATCCAGAGAATCCGGCAACTGGCAAAAGAAAAACCCAACCTTGAGAAACTTCTCCCAGCGCCCGAATGATGCGCTTCATTTGTTATCGCAACACTTTCATTGTCAACACTTTGAATGATTTATCAAAAAAATCAAAAAAACAATTGACTCCCCTCCGGAATTCGGTTGTACTTGCGCCGTTATGAAAACATTCCTCCGCAAACTCGTCCTTGTTGTGTGTCTCGTTGGATTGGGCGCGGCTTTTGTGACGCCGGTGGAAGCTGCTCGTTCGGGCGGCACGCCATCTGTTATCACGAACGGCAGCAAGTCTGTGATCAGCCGCTGGTAACCAATTTCAGAAATCTTTCTTCAACCCATTGAGTTAACAACCTTATGAATAAATCACTGTTTACCGGAATAGTCACCTTGGCCTTTGTGGCTGGGGCTGATGCGACCACTTACTCCCAGAACTTCAATTCCTACGATTTAGCGGATGTCGCTGGTCAGGATGGTTGGAGCATCAATAATAAAGATGACCAGTATTCTATAGTTGGGAACACTTTTGTGGCACAAGGTAGGGGGATCTTTTTGGGTGATGCATCTGCGGTTGATACGCCTCCTACCGCTCCCACTACGGTCACTTTGAGTCATCAATACTCGGGAACGATGGGCACGCTTACCGCCACCTTCGATTTCGCCATCAACGACAGCTACGCAACTGGGTTTTTCAATCGCGACAATTTTGGGGTTTCATTCACCGTCGGTACAGCTAACCTTCTCACCATCGCGTTCTCGCCCCAAGTGCCAGTGCCAACGGGGGATCCCAATCTGGATGCGGCTTGGTGGAATGTGGACTATACGAGTGACTATGCAACGGGCGGCGGCGGGCAGTTGAACATGGCATTTGAAGAAGCTGGCATGTATCAATTTGATTTGTTATGCGCGGCAAATGGCAGTAATACGGATTTCTCGTTAAGCATTGACGGGGGGAATACGCGCGTTGATGGGGGCACACTTGCCCTTAATCCGCTGACCGTAACCGATCAATTCAACATCAACTGGTCGAACACTGGTACCAATGCTTTCGGTTCCAACATTATCCGCATGGACAATCTTGATTTGATTCCCGAGCCCTCATCCTCATTGCTGCTTTGCTTGGCGGGGCTGGGCTTCGTGACACGCCGCAGGCGTGCCTGATGGCTTGCCTAGGCTTCCGCAAAAAAGCCGCTTCCGGAAAATTCCTGAAGCGGCTTTTTCTTGCTTGGATCGGCGGGATTCTTCTGCTGCATTATCGCCATCACACCGTTCGTCATCGCCATGCTTGCCTGTCACTCCATGATCCGTCGCATCGCGGGCATCATGCCTGCTGCGGGCTGTCTATGGGTGGCCGTGGCGCTGGCGCGCTTGTCGGCCCAGACCGAGGGCACGCTCACACCAGATGCATCCGGCGGATTGCCCGGAGTGCCCAGCGTGCCCGGTTACCCACCCATCTCCAACACGCCCAGCGTGCCCGGCACCCTGCCCATCTCCAACACACCCAACGTGCCCGGTTACCCGCCCATCTCCAACACGCCGAACGTACCCGGCTATCCGAATACTCCCGGCACGCCAGGCGCACCCGACGCATCGCCCGGGTATGCGGATGCCGCCAGTGCTTTTGGTACGGTGCCCGGCGTGCCCGACCCGCCGATCGACACAAGCGAACCGGCCGACACAAGCGACCCGCCGATCGACACAAGCGAACCGGCCGACACGACCGAACTGTCCGACACAAGCGACACGGGCGGGCCTTTCGACAATATGTCAGGTTTTCCGTTAGGGAGTGCGTTTGGGGACGATCTGCTCGGCGGTTTCAGCATGGCCGCCACGCTGACCGGCACCTACGACTCGAATATCACCCGATCTTCCCAGCCGCAGGCTGATTTTTTCACCAGTCTTGGGGGGAACCTGAGTTATCTATCAAAAGGCACACCCTTCACGTTTGGCGCCAATTACCGTGGTCGCTACGACCAGTATTTCAGCATGTCGGACTTCAGTGGCTACAGCCAGGGTGGCGGCTTGGTCGCCAATTACAAGAGTGGCAGGATCACGGCCACGGCCACCGCCGGCTACGACTCGAACCGCGGCAGCCCCCAAAATTACTACTCCGGTTCGACCTTTGGCGGCAATCCGCAGGGCGGCGACAATCAGGATTTCAATCAAGGGAACTTCAATCGCGTCAACATGGGTGCCAGCGTGATGGTCAATTACGAGGGCCGCAGATTCAGTGCTTCGCTAAGCGCCGGCATCGATCTGGACCAGGGAAGCAACAATTATTCATCCTCCGCCTCTTCCGCCGTGATCGAGAACACCCGCGTTCATATGGGGCTCTCGGCCCGGTATCGGCTCACCAAGGATATCTCGCTGACGGGAAATATCGACCAGAATTCCACCACTTCGACCGGCGGCAGTTATGGCGATACGAATAATTTCAACCTCGGAATGTCCGCCTTGTGGCGGTATTCCGTTCTAACCGAGATTGGTCCGGGCATCCGTTACACCTCCATGAGCGGCTCCTACTCCACCAGCATCATTCCCCAACAAAACCGCACTTCCATCGGCCCCACCGTCACCCTGAATTACAAGCTGAGCAGAAAAGTCACGCTGACTTCCCAGACAGGCATTGACTTTTACCAAGCCGACAACGGGCAATCCATAGATCCGGCGATGTCGGGATCACTGGCGCTGAACTATCAGGCATCGCGTTTGTGGGGCATGAGCCTAGCGTGGTCCCGGAGTATGCAGGCCGACCCCACGAGCGCAGCGGCCTTCTACGAAAGCAATTCGCTGCGTCTTGGCTACCACCGCAAGGTCCGCCGGGCCAACTTGAACCTCGGCGTGTCCTATCTCACCAGTACTTCGGCCTCGGCACAAGGCATGGCAGTGGGCCGGCCAGACAGCAGCACCTTGAGTTTCGACAGCACACTCAGCATGCCCGTCTTCGCGAATACCTGCAACGCCAGTTTGTTTGTCCGTTACAACGAGCAGACTGGCGTCTATGCAAGCAGCTATTATGGCGGCACGGGGGATTCCTGGGAATCCTTGCAGATGGGCTTCAGCATCAACCGGAATTTTTAACGGATCTACGGTCAGTGCGGATCCGGCCCGGCCACTTCCATACGGGGCTCTGCGCGCTCCACCGCCTGCCACTTTTTTTTTGCTGGTAGTGTGTTACGGAAAATCTTATCAGTCTCCCGGCATGGCTGGTTGCGTCCTGTCCATCCGTCCATGTCACACCCTTTGTCCGCATCCAACTTTCCATGTCCAAGCCCTTTGAAAAAACCATGAAATTCGTGGGATGGTACCGTTTCATGCTGGTATTGATCCTCCCCGTGGCAGCCCTTGCCGCCGACAAGGAGGAAGCCACTTACATCCTGCGCCCAAACGACGTCATCAGCGTGGCCGTCTACGAAGAGGCGGATCTCTGCGTCCAAGTCCGCATCCTCAAAACCGGCCAGGCATCGTTCCCCCTCATCGGCCCCGTGCAGATCAGCGGCTTGACCATCTCCGCCGCTGCCGAACGCCTCCGCGAACTTTATGCCAAGGATTATCTCGTCGATCCCAAACTGAACATTTCCGTCACCGATTACGCCACCGAATTCATCTCGGTCATCGGCGCGGTCAAAAGCCCCGGCCAGATCCCGATGCCCGTATCCGGCCACATCGATTTGGTCACCGCCATGACTTCTTGTGGCGGCCTCGCCGAAACCGCCGATGCCAATGGTATCCGCCTCGTCCGCGCCTCAGGCGCGATTTCCACCTACACCATGGATGCGATTCAAGGAGCATCCGGTCGCACCCAACTTGCCGCAGGCGATCGCATCATTGTCAACCAGAGTGCTTTCATTGGCAAAACCTTCGCCGTGCTTGGCCAAGTCAGCAAGCCGGGCCCCTTGCCCTTTCCGGTCAAGGGCAAACTGGATCTGGTCAATGCGATTGCCATAGCCGGCGGCCTGACAGATTTGGCCAATCCGAAAAAAGTCTCCATCAACCGCAAGGGCACGGTCATCCTCGTCGATTTCAAGGCGATCTCCCAACGCGGGGATCGGCCATTCCTCATTGAGCCCGATGACGTGATCACCGTCGCGGAACGACTCTTCTGAGCCCTTGTCTCTGCTCTTTCACTTCGGACAACTCCTCCTCTTCTCCTTTCTCTTATGTCACCCTCCCAGCGCTCACGCCGCCAAGCATTCGATATCGAGGATGCTGAAGATCTGGACATGCCGGACAGCGGCACATCGCGCCGTCCCGATCAGGACAAGCTCAGGCGGATGGCGAATCATCTCATTGGTCGCTGGTATTGGATTGTTCTGGGGATGATCCTCGGATTTCTCGGAGCCACCTACTATCTTTCCAAAACCCCGAAGCAATACACCGCCGCCGCATCCCTGCTGATCAAACAGCAAACCAATTCCGTGATGTCCCGCGACCAGGTCGATGAAATCAACCTGGGCAGCATCGAAGCCATGAACACCGTCGCCGAACGCATCCGCCGCGTGGACTTGCTCGAACGCGTCGCATCACGCCAGGATGTTCGCGATCTGCCCGGCTTGATGCCGATGCCGGTGGATTGGATGCCCGAATGGCTGCGTAACAAACTGGGCAATGAGTCCACCGCCGACGACTCGGCGCGCCAAGCCCCGCCTCCCGCCGCCGTTCTCGGCGGCATGATCTCCGGTTGGATGCAAGTCTCCATCCGCCGCGGAACCCGCCTGCTCGATATTGCCATCACCCACCCCGTGCCCGAAGTCTCCAAAGCCCTCGCCGATGCCATTGCCCGCGAATACCTCGCCGAGATCGCCAGCGCCCGCACCGCAGACCGCAGCAGTTCGATCGATCTGTTGCAAAAGGAATCCAAGGATGCCCGCTCCAACCTCCAAACCGCCCGCAGAACCCAGTCGATCTACTCGCGCGCCCTGGAGGTGCTCAAGGCGCTTGATACCAAGGAAGCCGAGGTCACCACGTTGGAGCGCCGCTACCTCCCGAAACATCCGAAAATGATGACCGCCAACGCGGAACTGAAACAACTTCAAGAACGTTTCATTCGTGAGTTCGATGCGGCCCGCAAGACCGCGACTGACAAGTCCTATTGGGAATCGGCCGGCAAGGACATGCCGGATCACCTGACCCAACCTGACGACTATCTGCACAGCGCCCGTCAGCAACTCCTCGCACGCATTGGGGTGCTCGAGAGCGAAATCATCAGTTCAACGAGTGTCTTCAACAGCATGCTGACCCGCATGCAGGAAACCAGCGTCAATCAGGAGTCGGAAGAATCCACCGCCGAAGTCAGCAATCTGGCGCGCGTGCCCGGTGGCCCCTCGGCCCCGATTTCCAGCAAAGTCTTCACCTCCGGGACTCTGGGCGGCCTTGCCTGCGGGCTCCTGTTCGCCCTGCTCATGATCCGCCTCGACAACAAGTTCCACACTGTCTCTCAGCTCGTCGGCGAGACCAACGTGCCTGTTCTCGCCGCGATTGCCGATATCAAACTCCATCACCTCGCCGTCGCCGAACAACAGTATCGGAAACGCAACCCCAACGATAAAACGAATTTCCACAAGGATTGGGACCGGCGCATCGTCTTCCGCCACGGCACATCTTCCACCAGTTATGCGGAAATGTATCGCGTCCTCCGCGCGTCCGTATCCCTCCTCGGCGACGAAACAACGCGCAAAATCTCCCTCTTCACCAGCTCTCTCCCCAGTGAAGGCAAAACCCTGACCTCCGCCAACTTCGCCCTTGCCGCCGCCGGCCAGGGACGCAAGACACTCCTCATCGATCTGGACTTGCGCAAACCCTCGGTCCACAAGGTCTTCGGCCTCACCCGCGAACAGGCACATGGCGGCATCACCGAGTGCCTTGCCGGCCTCGCCTCCTTTGACGAGGTCATCTGCCGCAATAGCGGCCACGAAAACCTCCACATCATCCTGTCCGGAATGCGCGCCCCCAACCCGGGCGAACTCCTCGAAATCACTCACCTCCAGTCCGTCCTCGATCAGGCCTGCCGCGACTACGATATCGTGGTGCTCGATACCGCCCCCATCCTGGCGGTGCCGGATACCCGCGTCATCGCACCTCTCGCCCACAATGTCTGCCTCGTCGTCCAGGCGGAAAAGGTCCCCAAAGGTGCCGTCCACCGGGCACTCACGATTCTGGAAGAGGACGGCACCTCGCTCAGCGGCGTCGTCTTCAACGGCTTCCAGGAAAAGCGCCGCCTGATGAGCGAAAACTACTCCTATGGCTACTACAAGAGTTCCCGCTACGGCCGCGCTTACCGATACGGTTACAAAGCTTATGGCGCCTACGGCAGCGATAGCGAAAAAGGATCCTAGGGCAGACCGACCTCATCCACCCATTCCCCACAAGAACCCACACCGCCATCCCATCTGAAATATCGTTCATATTTTCTTGAACTGGCCGCCGCTTTCCAGCAATCTTCATGCCGTTGTTCTTCTCCTCGGCTGATCGTTCGCAGCAACTGACCCTTCGATGCCATCGACTCTTGGTTTTTTCCCTGACCCGGAAAAGCGACCACGGGCGGTAGCGTGCCGTGGTCGGTGCTCCGTGATGCCCGCGTCATCCAAGGCCCCGTCCGCGGCGCTCCCCCCCAACGCCGAAACCGCCTGGCTGGCCTTCGAACAATAGACCTTTAGACCTTTAAACCTTTAGACGTTCTTCCTCTTCACCCGACAACTCTTCCTCTCCTCTTGCGTCTTGGCTCTGCCAGTCTTGCGTCTCTCTCCGCCATCGCCCTCACCCTCGGCGCGACCGAAGGCTTGGCCTACTGGTGGATGCACCCCGCGCCCGCGGACCCCGGCCAGCCCGTCCTGGCCTATCGGCCGCAGATGGAAGATAGAGGATCGATGATAGAAGATAGAGGATCGATGATAGAAGATAGAGGATCGATGATAGAAGATAGAGGATCGATGATAGAAGATAGAGGATCGGAGATAGAAGATAGAGGATCCACAATCCACTATCCACAATCCACGATCCACTATCCACTATCTTCTTCATTCACTCCCCTCCCCGAAGTTTACGCCAAGTCCGCGCCCATGCTGCGTTGTTCCAGCGGCCAGGTGTTGCACGTCAAACTCGACGACACCATCGGCCTGCACCTCGCGTTTTTCGAGTGGGACGGCACCGATACAGGCAGCGTGTTGGAGGCGTTCCGGCACATGCCCGAGGCCTGCATGGGCTCCATCGGCATGATCCTCGTCTCCAAGGAAAAGCCCATTGCCTACACGGTAGGGCAGGACCGCCGGGCCAGCCCACTTGTCCCGGTGAAGCCTCGCGAAGACGGACTTGTCGCCAACGGCGCGAGAAACGCCAGAACAAGCGCCTCTTCTTCTCCTATCCAACATTCAACATCCCAAATTGATAATTCAAAATTGCCGCAACCCGGCCCCACCCTCTCCTTCGACCACACCGTCTTTCGCGAACCCGGACCAACCAATGGCGTGGCAGTTCGCGGCCCCCAGGTGCATGCGTTCCGCGCCGTCTGGGTTGCCGGCAGGCCCGCTGCCAATGCCCGCGACGGCCTCGGCGGCATGCCCTTCGATCACTTGCGTGCCATCCGCATCCATTGCGCCCTCACCCGCTCCCGCCCCGCCTATGCCCGCGTCATCCAAGGCGCCGTGCGCGGCGCCCCCAACGCCGATGCCGCCTGGCAAGCGTTCCATGACGCCATGCTCGTGGATCTTAAATGCGAAAACCGGTAGGGCGTGGCGGCCTCGCCGCGCCGACTAATCCGCCCCCATTGTAGCAACTGTATGACCGTCGCACTTGCAGCCAAAGCGGTGTGGCGCTGTGCTTCCCACCGCACTCCATACTTTTGCGGTCCTCCCCTCAAACGCGAAGGTGCGTCCCACTCGATCTATTGGAATCCAGCAACCGGACGGCGGGAACCTGTCCCACGCCACAGCGAAATCCCCGATCTTCTGACACGCAAGATCTGCAGGTCCCTGGAAATCCCGGCGCCATGAAGTCCATGGGCTGAATTTGAAGCGCTCGCGCAACGCGCTTCAGCCCTCCGTCCTCTGTCCTCAGGTGGATCGTACAATGCTCTTCACTACTCATCACTCCTCCCCATCCGAGGAAATATCTAACAACAAGGACCCCACCCACGGTACCATCCGCTCGATGATCCGACAATGTGGCCTGCCCAAAGAACGCTTCGACTAGGCAAAGGCTTCACCTTCGTCGGCAGACAATACCGCATCACTCTCAACAACACCCACTACTGGGTGGATCTCGTCTTCTATCACCGCAAACCTGAAGGAGAAGAATGAAGACCTGAAGCGGCGAATGCTTCGCACAGCGCCTCCCCTTCTCTTCAACCTCAGGTCTCAGCCCTCAGCCCTCTCTCCCTCCCCTCAGGTCTCCAGCCTGATGCCTCTTATCCCTGAACCTCACATTTTCTCTGTTGCAAATCCCATCAAACTGAGAGAAACTCTCCCCATGAATCAACTCACGCTGGAAATCCCCGATGAGACACTGCTGGCCTTACACGGCACGCCGGAGGACGTGGGCTCGCGACTGCTGTTGGCAGCGGCGGCCAAACTCCATGAGATGGGTGAGTTGTCCTCAGGTGCTGCCGCCTGCCTCGCTGGGATTCCGCGTGTCGTGTTCCTCGCCAAACTGGCCGATTTTGGCGTCGACACCTTCCGTCTGAACGAAGCCGAACTCCTACGGGAAACTCGCCTTGCCTGATTTCATCTGCAATACTTCCCCATTCCAGTATCTACATCAGCTCGGATGCTTGGAAATACTCCCGGCCTTGATCGGCAGGGTAATCGTGCCTCATGCGGTTCATGAAGAATTGCAGATCGGCCATTCTCAAGGATGCGACGTCCCGGACCTCACCCGGCTTCCATGGGTGATATTCCGCCAACCTGTCAGCGCCCCGGCGCTTCCCCTCGCGGCAGACTTGGGGCGTGGCGAGTCCTCTGTTCTCGCTCTTGCCCTCGAATCTCCATTCCCTTTCGTCATCCTCGACGACGGTCTCGGAAGACGTGCTGCAGAGCTACTAAGAATTCCAATGACCGGCACATTGGGCCTCCTCCTTGATGCCAAAAAAATAGGTCTGATCCCGGCCGTCATGCCGCTGCTCGACCAACTCGACCGGCTCCGCTTCCGCGTTTCTATAACGACCCGCACGGCAGTTCTCAGACTGGCTGGAGAATAGGCCATAGCATGTAATTGAAATCCGTAACCCTGGACATCATTCCAGGTTCTTTCTCCCTCAGGTTTGCCTTCGGCCATGCCAGTTAGGGCTGCGCCGGATTTTCCCAAGCTCGCTAGTGCTCGCTCCGCGTTCAGCCCTCAGGTCTCTGACCTCCGACCTCTGTCCTCTGTCCTCTGACCGCCGAAGGCGGAATTTTGAATGTTGAATTTTAAATGTTGAATGAAAAACGAATCCTCCTGCCGCCGAAGGCGGAATGTTGAATTTTAAATGTTGAATGTTGAATGAAAGACGAATCCTCCAGTTCTCGCACTGAGCGAAGCTCTCTTCCCATTCAAAATTCAAAATTTAAAATTCATCATTTTTCTCTTCTCCTTCTCCTCTTCCTCTTCGCCTTGGAAGCCGCAGTCCCCGCCTGGCGCAACAGCGGCCTCGCCCCTTCCACCGCACCGGTCTTTTATTGGAATGGCGTGACTCTTCTAACATCCGCGCCGCCGCCCTTCGGCAACGCCCTGGAGATGTATCGCGCCGACCGCGGCGCGGAGTTGACGAAAGATCTGCCCGAAGGCCGCAAAATGACGCTCTTCTATTTCGAGTGGGACAGCATCGAACTCGGCCCCTTTAGCGATGTCGGTGGCCACGAGGCGGAAGTGTGCAACGTCAGGCATGGCAGCTTCAAGCTCCTGAAAAGCGGCGGACAGCGAACTTACAAGGCCGCCAACGGCGAGACCCTGCGCTTCAATTACACTTTGTTAGCCATGCCCAATGGCAACCCGGTTTATGTGTACAAGCTCCCCTGGATCCAAGGATACGGATTGTTAGAAAGCCTGACCCAGGATCGCGCCACCCGCCTCCAGACAGCGTTCCTGCGCCACCGCGGCGCCGCTCGCGTCCTCGAGGCGGGATTCTTCGGCGCCACCAGCGAGGACGAAGCATGGCTCCTGTTCCAACACGAGGTCCTGGACAAGCTGCAGTGGGAGAACCGGTAGGGCGTGGCGGCCTCGCCGCGCCGACTTATCCGCCCCCATTGTAGCAACTATGACCGTCGCACTTAAGGGAATACCGCAGCATGGTTGCGGAGTGTTAGATGGCGGCACATTCCGCTGCACACGCATTATAGCGGCGGTTTGCCTCCGGCCAATCTCAGTCATCTTGCCTCTGTCATGAACATTCCTGAAACCGCCCGTATCATGGCCAATCGCCTGCGAACGACAATCTTGTTCGAAGTTCGATGTTCGATGTTCGTATTCTTCTTCTGTTCGGCGTTCGGCGTTCAATGTTCGACGTAATAGTTTGCAAAGCCGCAGCCCCTGGTCCAGATTTCCCTCATGAAGCAGGTTCACTACACCCTCTACCGCGAAGGCCCTGATTTCGTCGCCCAATGTTTGGACTTCGACGTATCCAGCTTCGGGGCGTCCCGGCAGGAAGCCCTGGCGATGCTTAAGGAAGCCATCGAACTCTACCTTGAGGATGATCAGACCAACGAACCCTTCCCCCAGATCTCAGATGTCACCGTGGGTGAACTTGCCATTGCCTGATCCTCCCAGATAACATGCCCAAACGCCTGTCATCTCATGCCTTTATCGACATCCTCACTTCCAACGGCTTCCGTCTCATTTCAATACGTGGCAGCCATGCCAAGTATCGTGACGACCACAGTCATACCGTCATCGTTCCACATCCCCGCAAGGACATCCCCATCGGTACCATCCGCTCGATGATCCGACAATGTGGCCTGCCCAAAGAACGCTTCGACTAGGCCCTGCATCGCAGCGCAATGGTAAATTGATGAGATCCCCGTCCACGAAGCAGCTCCGCGCGGTTTCTCGGGCGTTTCCTGCACAGTTGGGTGAGTACGGCCAAAGAGCAGTTCTTCGATCCCTCCCTTTGACACCTCCGTTTGCTCCTGTTCAAAATCTTAAAGAGAGAAGAGTTTTACAGGAGCTAACAGAGGAAACGGAGGGGCTGCGCGCAACGATTCTGCCATT
>CAISTY010000107.1 GCA_903888515.1 Akkermansiaceae bacterium | reverse complement strand
GCCTGTCCGAATGCCAGGCGCCGCTCCACCACCCGCGTCACGCAGTGGTAGATCACCGGGCGTTCAAACGAATCCTTCCATGGGGCCAGCCAGCGCGCGCGTCTCATGATCGTAGGGGTAATAGTGGTTAATAGTGGTTTATTAGTGGCAATCAATCAAAGGGCAAGGGCTGCAATCGGGGTGCCCGCAACACCCAACGCCGACACCCTATCCTCCCCATCACCGCCCGCAAGAACAAAACTCAATTATCTTTCTGACACCCTATTTTTACACCCTATTTTTCCTCCCCATCACCGCCCGCAAGAACAAAACTCAATTATCTTTCTGACACCCTATTGACAATGACACCCTATTGACAATGTTCCCGCTTGCCCGGGCGGGCGCTTAGTGCTTGGCTGTGCGCCGACATGAAAATTCTCGTCGCCTACTCAGGAGGTCTCGATACCTCCGTCCTGCTGCTATGGCTGAAGCAAAAATACCATGCCGAAATCATCGCCTACTGCGCCAATATCGGTCAGGGCGATGAGCTGGCGGGTCTTGAAGCCAAGGCGCTCTCCACCGGTGCTTCCAAGTGTTTCATCGGCGATCTCAGGGAAGACTTTGCCGCCAACTTTATTTTTCCGATTATCCAGGCCAATGCGGTTTACGAAGGGCGTTATCTGTTGGGAACTTCGATAGCCCGTCCATGTATCACCAAGGGCATGATGGACGTGGCGCTGGCCGAAAGCGCGGATGCCATTGCCCACGGCGCCACCGGCAAGGGCAACGACCAGGTCCGTTTCGAACTGTCCGCCGCCTCGCTGGCACCCCGGGTCAAATGCATTGCTCCGTGGCGGGATGCCTCGTTCCGAGCACAGTTTCCCGGACGCTCGGAAATGATCGCCTACGCCGAGGCTAACAAGATTCCGATCAAGGCGTCGATGAGAAAGCCATATTCAATGGACCGCAACCTGCTCCACATATCCTTCGAGGCCGGCAGCATGGAAGACCCGTGGTATGACGCCACCACTGTGGCCGACCGCGACATGTATGTGCTATCGGTTTCACCGGAAGACGCGCCGGACCGTGCGGAATATATTGAAATCCTGTTTGAAAAAGGCAACGCCATCGGTCTCAAGCACGAGGACATGGGAGGCATCCTCACCGCGCTTGGCGATGTGCAAGCCAGCGGCCAACAGGACGGCCACGCTCTTCTAACGCCCTACGGTGTGATGCGCGTGCTCAATCTGCTAGGCGGGCGCAATGGCATCGGCCGCATCGATATCGTGGAAAACCGTTTTGTCGGGATGAAATCCCGGGGCATATATGAGACGCCCGGCGGCACCATTCTGCACGCCGCCCACCGGGATCTCGAAGCGCTCGTGGTGGACCGCGAGTCGATGCACATTCGCGACAGTCTGATTCCGAAATACGCGCAACTTGTTTATAATGGTTTTTGGTATGCACCGGAGCGCGAGGCCATTCAAGCGTTGGTCACGGAGACCCAGAAAACCGTCACGGGCGAAGTGCGCCTCAAACTCTACAAGGGCAATGTCATGCAAGCCGGACGCCGGTCGCCCATGAGTTTGTATTCCGAAGCCGTCGCCACTATGGAAGGAGGCCAGGAGCAAGCGTATAACCAGGATGACGCCAGCGGGTTCATCGCACTAAACGCACTGCGCCTCAAGGCTGCCGCCCGTCAGGGGAAAGAAAAGGCTGGTCACGGGTAGGGGGTTTCGTGGAAAATGCGCCTGTGATCCATCCGACCGCCATTGTTTCGCCGTTAGCCCAGATTGGGAACCGGGTTCGTATTGGTCCTTACTGTGTGGTGGGGGCGCATGTTGAGTTGGGGGACGAGTGTGTGTTGCACTCGCATGTGGTGTTGGAAGGGCACGCGAAAATCGGGCGCGGCAACGAGTTTTTCCCCTTTGCGGCGGTAGGCGGAAAGTCGCAGGACCTCAAATACAGCGGCGAGCCGACGTTTCTTGAAGTGGGCGATCACAATGTGTTTCGTGAGAACTGCACGGTGCACCGCGGGTCCCATGAAAGTTTGCCGACCCGGATTGGCTCGCACAACCTGCTGCTTTGTTATGCGCATGTGGCGCATGACTGCCAGTTGGGGAATCACATTATTTTATCGAATTCGGTGGGGCTGGCCGGGCACATCGTGGTCGAGGATTACGTGATTATATCCGGTCTTGCCGCCGCGCACCAATTCTGCCGGATCGGCACACATGCGCTGATAGGCGGGCTTTCCAAGGTCATTCAGGACGTGGCGCCGTTCATGATCGTCGATGGTCATCCGGCCAGCACCCGCGGGCTCAATCTGATAGGTTTGCAACGCCGGGGGTTTGCCGAGGAGGACATCCGTGCGCTCAAGGCCGCCTACAAGAAACTCTTCCTCAAGAAAGACGGCAACCTCGCCACCGCGCTCAGCTCTCTCAAGGCGACCCACGCCGCGGACACGCCGCAGGTTGCTAGATTGATTCACTTTATCGAGAACTCCGAGCGCGGCGTCACGCGGTGAGGCGGAAAGATCGAACCCGGGCGCAGCGGTCGCAAAGCGAACGCAAAGAGGAAGTGATTGGATAAGGAGGCTGGACATCTCGTCCGGCAGGAATAGGCAGAGCGGGACGATTCCGGTATCTCTTGGGCCCACCTTTGCCTTCTCATCGTCTACGGCCTCATCGAGGCCGTACCACCTTTAAGCCCGGCTCATGAGTGGATGTTAGTTGTGCGATTTCTTCTTGGTCCTGGAGGACGCGGCGGATGGTTCGGCCACGATCACGGCTCTTGGGGCGGTGGCATTCTTGCCTTTGGCTTCGACGCGCGGGATGTCGTCCACATTGGGCAGGACACCCGGGCCGTCGGCGAATTGGCGTGCCTTGTGAGAGACTTTGTAGCGGGAGTCCATATCAGACTGGACGTTGCCGAGCGAACGCTCGTCGTTGACGATGGACGGCGAGATAAAGATCATGAGTTCGCTGCGGTCCTTGTTATTGGTGGTGGAGGAGAAGAGTTTGCCGAGGAATGGGATGTCGCAGAGAATAGGGATGCCGTTCTTGACCTGGTTGTTTTTGTTGGTGATCAAGCCACCCAGCACAATGGTCTCATTGTTGAGCACCGTGGCGGTGGTGACGATTTCCCGGGTGGAAATGCGCGGCACGGTGAGATCGTTGCCGTTGCCGCCCCCGCCCTGGATGGTTTGGGTTCCGTTTTGTTCGTCGCTGAGCAGGGAGATTTGCATGGTGATTTCATTTTTTGAATTCACCAGCGGGATGACCTCGAGTTTCAGCACCACGTCCTGATATTGGATTTGCGTTGAGGAATTCGTATTGCCGCCGTAGCTGGTGCTGCCCGTGGGGATGGCGATGCGTTCGCCGCTGGAGATGGTGCCCTTCTGGTTGTTGGATGTGAAGATGCTGGGTCGTGAGAGCACGGTGAAATCGGTTCTCGCCTGCAGGGCTTTGAGATAAACATGCAGGTTATCGCCGATTTTTCCATAGACCCGCAGTCCGGCACCGGCGGGTAAGCTTCCCGGGTTGAATGGGTTTTGGTCCGGGACCGCCGGTTGGTAGTTAGGATCGCCAGGCACGCCGACAGCGGGAGTTCCTTTAATGATAGTATTGAGGATAGGCAGGACCGGTCCCATACCGCCACCGCCGCGACCGACGGCGTCGCCGCTGAGAGCGAGGTAGTCCATACCGAACTCCTTGCCGTCGCTGAGGGTGATCAGGCCGATGACGGTGGAGATCATGACCTGATCGGGTTTGACGTCGATCTGGTCGAGCAGACGGGTGATGATTTCGAGGCCTGAGGGCGGGCCTTGGGCGACGATGGTGTTGGTGATATTGTCGGCGACGAGCAGGGTGCGGCCGACGAGCAGGGACTGAGGTGCGGAGCTAACGGTTTGGGAGTTGAGGGAGCTGCCGCCGGAACCGCCGCCGCCGCCGAAACTGGAGCCGCCGCCGCCGAAACTGGAGCCGCCGCCGCCGAAACTGGAGCCGCTGGAGTTCCCGAAACCGGAGGATGTATTGCCGCCGGACGACCGGGAGCCCATGCCGCTTCTGTTAGATGATTGACTGTTACTTGATTGGGTGCGGTTGGTTTGGCTGCCGGTGGCGGATGATCCTCCTCTGGTACCGCCGCCGGTCGCGCCGGAAGAGCCGCCTGCGCTGGAAGCGGAGAAAGCGCGGGTGAGCGCGTCACCGGCGATGGGGAGGAAATCGGACACGGCGAGGAAGCGGAGTTTACGGCGCAGGAAGGTTTTGTCACTGGTCTGCACATCGAACTCACGGACCAAGCCTTCCACGAAGAGCAAATCGACGGGACGGCCCATGGCGAAGATGCGGTTGGTGCGGGGTTCCGGAATAATCTGGACCGGGTTGTCCTCGCCGCTGCTGGTTGCGCCGGCTTGGGCTGTGGATCGACCCGCGGGTGCGCCTGGCACAGGAGGAGTGGTCACAGGGGCTACCGGAGCATCCGCCCGTTGGATACCGGCGGTTTTTTGGGTTGTCGCCTGGGCGGTGAGCAACTCGGAGAGGGTGGCCGCGAGTTCGGTGACGTCGGCAAACTGGACTTTGATAAAGCGGGTGGCGACTTGGGACGAGGGTTTGTCGATTTCCTTTTTGAGATCGATGAGTTTGCGGATGAGCGAGGTATTTTCGGTGATGACGACGGCGGAGGCGTTCGGGACGGCGGCGATGGAGCCGAAGGCACCGAATTGGCCGATGATCTGGGTGAAGGTGTTCACCGCCTCGGCCGGCTTGATGTAGCTGAGAGTCATCACGTAGGAAATCACGGCATCCCCTTCGGGCAGGGCGTCGTTTTCGTTATAAACGGGACCGTTTTCATTGTAGATGCTTACGCCGCGGCCGGTCGGGCGGATGCCGCCGGTGGCGAAGGTGAGGAAGTCGAGATTGGGATCCTGTTCATCCGGGACGAAGATGAAGTTTTCGATGGTGGCGGCCTTTTTGAGGAGTTCGGCGGCTTGTGCGTAAGTGAGTGGATCTTTCGGGCTGGCGTCCTGCACGAAAGCAAACTCGGCGGTGCTGGCGGCGGCGGAGACGATCACGCGGCGGCCGGTGTATCGCCGGTAGAGACCGGCCAGGGCGGTGCCGCTGAGTTTCGGTTCGATGATGTCCTCGACGATCTTGTTATCCCCAAGAGGGATTCCGGGTACCAGTTCAGCGGCAATCGAAGCCGGCTTCGTGGCCAGTTTCGAGCCAGGTGCGCCAGCGGCAGGCGGCTGAGAGGCTCCGGGAACAGGGACGCCGGGCGGTCTGGGCGGGACGGTGGGGGGCGGCGCGGGAATGACGGGAACGGGTGGAGTGAATGGAGCGACGGCACCCGGGACGGCGGGCGGCCTGGGCGTGACGGTGGTGGGCGGGGTTCCGGCGGGTTGCTGGCCGGTCGCGGTAACCCAAGCGAGGAGCAGGAGAATGAGGGAACGATGGAAGGACATGGAGGATGACGGTGGATTGCGGATGAAATGCCGGTCTAACGCCCGCCGCGTTGGATCGGGCGAGAGTGGGACGAGCTTGAGGGTTGGGTGGGCGGGGACGTTGGGGGAACGACACGCGGGCGCGGTTGGCGCTGTGGTTGCTGGCCGGGTTGCAATGCAGGCTGCCCACCCGGGATGGGGATACCTGTTGGGCTCTTCGGATTCGCCCTGGCAGTGGGAGCGGCAGCCAAGGTCAGGTATTTTTCATCGAAGGCGACGGTACCTGTTTTTGACCCGGTGGAAAGGCTGACCACTGTGGCGAGGGGGTCGCCCGGGGTGTACATGACTTCGAGAATCTTGAATTCGCCTTTCGGTTTATCCGTATCGATCATGAGGCGTTCTTCGGGTTTTTTCTTATTCAACAAGGTGATTCGGTAACCGCCGCCGATGGGTGAGACGCCCGCGAGCGAGTAGTCTTCCAACGGATTGACGGTTTCGACGGGAGGCGGGGGCGGGGGTTTGGAGGTAAAGGGCGAGTTCGTCCAAAGTCCGGCGTAGAGGGTGATGGGTGCCTTTTTCGGCAAACCCGCCATGGTCCAACCGGCGAGTGCGAGGGAGCACAGAAAGATGCGGGGTATGGCGTTCATGGCAGTAGTGTAATGCAACAAGCGGGATTAGCGAAACGTGAAGTGCGATCAGGGCGGGACAGGCACGAACCATTGTTCGATGATCGCCTTGCAATCGATCTGGGTATCGTCCTTGGTGTTAGGTGAAACCCGGATGCTGGAGGCGATCCGCAATTGTTCGGGGATGTTGAGGCGATCCAGCCAACGGTACAGGGATTCATCGGAGCCGGTGACGGTCATTTCGAATTTGGCGCGGTGGAAATACCGTCCCGCAGTGTCCGCTGCCAAGGGCTTCTGGGCAGTGATGGACAGGCCGCTGGTTTTGGCTTCGGTTTCGCACAGTTGTTGGAGTTTCGTTTGGACGTCCTGGTTGGCGGCGGGTTCCGGTTCGTGCTTGGCGAGCCATTCCATCTGGTCGGTGACCTGTGCGTGGCTGTCACGAGATGCTTCGGTGGCTGCGAGTTTTTCGATGGCAGCCGCGTGCTTTCGATCAACTGTGCCGAGCTTGGATTTGAAGAACCCGATGGCGAGGAAATTGAGCATGAGGAACCCTGCGGCGGCGAAGAAGATCAGGAGGTTTTTTTCGCGGGGAGACATGGGGAAAGGTCACTGGTCACTGGTCATTGGTCAGATGGAGAAAGGACGCTTCTTGTTCTTACCAATGACTCATGACTGATGACTATGGTCTGATTAAAAGCCGGTGGAGTGGTGATTTGTCGGTTATGGGTTGGATTCCGCTTTGCGAACTTCGCCATTGAAGGTGAAGTCCCATCCGCGGGTGGATTGATGGGGCTCCTGATTCTGCCAGGTGAAGTTGGCGAGATCGGTGGTTTTCGAGAGTTTGAGGCTGAAGGAATTCACGGCCTCGAATGTCGGGGCCTCGCCGATGAGCTTGATATCGATGGCGCTGATTTCGGCGGTTTTGAGGCGCAGGCCGCTGCCTGGAGGGATGCACACGTGAATGCGCCGGAGGATGTCCATCGGGGAGTTGTTGAGATCGATGGAGTGGGCGAGTTCCTGCCACTTCGCGATATGGATGTCGTAGGCTTCGCCCTCGGGAGCGGACTCTTGGACTTGTTGGAGGAGATTTTGGGTTGCGGTGGTTTTCTTCCACAGGCCGTAGCTGAACCAACCCGCGAGGCCGAGGTAGATGAGGGCGACGGCAGTCACGGCGAGGGTGATGTTGCGGCGGCGCAAGGCCAATCGGCGTGCGGCGCGGACATCGGCCGGCAGGAGTTTGCTGAGAGGGTTGGGAAGGACGGGCAGCGGGCGCGGTGCAAGCTCGACCGGGGCTTTGAAGGTGGACGCAAGAGGTGCCGGATCGAGGGTTTCATCGTGGGTCCAAATCACGACGCGGGAAGGCTCGATTTCCATTCCTTGCATGGCCAATTGAATGAGCGAAAGGCGGATTTCGCGGGCCAGTGATTCGTCCGGTTGATGCGCATCGGTGGCGGTCGCCTGGCAATAGACGAGGGTCCCTTCATGGAAGACGGCGAACACCCAGCGACCGAATTCCTTCCACACCGTGAGGACGTCTCCCGTGACCGGAAACGCGCGTGCGGAGATATCGAAACTCTTGGGACCGCGGGGCGGCAGATCGCCATCGCCCGGAGCGCGCAGGAAAACCGCGAGCAAGGCGGTGCTTTCGGGTTCGCGGGCAATGACCAACACATCGGTGAGTTGGCCGGCCAGAGGGTCCGGCCGCAGACCGAGACGCTCGGCATGCAGGGCCACGAGATCCGGAAACAAGGCGTCGTTATCGCTAGTCACCCGCATGGGCACGGCGGTGATGGATTTCACCGGAAACAGCAGCGATAAATTCCCGGCCGGAATGCTGGTTAGATCACCGGCATGCGCGGTGTCGGTCGTGCTGTGGAGGGTGAAGCCGCCGTGGTCCGGGTCGGTCCAGATTTCCCACCCGGATTCGCCGGGGACGAGAAGCACGTTTGCGGTGGTTTTGCTCACGGGATGATTTCTTCAATACGTTCGAGAAGGGCCGGTTTGCCGGTGCGGTTGCGGACGATGAGGGTGATTTTGCGTTTGGCGCCTTCCGCGTAGCCGATGCTTTCGATGCGGGTGGTGGCATCGTTGACGGTGAAGCGCTTGGCGAGATCGGGGCGAGCATTCATGTCAATTCCCAAAAGATCAAGCGCGGCGGCGGCATTTTGAAAACGAGCGTCGTCTTCGGTATCGAGCTGGCCATCCGTACCGCGCACGGTTTCCGGAATGATCGTGGTGCGTTCGACCGGACATTCCGCGGCGGCGGCGATCAACTCGGCGCTGGCCTCATTGAGATCCAAACGCCCGCCGCTCCACACGGTGAACCAATTCCGCCAATCCGGCCGCATCTTTTCAATGAGATGCATGCCGCGCACGAGGCGCATTTCACTGAGGTGATAAAACGGACGGTTGAACGGTTGGTTGATCCGTCCGGCTTTTTCGTAGTCCTTTTTTTCCGCCCCGTTGAGGCCGGTATCGTCATCCGCGTCCACCCAGTCACAGAGTGCGTCCACGACAGACTGCGCGTCTTTGACCTCGAGCCCCCAATTGCAGAAAATCGAGGTCAGCAATGGCTTGTCCTGCTGGAGGAGGAGGGCGTTGATGTTGAAGCGTCCACCTTCGGAAAGCACCTTCACCTCGAAGCCCTCGCCGGTGTCTCCATTCAGTTGCCGCAGGATCGGGTCCGAGCGTTTTACGGCGGGATTGGCACCGACGGCGATGCCCATCTCGGCGATCTGGCGGGCACGCGAACCATGGATTTTCGCCGAAGTGAGTTCCATATCGAACGAAATGACCCGCAGCGCCGCCATGCAGGCCATCGCGAGAATCGCGATGAGCCAGAGCACCGCCATGAGTGCGGCACCATGGCGCGATCTGCGGATGTGGGGAATGCCAGGGTTCATCCGGGGTGTTATTATTTTCCGCCTCCTTTGCCACCACCACCACCACCGCCGGGGATGACGATGGGAGAGCCTCCAGGACCGGTTCCGCCACCACCGGTTCCGCCGCCACCGGTTCCGCCACCGCCGGTTCCGCCACCGCTGGTTCCGCCGCTTTGAATCATCTGGCGCATCACCACTTCGGGGTTCTGTTTGGGCGGCAGCCAGAAGATCTGGCGCATTTCCCCGCCCTTGGCGCCGATGGCCATGGTGAGTTCGAGTTGCAGTGGCAAACGGCCCTGGACCTTCCAGTCGTACTGCCACTCCATGCGGCTGGAGTCTAACACCCGCCACTCGAAATACGCGACGTCTTCTAACAATACGATTTCGGCGAACGGTTTCGTGTCGAGCGCCGTGCTGCCAAAGGTGGACGCGGAGCCTTCCAGGATTTCGTTTTCGTAATATCTGAGCACGATGTCGAGGTAGCCGCTGCGGCGTTTGACGGTGGAGATTTGCACGGCTTTGGCGATGCGTTCCTGACCATCCCAGGTAAAGCTCATCGGGACGTTTTGCAGGGTGAGGTCGGAAAGGTAATGGGAACCGGCTCCTTCGACCGTGAGATCCATGCGGGTGTTGCCGGGCAGGGCGGAAAACCGCTGGCTGAGCAGTTCGAAGAATGCCTGGTGGAGCATTTCCTCGTTCTGGCTTTGCACGATCGTGTTGCCCAAAGCCAGCGAGCTGCGGGCCGTGGCAAACACCATGCCGACGATGAGCGCGAGCAACGCCATGGCGAGCACGAGTTCCAGCAGCGTGAAACCGGAATGGCGGGGTCTGACGGATGAAGGGTTCATGGTTGATACAGTCGGCCGTAACGCCAGGTTTCGACGGCACGCTCCTGCCAGTTCGAGTTGTCAAACCATCTCGCCCGCACTTCGATGCGATACATTTCCTGCAAAAACTGACCGTCCTGGTTTTCCATTTTGTCGAGCACTTCGATGGTGGTTTCGAGCTCGATCCCGGCCTCGGCCACGGTGGAATCGGTAACGCCTTCAACAAGCACGGGCAGGGACAGCGTCTCATCGAGCGCACTGTCGAGGATGCGGGTGATGCGCAATTCACTTTGCGCGAGCGTGGCCACGGCCGCCATCCGGTGCAGCGCCACGACGAATCCGGTGGCGGCGATGCCGAAAACCGCCAGCGCCAATACCATCTCAAGGAGAAGGAATCCACGTCTAACGGAATGGAGCGGGCGTGTCATCGGGCATCAAGCAGGCTTTCGTGGATGCGGGCGGTGAGCGGATGATAGGTGTCTTCCGCCCAGCTCTTGTCGAGCACTAGCCGCACCGAAATCGGTTCGCACAACCCGGTCGGGTCGAAGCGCCAGATATGGAGCGAGTTTTTGCCCGTGTTCAGCCACTCGTTGGAATTCCAGCGGCGGATGAACACCTCGAGAGCGCCGTCCCACATGTATTGCCGGTGTTCTCCTCCGCTTGGTATGACGGGTTCTCCCCCGATGCGGTGGCCGCCGGCGGTTCTTTTCTCATCATTGCCCGCCTCGGCCAGCGGCAACAGACGGACAACGCCCTCGCGGAATTCCAGCGCGTAGGGCGTCTGTTGGAGGATGGCGGTGGTGCGGGCACGCTTGGCCAGCAACTCGATTTCCCCGGAAGCCTTGCGCAGCGCGCGCTCGTCGGACGAATAGGTCATCACGCCCATGGCGCCGCCCATGACAATCGCAGCAATGGCCAGCACCATGACAATCTCTAGCAGCGAGAATCCCTGGCGGCGTTTACTCGTCTTGACTGCTGAGATCATCGGAAGTGTTATCCATGCCATCAGGCCCGCTGCTGAAAATTTCGAAGGTCTTGTTATCTTTTTTGCCGGGAAACCGGTAAGCGTATTCCTTGCCCCACGGATCCAAGGGCACGGATTTGCACACGGACGTCCAGCGCTTCGGCGCGGGTGTGCCCGAGGGCCGGGAAACCAACGCCTTGAGCCCCTGCTGCGTCGATGGGTAAAAGCCGGCATTGTTGTGGTAAATTTCCAATGACGAACCGATCGCGTTGAAGTCGGCACCCACGCGCTGCAGTTTGGCACCGTCCTTGACCTTGCCTATCAAGGCAATAGAGCCACCCATGAGCACCGCGATGATGCCCAGAACTATGACCATTTCAAGCAGGGTGAAGCCGACGCGGCGGCGAATCTCGGGGATAGTGGGATGGATCTTCATGAAAATGCGGGTATGGGGTGCGGCGCAAGCCTCTCATGCTTTGTAACGCCATGCGATGCAAAAGTTGTCGGCGAATACCGTACGTTTTTACCAACCCTCCCATCATCATATCCGGATATGAAGATTTGTTTCTTGAATCGGGTCCATCAGCGGATACTTTATGCGCATGGCGCAGCCTGACCGCACATCCGAACTCACCACCGCGCTTGCCGAACGGATCCTCGTGCTGGACGGCGCGATGGGGACGACCATCCGCGCATACGGACTGCAAGAGGCGCAGGCTCGCGGCCGCCGTTTCATGCAACACGACAAAGACCTGCTCAACAATGGCGACATCCTCAGTCTGACTTGCCCGGAGGTGATCGGGGACATCCACAAGCAGTTCTACGCAGCCGGTTCCGATATCTGCGAAACGAACACCTTTTCCGCCACCAGCATCGCGCAGAGCGAGTTTTTTGTCGCGGACCCGCGCGAACACGGCGGACGCAAGGAACCGGATTTCTATCAGAACATCATCAGCAACCCTTTCCTCAATGATCTTGTTTGGGAAATGAACATTGAATCCGCCCGGCTGTGCCGGAAATGGGCGGACGACATCGCCTCGGACAGCGGCCGCCGACGTTACGTCGCCGGTGCGATCGGGCCGCTCACGGTCTCTCTATCAAACTCGCCGGACGCCAATGATCCGGGCTTCCGGGTGGTGACCTTCGACCAGGTTCTGGAAGCCTACAAACACCAGATCCGCGCGCTCATCGAAGGCGGCTGCGACATCCTGATGATCGAAACCATTTTCGATTCGCTCAACGCCAAAGCCGCCACCGTCGCCGTGCAGGAGATTTTCGAGTCTCACAAAATCCGCCTGCCTGTCATCATTTCCGCCGCCGTCGGCCGCGGCGGGGAAACCATGATCTCCGCCCAGAAGGTGGAAGCGTTTTGGAACGCGTTCGCCCACACCCGACCGCTGGCGATCGGGCTGAACTGCTCGCTCGGACCCGACTTGATGCGCCCGCACCTGGAAGATCTATCAGCCTGCGCCACCACCCACCTTGCCTGTTATCCGAATGCCGGCCTGCCCAACCCGCTCGCACCCACCGGCTTTGACTTGGAGCCACCACAAATGGCCGCATTCATGGCGGATTTCGCCGCCGCCGGCTTGCTCAACCTGGCAGGCGGCTGCTGCGGCAACACTCCCGAACACATCGCCGCCATCGCTCGCGCCGTGGCACCCCACAAGCCGCGCGAGGTGCCGATAGTTGGATAAAAATCTTCACCGCAAAGACGCAAAGTTCGCAAAGTTCGCAAAGTTCGCAAAGTTCGCAAAGTTCGCAAAGTTCGCAAAATTATATATATGAAACAAGCAAGTGAGTCAATTAAAGATACTCTGAACCATTTATCGAAGGAAGTGATTGGCGCGGCCATTGAAGTTCACCGGGATCTGGGACCCGGCCTTCTTGAAATGACTTATGAGCTGAGTCTGCAACACGAACTGCAACTGCGCGGATATGCTTCCGAGCGTCAGGTCATGTTG
This sequence comes from Akkermansiaceae bacterium, assembly GCA_903888515.1. Lineage (GTDB taxonomy): Bacteria > Verrucomicrobiota > Verrucomicrobiia > Verrucomicrobiales > Akkermansiaceae > Luteolibacter. The sequence goes on along the minus strand of CAISTY010000107.1, from coordinate 18,142 downwards.
CCGATTCAATACAAAGGCCTAATCGTTCCGGAAGCCTATCGAATCGACCTGCTAGTGGAGAAATGCCTGGTGATCGAACTCAAAGCTGTCGAATCACTGCTTCCCATCCATTCAGCCCAACTCCTCACCTATCTTAGGATGTCTAACAATCACTTGGGCCTCCTCATCAATTTCCACACCGTCCGTCTGGCGGATGGCATCAAACGCCTCGTTCACCATTTTCCCGACTGATCCTTGCGCCCCTTTGCGACCTTTGCGGCTTTGCGGTAAAAATCCCTCCAATCCCATGCCCACCATTCCCCACGCACTCCGGCTGTCCGGCACCGAGGCCTATAACCACACGGCCGACAAGCGCTTCCTGATGATCGGCGAGCGCACCAACGTCGCCGGCTCGCCGCAATTCGCCAAACTGGTGCGCGCCGGCGACCTCGAAGCCGCCGTGGAGGTGGCCCGCCAACAAGTGGCTAACGGCGCCAACGTGATCGATATCTGCTTCGACGACGGACTCATCGACGGCCAGGCGATGATGACCCGTTACCTGCAACTCCTGCAGGGCGAACCGGACGTGGCAAAGGTGCCGATCATGGTCGATTCCTCGAAGTGGGAGATCCTCGAAGCCGGCCTGAAGTGCCTCCAAGGCAAAGGCATCGTGAACTCGATCTCACTTAAGGAAGGCGAGGAAATCTTCAAGGATCGCGCCCGCCACATCATGCGCTACGGCGCGGCGATGGTGGTCATGGCTTTCGATGAAAACGGCCAGGCCTCCACCTATCAGGAAAAAATCCGCATCTGCGAACGCGCCTACCGGATCCTTGTCGATGATGTGGGATTCAACCCGGACGACATCATCTTCGATCCCAACATCCTGACCGTCGCCACCGGCATCGAGGCGCATGACAACCACGCCGTGGATTTCATCAACGCGACCCGTTGGATCAAACAGAACCTTCCCGGTGCCAAAGTGTCCGGCGGGGTTTCCAACATTTCATTCTCATTCCGCGGCAATAACGTGGTCCGCGAGGCGATGCACTCGGCATTCCTCTACCATGCGGCCATGGCCGGCATGGACATGGGCATCGTCAATGCCGGCATGCTCGACGTCTATGACGAAATCCCGCCTGAGCTGTTAGAGCATGTCGAGGACGTGCTGCTCAACCGCCGTGCCGATGCCACCGAGCGCCTGCTGGAACTCGCCGGGCGCTTCAAGGGCCAGGACGGCAAAAAAACCGAGGAGAATCTCGCGTGGCGCGACCAGCCCGTCGCCAAACGCCTCGAACACGCGCTGCTCATGGGCATCGACAAATTCATCGACGAGGACACCGCCGCCGCGCTCGCGCAATACGAGCGTCCGCTCAAGGTGATCGAAGGCCCGCTCATGGATGGCATGAGCGTCGTCGGCGATTTGTTCGGCGCGGGGAAAATGTTCCTTCCGCAGGTGGTCAAATCCGCCCGCGTGATGAAAAAATCCGTCGCTTGGTTGACCCCGCACATGGCAGCGGAAAAGGCCGAATTCCTCGGCTCCGACATCGCCGCCATCCAGGCTGACAATCCGGCGCTCAGTGACGAGGATGCCTTGCGACTTGCCCAGCGCGGGCGCTCCGCAGGCCGCTTCCTCATCGCCACGGTCAAGGGCGATGTCCATGATATCGGCAAAAACATCGTCGGCGTGGTGCTGGCGTGCAATGGCTTCGAAGTCACCGACATGGGCGTCATGGTGCCCTGCGACAAACTGCTCGACAAGGTGATCGAAATCGGCGCGGATGTGCTCGGCCTATCAGGTTTGATCACGCCCTCACTCGATGAAATGGTGCACGTCGCCAAGGAAATGGAGCGCCGCGGATTCACGCTTCCGCTGTTAGTTGGCGGAGCCACGACCTCCGCCGCGCACACCGCCATCAAGATCGCCGAACATTACTCGGGACCGGTTGTCCATGTGCTCGACGCCTCGCGCTCGGTGCCGGTCACCACCTCGCTGCTTTCCGCCGACCAGCGGGACGCCTTTGTGGCGGAGAACCGCGCCAAGCAACACACCCTGCGCGAGCACTACTCCGGCGCTCCGAAGAAGGCCACCCTCACGCTCGAACAAGCGCGTGCCGCCGCACCGCAGTTCGATTGGGCCAACTACACGCCGCCAGTGCCAGCGTTTTTGGGGGTGCGTGGCCCGGGCCTCCTGCCCGGAGCCTCTCAATCCAAACACCCGACCTATATTTCTGACCAGCGCCCCATCCTCAAATCCCGGCGGACACTCCCGCATTGGACGCAGGATCTGGTGACCTATGCCGTCACATTCCGTCTGGTCGATTCCATTCCGCAAGTTGTGATCCACAGGTATCTTGGCGAAAAGAAACAATGGCAGGACCTGGAACAATTGGCTCTATCAAAGGGTGACGAGGCTTTGGCCGAGGATGCTCGGAAGCGCCATTTGGAATGCTATCAGGAACTCATTGAACAATCCTTGGAAGAAGGACATGGCCCCGATTGGCTCGGCAATCCCGAGATTGCTGCAATGATGTCGAACGTATTGCAGCACTTTGACGGCGATCGCTACGATTTGTTGGCTTGGTGTGTGATGCCCAATCATGTGCATGCAATCGTTAGACCGTTAGGCGGGCATTCGCTCAAGGAGATTCTTCAATCCTGGAAGTCGTTCTCGGCGAAACAAGGCAATCGGATTCTCAACAGGCAAGGTGGCTTCTGGCAGCAGGAAAGCTACGATCATTTGATCCGTGGCATGGATGATTTCTACAACCAGCGGGCATATATCCTGAGGCACCGGACGGGCTGGATGGGTGATTTCAAGCAAGAAGGCTGCGGGCAGGATGCCCGCGCCACAGCGGGCATTCTGCCCGCAGCCACTGAAACGGAAATGGATTTGCGCGCACTGGTGGAGTACATCGATTGGACGCCCTTCTTCCACACGTGGGAACTGCGCGGCGTGTGGGATCGCGACCACCAAATCCTTAAAACAAACAATGCCGGCGGCGCCGCCGAAGCCGCGAAGCTCTATCAGGATGCGCTGGCCTGGATCGAACGCATCATCGCCGGCGACCATTTCCACGCCCGCGGCGTCTGTGGGTTCTTCCCCGCTAATGCCGTCGGCGATGACATCATCGTCTGGACCGATGAATCGCGCACCACCGAGCGCTGCCGTTTCCATACCCTGCGCCAACAACTCAAAAAAGACTCCGGCAAACCCAACGTCGCCCTCGCCGACTGGGTGGCGCCCGTGGCGGCGGTTTTCAACCGCCAGGCCGAATCTATCTACCAACCCGGATTTGCATCCACTTCCATCGAGAAACGCACTTGGGGGAGTCTGCCACATTGGTATCAGGAAGAAGCAACCTATGCCGTCACCTTCCGTTTGGAGGATTCTTTTCCGCAGTCCGTGCTGGCCGCCTATCGCAAGGAGAAGGATGAGCTGAAGCAACAACTCGAAGAAGCCGAAGAAACCGGTGACCCGCTCGAGGTCAATCGACTCAGAATGATTCTCGGGACTCTTTACCGCAGCCGCATTGAGGCGGTATTGGATGAAGGGCAAGGCGAAGCATGGATGAAGGATGCGCGTGTTGCCGGCATCGTGTCCGGGAGTTTGCTTCATTTCGCAGGGGATCGCTATGACCTCGGCGCTTGGTGCGTCATGCCCAACCATGTGCATGCGATTCTCAGTCCGAAACCGGGACACCCATTGCCGGAGATTCTGCACAGCTTCAAGCGGCACAGTGCTCGCGAGGCGAACCGGGTGTTAGGAAGAAGCGGCACGTTCTGGCAGAAGGAGTCATATGACCACATCATCCGTGATCCGTACGATTATTGGAGCCAGCGGGACTACATCTTGCGCAACCCTATGTCTGCTGGATTGGAGGATTGGCATTATCTTGGGGAAGGCTTGGAATCGGCAGGGCGGTTGAAAACCGCCGCCACGGATTTCCTCGGCGGGTTTGTCGTCGGCATCCATGGCGCGGACGCACTCGCCGCAGAACTTGATGCCGCGCACGATCCCTATGGCGCGATCATGGTCAAGGCGCTCGCCGACCGCTTCGCCGAGGCCTTCGCCGAGTGCTTGCACCACCGTGCCCGCATCGCATGGGGATATGAAACGGCACAGGAATTCGGCATCGACTCATTGATCCACGAAAACTATCGCGGCATCCGTCCCGCACCGGGATATCCCGCCCAACCGGACCACACCGAAAAACCCATCCTGTTCGAACTTCTCGACGCGACGGCGCAGACCGGAGTCACGCTAACAGAAAACCACGCGATGCACCCCGGCGCGGCGGTTTGCGGGCTGTATTTCTCCCATCCTGATAGCCATTACTTCGCCATTTCAGAGCTGCAAAAAGACCAAGTCGAGGACTATGCCCGCCGCAAGGGCATGCCCTGTGCCGCCGTCGAAAAATGGCTCGGCCCATGGCTCGGTTATGTACCCTGAAGATGCATCTGCACCCGGGTGATCGCAGCGGGGTAGAGACGGTGTTCGGCGACTTGGATCCGGGCATGCAGGGATTCGGGGGTATCACCTGGCAGAACAGGCACCCGCTCCTGCAGGATGATCGGTCCGGTGTCCATGCCCGCATCGACGAAATGCACCGTGCAGCCGGTTTCCGCAACCCCGGCGGCGAGCGCCTGCTTCCAGGATTCCAGCCCTGGAAACGCCGGCAGCAGCGCCGGGTGGATGTTGAGGATGCGGTCGGGAAACGCATCTAACAGCGGTCGCTTCACCAAGCGCATAAAGCCCGCCAAACAGACGAGTTCCACCTTTGCGGCCTGCAAACGCGCGGCGATTTCCGCCTGCGCCTCGTCGGGGAATTTCGTGCGGAACCCGCGGCAATCGATCACGCCCGTCTCGATGCCGCATTGCCGGGCACGCGTGAGAATGAACGCACCCGGTTGGTCCGAGAGCACGATACCGATCCGCGCGTCGAGCGTTCCCGCATCGATCGCGTCGAGGATCGCCTGCATGTTGGATCCGGAACCTGAACCGAGAACGCCCAGCACCATGCCCTTGGTGTAGGGATTTTGCCAGCCATGCCAAGCGCCAATTTCCGACAGCGCCAATTTCCACAGAGAGTTTCGAACCTGTCGTCTCACATTTCAAAGGCAAGCCAGCATGAGGCGGCGAAGATGCGCGATGGCTTGCCTGTAGCAGGTCGGGCGCGTGATTGCACCTCAGGCAGTACGCCAGCACCCGGCAGCCCGTGAAGTTCCGGGATTCGTTAGAACCCGCATCATTTCGCCGCTGGTGGCGTTGGGGTCGGTGGGCGCTGTCCCTTGGGATCGAGATTTTCGCCGAGGAATTCGGCGGTGATGAGCGACGGCGTGCCGCGCTCCGGCACGTCCACCTTGGCGATCCAGAGGATGCCGTTGAGGACACACTTGCGGAAATCATCCTGGCCCCAGTTTTTGTGGAAATGGCCGCCGGTAAAGCCGAAGCCGCGTCCGCCATCGACACGCTCGGCCACCCACATGAGGTGCTGCGGTTCGGCCTTGGTCAGCACGGCTTCTCTCACGAAAGGATTGCCCGAATGCGGGCCGTCCCTGCGGCTGAGTGTTTCCTTGGGCGGCAGGGCGGTTAGAATCGGTGTGACCCCTTCCATCTTCTCGCGGAAACGCATGTGGTAATACCACTCGTCGCGCAGCTTGAATGGATTCAAGCCGCGCGCCACTGGATGCTTGGGAAAGGATTTGAACTCGCCTTCCCAGATCGGGTTCACCGACCAGTTCATTTCGAAGTAGCCGCCTATCCAGTCGAGGAATTCCTTACCGCCTTTTTCCTTCGGCACCTCGCAGGCGTAATGCACGGCACCGATGCCCACGCCTTTTTTTGCCAGAGCATCGAGGGTCTGCAGGCGCTCGCCCTGGATGAATGGATGCCCGCCGCCGCCATCCGCGTAAATCACCACTGCGGCGGCACCGTCGAAAACGCTGGTATCTGCCGGCCAACCCTGGGTGACCACGACGGCTTGGACGCCGGGCATCTTGTCGAGACATTCCTTGAAGAGCAGGCAACCGGCGCGGTGTTCGTGTTCACCGGAAGCGTGGCTCGGGTTGCCGGCGACCAGCACGATTTTTTTGTCAGCGGCACCAACGTTGAACACACAGGCGACCGCGAGAGTGAGAGATACGAGGGAGTTTTTCATTTTGTTAGGGATTTGGCTTATGATACCAATACCACCCATACGTAGTCCGGCACAGGAAAATATCTCCGGAAAATCATTTTTCCGTGAGCTTGCGCTGGCGCGAAGCGGATATCCCGTTATGTTCGGCAGCGCCTCAATTACGCAAATCCATCATGACTACCGATCTTACCGTCATCAAAGTCGGCACCGGCGTGCTCACCAAATCCACCGACGGCACCCTCGACCGCGCCGCGATGGTGCATCTGGTTGCGGCCATCGCCGGCTTGATTCATGCCGGGCACCGCTGCCTGTTCGTCTCCTCCGGCGCGGTTGGTTCGGGCGTTTCCGCCTTCGGCCTCACCGAATATCCCCAAGACACCGCTACCCGCCAGGCATGCGCGGCCGTCGGCCAGGCACGACTCATGCAAACCTATAGCAGCCTGTTTTCCAACTTTGACGTCACCATCGCCCAAGTCCTGCTCACCGCCGCAGACCTCGCCACGCCGGAACGCGCCGGCTATGTCTCGGACACGTTCATCCGTTTGTTGTCAGAACCGCGCATCCTGCCCATCATCAATGAAAACGACTCGGTCGCCGTCGAGGAGTTGAAATTCGGCGACAACGACATGCTCTCGGTGCTCGTCGCGCGACTCGTCGGCGCCACACGCGTGATCTTCCTCACCAGCGTGGATGGATTGTTAGATCCGGAAACCCACACGCTCATCTCCGAGGTGCCCGACATCGACAACATTCTGCGCCACGTCCGCGACGACAAGGGCCGCTTCTCCATGGGTGGCATGATGTCGAAACTCGCCGCGGTGAAATTCGCCGTTCATGCCGGCATCGAAACTCACATCGCCCACGGCCGCCATCCGGAACGCCTGCCCGACATCCTAACAGGCAAGGGGATCTCCACCCGCTTTCATGCCAGCCGGACCGCGGGTCTCCCATCGTGTCCGTTGCCCGGCATTCCGGCCATGCCATGAGTTATCCGCATGAGCCTGAGATGATCGCACCGATCAATCGGCTCATGATTTCGCTGGATTGCGAGCCGATTAGTCGCTATATTCGGCTCATGACCTACAACTGGCAGTTGCCTGACTGGCCGGAGTTTCGCTACGAACTCGACGGGTTGGCGGAGTCATTGCTGGCTTTTGCCGAGCACGCCGGGCGGGTTGAAGGTTTGCTCGAGGGCTTGCCGGATGACCTTGGAACCGAGGCTGTGCTCGAACTCATGATCGCTGAAGCTGTCCGGTCGTCCGCCATCGAGGGCGAATCCCTTGATCGGGATGCCGTGATTTCGTCGATCCGTAACCGGCTCGGTCTCAACGCCGCGCCGCAACCGGTGGACAGCCGCATGGCGGACGGCGCAGGCGAACTGATGGTCGCCGTGCGGAACGGATTCCGCAGTCCCCTTTCCGAAGAAACCCTCTTTGCTTGGCACCGCATGCTGCTTGGCGGCTCCACAAGTCTCAGAGTCGGCGGGTGGCGCGCGGGCGGCGATCCGATGCAGGTTGTCTCCGGTCGGATCGACCGGCCAACCGTGCATTTCGAGGCGCCGCCTTCCGGGCGGGTTCCAGTCGAAATGGCGCGTTTTATCGCATGGTTCAACGACACGGTCCCCGGCGGACCGAAAGCCATCCCACAGCCTCCGGTGAGGTCGGCGCTTGCCCATCTCTACTTTGAAAGCATTCATCCCTTTGAGGACGGCAATGGCCGCATCGGTCGCGCGCTTTCCGAAAAGGCCTTGTCCCAGGGGTTGGGCCGGCCGGTAGTCCTCAGTCTCTCCCGCAGCATCGACGTTGCGAGAAACGACTACTACGAGGCTCTGAAAACCGCCCAACGGAGCAACCATGTGACTCCCTGGATCCAGTGGTTTGTCGGCGTGGTTTTACAGGCCCAATGCGATGCCGGGGACCAGATCCGCTTCGTGCTGCGCAAGTCCCGCTTCTTCCAGCGCTTCGATCGCGGGCTCAACGAACGCCAACTGAAGGTGCTTCGCCGGATGTTCGAATCCGGACCAGAAGGTTTCACCGGTGGCATGAACGCCCGGAAATACGTGGCTCTAACAGGAGTTTCCAAGGCCACCGCAACCCGCGACCTGTTGCAACTCGCCCGGAGCGGAGCGCTCACACCCCTCGCCGGCGGCCGCAGCACGCGCTACGAACTCGACCTTGCCTGAAGCATCGAAGAAAGATAGTGAATACGATTCCACCGAGGCCTCCCTGAAACAAGGCTGGGCTAGGCGGCAAAGGTGGCGCGGCCTCGACGCAGGCCGCATGACAAAGTGGGGAGAAAGCTCGATGCCAAAGACGGCCGGACCGTCTTTTCTTGGGCGGGCCATGCGCGTTCCTTTGGCATGCGCTCCCGGCGGTAGCGCGGCACCTTTGCGATCTATCAGGTCGCGGAGCAGCGGGTGGAATTGGAGAAGGAGATTGAGGAGTTGAAAGCCGAGGCAGAGAGGAAGGCCGAGGAGGCGAAGGAGCTTGTAGGCGAGGTGCCGTTTTGAGCGGAGACCCGGAGCGAGACGCTCCTGGCACGGACTGGAGCAGGATGCTCCAGCTACGGCGGATGCGGGGGATCGTGATTTGGTCAGAGCGCTTTTACTTTCAAAACTGGTGCAGCCAGGTGAATGCCAACGGTTCCTTCAGCCGTTGCATGGCCGCCAGCGCTTTCGTCGTGTTGGCATCGGGCGTATAGACCGAGCACAGAAAACCAGTATCCGCATAGGGGTTCATCGCGCACCACGAAGTTCGCTCACCAATTGGCTCCCCGTGGTCTTGAGCATGTCCACCCCGTAAATCTCCTTCAATCGTTGGGCAAAGTCAGGCTTTGGACCGGTGGCCTTGCGTGCCGGTGGTGAGAGAACCGCCACCGGTCGATTGTAGCGGCGCACCTCCACGCTTGCACCCGCCGCCACCAGAGACAGCACCTTGGTGGTGGAATGTTTCAGTTCCCGGATCGTCGTGCGTTGCATGAGTGACACAATAAGGTGACACTTTCGGGGTGTCAAGCCAAGTTTTTGGCATCACAAACCGAGCCACCGCACAAGGCGGGAAATCGCCCTTGATGCGCATGTTTTCAGGCGTAGGATTCCATCCCCATGTCCACCCTCCAGGAAACCATCCATCAAATGGGACGTCAGGCGCGGGCCGCCGCCTATCAGCTTGCCAAGCTCACGTCCGACGAGAAAAACGCGATCCTGCGCGCCATGGCCGCCGTACTCCGCGGCAGTGCGCCAGCTTTGTTAGATGCGAATGACCGGGACCTCGCCGCCGGCGTTGCGCACGGCCTGTCCGCGGCGATGCTCGACCGTTTGCGGCTTGATGCAACGCGCGTTGAAGCGATGGCCGCAAGCATTGAGCAGGTAGCCACCCTGCCGGATCCGGTCGGCCAGGTCATGGAGACATGGGAGCGTCCTAACGGAATGCGCATCGCGCAGGTGCGGGTGCCCATTGGGACCATCGGCATTATTTATGAAAGCCGTCCGAACGTCACGGCGGACGCCGCCGCGCTGTGCTTCAAGACCGGCAACGCCACCCTTCTGCGCGGCGGCAGCGAGGCACTCCATTCCAACATCGCCATCACCGCCGCGCTCGGCACCGCAGGCCTGCCCGAACACGCGATTCAGCTCATTCCCTTCACCGAACGCGAGAGCGTGACGATCATGGCGCAGATGGACCAATGGCTTGACCTCATCATTCCGCGCGGTGGCAAGGGGCTCATCGAAACGGTCGTTTCGCACGCCCGCATGCCCGTCATCAAACATTACGACGGTATCTGCCATTTGTTCGTGGACCAGGCCGCGGACCCCGCCATGGCGGTCAATCTAACGGTGGATGCCAAGACCCAGAAATGCGGCGTCTGCAACGCGCTCGAAACCCTGCTCGTCCACCACGGGATCGCGGCCGCTTTCCTGCCGCGCGTGGCCGCCGCGCTGCGCGCCAAACACGTCGAACTCCGCGGTTGTGACGCAACCCGCGCGATTCTAACCGACTGCATCCCCGCCACCGATGCCGACTGGCGCACCGAGTATCTCGACCTGATTCTATCCATCAAGGTGGTCGGCTCGCTGGATGAGGCCGTGGCTCACATCAACACCTACGGCTCGCACCATACCGACACCATCGTCACGGCGGACGTGGCGGCCGCAGAACGTTTCCTGCGTGAGGTGGACTCGGCCTGCGTATTTCACAATGTTTCCAACAGACTGGCCGACGGCGGCGAGTTCGGTTTCGGCGCGGAAATCGGCATTTCCACCGACAAACTCCATGCCCGCGGCCCGATGGGCCTGCGCGAACTCACCAGCTATCAATACCGGGTGCGCGGCAGCGGCCAGACCAAGGGGCACGGTGATTGAAGATAGAGTAATGCACCGATCACCGCCCGGAAAACCACTGCCACATTGGTCTGTTAGAGGCGTTTCTTCCATTGATCTGGATGACGCATTTGATGCGTCACTGCCACAATGTGCACGCTCTGCATCTCCTCAATGACTTCGAAGACAATCCGATACGGGAAGCTTTCGCAAAGAATCCGGCGATAAGGATTCCCGATCATCCTGTAATGCAACGGCGTTTCCTGAGCTTTCCGGATTCCCTGGTAAACTTCGGATAGAAATCGTTCTCCCAGTTCGGAATCAATGGCGCGATATCAATTGGCCGCTTCTGCCAGCTCCTCGATGACCTCAGGATGAATGATCAGACCTGTCATGCGAGCCGGGCATCTACATTTTGCTGAAGCTGCTCCAGAGTCAGTGGCGACACGGATCCTTCGCGGATTTCGCGCGAGCGACGATTGAAGATCTCCATCTCCTCAACAGTGAAGGAATCGTCGATTTCCAGACTCTCGATGAGCTTCTTCGCGAGGTAAGACCGATCCGTTCTCGGAAGGTTGAGAACTTCTTGCATGATTTCCAAAACGACTGCCATGGCGGGAATCCTAGTTCATGCGAATCACCATTGCGAGTCGATTTTCACACAAAGTCCGGTGGCTTATGCCGCCTCACCGCCCGGCCAACCAGAGCCACACCTTCGAAACCACCTCAACCCCGCCGAAGCAGTTCTCAGATCAATCCGCCTTTGACCTCCGGTCTTGGACATCGCATGTTGCGCCTGCCATGGCTTTCGCCGATGTGTTTCCGGACTTGCTCCAGCGCCCCACTCCCTTGATGCGGCGCTTCTTGCGCTTGCTCGACGAACAAACCGGCGACCCTTTGGAAACCCTCGCACGCCTCAGCCAGCAGGTGACACGCCGCCATTTCGGCCGGACCATGCGGCTGTTCGCGCCGCTCTACGTTTCTAACGAGTGCGTCAACAATTGTACTTACTGCGGGTTCTCCCGCGACGCGGACATTTTGCGCACCACGCTCAGCGTCGGGGAGGTCACGCGTGAGGCGCGGCACCTCCACGGCCTGGGATTTCGCAGCATCCTGCTCGTCGCCGGTGAATACCCGAAGTTCGTCTCAGATGGATACCTGCAGGATTGCCTCGATGCCCTCAAGACATTCATCCCCACGCTCGCCATCGAAGTCGGGCCGATGGCGGACGGGCAGTATGCGGAAATCGTCGCCCACGGCGCGGAGGGGCTCGTCGTCTATCAGGAAACCTACGACCGCACCATCTATCAGACACTGCACACCGCCGGGCCGAAGAAAGACTTCGCCTGGCGGCTCAATTGTGCGGAGCGCGCCTATGCTGGAGGATTCCGTCGCATCGGCATCGGCGCGTTGTTCGGTTTGGCGGATTGGAAATCCGAGGCGCTCGCCCTGTGCGCCCATCTCGAGTATCTGTATAAACACGCGTGGAAAAGCCAGCTCACTGTCGCCTTTCCGCGCATGCGACCCTATGCTGGCAACTACGCATACCAGCCGGATCCCCGGTTGTTTCTGCCTGATAGATCATTGGTCCGTTTGATCACGGTGTTCCGCATTTTGTTTCCGCAAGTCGGCATCGTGGTTTCCACCCGTGAACCGGCGCCGCTGCGTGATGCGATTGCCACGCTGGGCGTTACCCACATGTCCGCCGGCGCCCGCACCGATCCCGGCGGCTACACCGGCGCCGGCACGGACGACCTCCACCACACCGTCAAAGGCCAGCGCGTCGAGTTGAACCAAAAATCCGGTTGCGAACACGCCACCGAACAATTTCAAATCAGCGACACCCGTCCGGCCACCGAGATCGCCGCCATGCTCCGCGCACAAGACCTCGATCCCGTGTGGAAGGATTGGGACGAGGTGCTGCTGGCGATGCCGTGAATGTTGCATGAAAGCAAGTGCTCAGGTGTGAACCAATGCGGCGTCAACGACGCGGAAGTCTCCACTCTGACCTAACAAATCAGCCGCCGCATATCCCCAACGAAATATTCAGGCAATGCGGGGCGTAAACGATTTTCGCGTATGAGTAAATTCCCCATGATTCTGATGAGATCCCCCATTTCCCTGAATGATTCCGCCGGACCAGTGCCTTGGTCGGCTCCGGGGTTGTGGTTTTCACGCCGTTGCAACTTCTTTTTCCCGTCTCTGCGGCGCTTGCATCGGCTTTCACCCGCAAGGGATTTCCTTGCAGTCAGCAGGGAAAAGCAGATGGCACATAGTTGCGGTGCGCTAGCGTGGATCATTGCCTTGGCGCTGCTGCCGGGATTCGCCGTCGGTCAAGAACTCAGCAACAACGCCTTCAACATCCAGTATGGCGCGGAGGGCATCACGAGCCTCCGGCGCGCCAATGACATCCATGAAACCGAGTACGTCTCGAAGGGCGGGGTGCTGGGCAATGTCGTCATCCAGTACAGGAAGGGTACCGAGCATGGTTGGACAACGGTGCGCGGAATCGGCACCGGCTCCGCCGCAGCGCCAGGCAGCAACACAATCAACTATCTGATAGGCACGCTGGTGCCCACGCTGCCTCAGCCCGGCGCGGCTTCGGCATCGGTCATGAAAGAGATCAAAGCTGAGGAGTCCTTCAAGCTCAGCGGCGACTATCTGGATTGGACGCTGACCATCGCCAACCTGACCGCGCAGCCTATCGAAATCGGCGATCTGGCCCTGCCCTTGAGCATGGCCGAAGGTATACCGGCCGACCGCAGGCAGATCTACACCCGGAAGCTCATTCGCCACAGCTTCATCGCCGGCAACGGTTCCTGGGTTTTCTGGCAGCGCGCCAACGCCGAGGGTCCCTTTCTGGTGATGGTGCCCCAGGGAAACACTAAGATCGAATATACCGGAAACGTCGCGCTTGAAGGCAGCACCGGCGCTGCCGGCGGCCCGGGCGGCTCCCGTGGCGGCGGTTTCACGCCCTTCATCCACGCGGCGGTGTCGAGCATCGGTCCGCTTGCCGCAGGCAAAAAGGCCGGCCGCGAGCAGCCGTGGCGCTTGCCGCTCACCAGCCTGAAGCTCGCCCCCATGGGCTCGCAGGGCGACTCTGTGAGCTACTCGTTCAGATTCACGTGGGCGAAGGATTTCAACGCCGTACGCGAGGTGCTTTACAACGAAGGATCCATCGACGTCAACATCGTACCCGGCATGGCGCTCCCTACCGATCTAACGGCGCTGATTTCGCTGCGCACCAAACACAAGATCGACAGCGTCGTGGCCGAGTTCCCTGCCAGCACGAAGGTGGAATTTGTCGGCGACAAGGGCAACGGCCACCAGATCTACAAGGTGAGCTTCTCCAAACTTGGCGAGAACATGCTGACTATCAGGTACGGCGGCGGCAAGTGGAGCACGCTGCAGTTTTTCATCACCGAACCGCTGGAAACCGTCATCAAAAAGCGTTCCAGTTTTCTGGTCAACAGCATGCAGCACAAGGATCCCAGCCAGTGGTGGTACGGGGTCTACAGCGATTGGGACCAGGTCAACAAGATCCTGCGCAGCCCGATCGACCGCGACGGGCTGCCCGCCTGGCTGACGGACGCCAGCGACGATGCCGGCAACGCGCGGCCCGCCTACGTGGCATCCAAGAACCTGTTCTTTCCCAACCAGGCCGAGATCGACAGCGTCGAACTCTACATCAAGCAGTACCTGTTCAACGGCAATCGTTGGGACCAAGGCACCGGCGGCATGCAGATGACTGAGAAGGAACCGTATCCCTACGGCATCTACGGCACCTTCGACAACTGGTATCAGCATCGCACCATCGATCCGACACCGCCCGCCAATTTCCGGCCGCAGACGTCGAGCCTTCCGCTGGACGTGGGCTGGACCCGGCTGCACCGCGAACACCTGTGGCGCATCTATGACTATCCGCACATCATGCTGATGTACTTCCGGATGTATCAGATCGGGAAAATGTATCCGACGATGGTCCACTACGCCAACGCCGAGCAGTACCTGATGCTCGCCTACAACACGTCGGTGGCCTACTGGACCGTGCCGATGCAGACTAACAAGCCGCACGGTTGGTCGGCCAACTCCGTGCCGACGATGAACGAGGCATTTCTGCCCGAGCTGATCTCCGCGCTGAAGCGCGAAGGCAAGCAACAAGAAGCCGCCAAGCTGCACGAGCTGTGGAACGGCAAGGTCAGGCATTACGTCAACACAAAGACACGGTCGAACCTGTTCGGATCGGAATTCGCCTTCGACTCGACGGGCTTCGAATCGACGGGCGCGATGGCGCACTACGCCATGGATCACGCCTCCGGGCCAGGCCAGCAGGGTCATTACACCGCAGAACAGGCCAAGGAATTCCTGGAGTTCCAGTTGCGGTTGAATCTGGGCGACCGTGGCTGGCTCGAAAACACCTATTACCAGTTGGGCAGCGACTACCGCAGAAAATTGACTTACCTGCTTAGCTACATGTCGCAGATGGGCGGATGGAGTGTGCTTGATTACGGCCTCTATTTCGCCAAGGACCCGGCTGATTACCTGCGCCTGGGCTACGCTTCTTCGCTCAGCTCGTGGGCGCTGGTCAACAGCGGCACACCCGAGAGCAACTACGGCTTCTGGTGGCCCGGCAAGGAAAATGACGGCGCCGCCGGTGGCGGGTTCAATCCCGAGCCGATGGGCACTGGCTGGATCCGCAAGGCCGTGCCGCGCGGCGCGTGGTACTACAGCGCCGAGCAAGACGTGGGCTATTGCGGCGCACTGCGCACCCACGCCACGATTGTGACAAAGGACCCGGTCTTTGGCGAATACGCATACGGCGGTGAGCTGACCCGCAAGTTAGATACGGTGTCGGTCATCCCGCGCGACGGCTTGCGCACCCGCTTGCACGTCGTCCGTGACGATCAACGTTTGCATATGGAGCTGATCGGCGACGGCTTCGCCGACGGGCAACCGGTCACAGTCAACGACAAGCTAACCAAAATCCAGTTCACACTGGAGAACCGCGTCAAGGCCGCGCACAAAGCGCAGCTCTGCATCAACGGCTTGGCAGACGCTGATTACAAGTTCACGGTGGACGGCCAGTCCCAGACAGTCAGGATGCCGGGCGACGCGGCCGATCATTGGCTGGAGTTGCCGGTCGGCGCGGGCCCCACGGCCAAAGTGACGATTGAGAAGGTGGCGCTCGCCGAGGACACCGCCGTGGAGCCGTACAAACAAGACCTCTACACGTGCGGCACCAAGGGCTATAATGCCTATCGTATTCCGGCCCTCGTGGTCACCACCAAGGGGACTCTGCTGGCTTTCTGCGAAGGGCGAAAGGACAGTATTCGCGACCATGGCGACATCGATCTGATGCTCCGCCGCTCCTCCGATGGAGGGAAGACATGGTCCGAGCAGGTGATCGTGCATGAGGAAGGCGGAACGGCGAAGATTACGATAGGTAACCCCTGTCCGATCGTCGATCAAAGTACCGGCACCGTCTGGCTAGCCTTCTGTCGCGACAATCGCGACGTTTTCATGACCCACAGCGACGACGACGGAATAAGCTGGGTAAAGCCCATCGAGATCACAGCGTCCGTTAAGAAGAAGGACTGG
Source organism: Akkermansiaceae bacterium (assembly GCA_903888515.1). Lineage (GTDB taxonomy): Bacteria > Verrucomicrobiota > Verrucomicrobiia > Verrucomicrobiales > Akkermansiaceae > Luteolibacter. The sequence goes on along the minus strand of CAISTY010000107.1, from coordinate 2,107 downwards.
GGCTGGTACGCCACCGGGCCGGGACATGGTATCCAACTCACCCGCGGCAAGTACAAGGGCCGGTTGGTCTTTCCCTGTGACCACGCCGACGCAGAAGAAGGTCGGTCGCATGTGTTCTTCAGCGACGATCACGGTAAGACTTTCGTGTTAGGGCAGGCCACCGGAGGAAACATGAATGAGTGCGAGGTGGTGGAACTCGCCGACGGGCGTCTGCTGCTGAGCATGCGGAACGGCCTCCGCAAGGGACTTCGCGCTTTTTCGTTCAGCGAAGACGGCGGCGCAACGTGGTCCGAGCCCGAACTCAACGAGAACATCTACTGCGCTGTGTGCCAGTCTTCCATTCATCGCTACTCGTGGGAGCCAAACATCCTGCTACACTCCGGCCCGGGCGGTCCTGGAAGAACCAACCTGACCGTTCGCGCCAGTTACGACGAAGGCAAGACATGGCCTGCGGCCAAGGTTGTGGACTTTCAAGGCAGCGGGTACAGCGATCTTGCCGTCCTGCCGGATGGGTCCGTGTGCTGCTTGTTAGAGTCGGGCTGGTACAAGCCCATTGTCTTCACCAAGTTTCCTTTGCAATGGCTGATAGGAAAAAGCATGAAATAGGAAGCAGCCGGGCCAAATGACCATTTTCCCTCACATCCGTCTTTGACGTGTCGGCACCCGCTTGTCATCCTTGGTTCCGATGACCCCGCAAGAAGCCCTCGTCGCACTCAACATGCTGCCCACCATCGGCCCGATCCGGGTGCGGCGGTTGTTAGAAGCGTTTGGCGATCCGGCGGACGTGCTCGGAGCCCCGATGGACCGCTTGCTGCGAGTGGACGGCATAGGCGAGGAGACTGCCAGGATTCTTCATGGCTGGCAGGACCATGCCGATCCCGCTGCGGAAATCCGCGACGCCGCCGCGCGTGGCATCGCCATCGTGACTCAGGACGATGAGGGCTATCCCGCCCCGCTGCGCGACACCTATGATCCGCCGTTGTTGTTCTACGTGTGGGGGAAAATCGAACCGCGGGACCGCCATGCGATCGGTGTCGTCGGTTCGCGGCGGGCGACACATTATGGCACGCAAGCCACCAAGAAACTGACCTATCAGCTTGCGCAGGCCGGCTTTACTATCATTTCGGGTCTTGCCCGCGGGATCGACACCGCCGCGCACGAGGCCGCCATCGCCGCCAATGGCCGCACCATCGCGGTGATCGGTTCCGGACTCGCCAAACTCTATCCGCCGGAAAACCTCGGGCTCGCCGAAAAAATCGCCGCCGGCAATGGTGCGGTCGTTTCCGAATTCCCGCTGAACACCGCGCCCGACAAACAAACGTTTCCGATGCGCAACCGCATCGTCGCCGCTTGGTCGCGTGCCCTGTTAGTCGTGGAATGCCCGGCGTGGTCCGGCTCGTTGATCACCGCGAATCTGGCCACCGAATACGGCAAACCGGTGTTTGCCGTGCCCGGCCCGATTGACAAGCCGACCTCCGCCGGCTGCAACCAACTGATCCGCGACGGAGCCACCCTCGTCGCCGACGTCAGCCACATACTCGACGACCTCGGCGAGTTGCCGTTCGCGCGGCAAGCCAGCGCGGCGGAACCCGCTGCAGAAATCCCCGAGCTGCCGGAAGAAGAAGCCGCGGTGTTTGCCGCAGTGACCGATGACGAATCGCCGGTGGACCGCATCATCGAGCGCTGCGGGCTGCCCGCCCATGTGGTGAGCGCGAACCTGATGAAACTCGAATTGCGCCGGCTGGTCAGGGCGTTTCCGGGGTTTCGCTATGCGCGACGGTGAGGCCCTGGTCTTTAAACACAATTCAGGGGAGCGATTCTTCGCTTGGTGTTCAGTGCGGGTTGGGGTTCCAAGGTCGCGGAGCGACCCTGGAAGGTAGCCGTGGGTTTCAACCCACGGTTCCAAGGGTAATAGGAATGATGCGTCGCGTCGCGACGCTTGATGTGGGCGTGTGCCAAAGGGCAACGTGGTTTCAGGCGTCGCTCCGCGACGCGATCCCTCATGGGATGCCGTAAACCGTGGGTTGAAACCCACGGCTACCATCATGCGGTCGCTCCGCGACCAAGATGGTGATCGGAGATCCAAAAAATGTGTATAAAGACCAGG
>CAISTY010000106.1 GCA_903888515.1 Akkermansiaceae bacterium | reverse complement strand
CTACCCTCCAGGGTCGCTCCGCGACCTTGAAAAACCAACCCGCACTGAACACCAAGGGAAGGCCAGGGAAAAACTGAAAGCTGAAATGAAGAGGAAGAGATTGAGGATTGTGGATTGTGGATTGAAGAGGAAGAAGAACGGAGCACGGGCATTCCTGCCCGTGTCTTTCTTCAACGACGTTCCGCGCCCATGCGCCCCTCCTGAACTGCCCCGAGCCCCTGACCCCCGACGTGATATCCGCTAGACCGGATTCCCGGAAAACCCCGGTCCTTCCCAGCCGGATATACGCACCCGACGAAAAGGAATCCTTGTCAAATCAACGCCTTACGCACATCCTTCCGTCGTCAACCCTCCCGGATATCACTTCTGGAGGGGCTACGAATAAACACTGTTGGGCAAATATAGAAAATGCAACAAATCGTCACCATTTTTGTTCTTTGCGGAGAATCGGGGAGGCAGCTCTTTGATGACTCGCAATCAACACTGACGGATGCGGGATTCGATTGGGACCGCGATCTAATGATCAAGAACGGGCAGCTGGCATATTGGGCCAGTCTTCTCGATGTGTGGTCAATGGGAGATACATTCGAAAGATTCATTAAGCCCGCCAAGAATGTCCGAACAGTCAGGGTTGAATCTCGTGAGCTTGTCTGCTGTCGCCGTGAGAAAATACGGATAGCGGGAAAGCCTAGAAACGAAGAGGAAAGAAGATTGAAGGAGATGCTGATCCAAGCAAAAGAGGCATATGAAGACGCGACCAGTGAGTCCTACTTGTTTCAAATTCGATCAGTTCTTCACACATCAGATGGATTTAACCCAGAAGCCCAACAAATCATGGATGTCAACCCACCACTCGCCCCTCAATCCCACACAAAGTCACCGCAATGACGCGGTGACATCACATCAAACGTTGGGCAAAAAAATAAAAAATGCACTCCATGAGCGGGACTCCTATGCGAATGAAACATGTTGGTGTAGACTCATTTTTTGCCGAGAAAGCAAAACTGCTCGATAGTTATAATCGCGCCAAAGACCAAAACGCTGAGGAACCCGTTCAGGTTGATCACGGAGTAGTTGCAGAAAGCTTAGTGCGGCGTTGGTTACGAGCATTTTTACCCAAACGCTTTGGTGTGACCAAGGGCTATATCATTACCCCGAGCTTAGGATACGAAGGTGCACTTGAAGAATGGGATGTCATAATATATGACGCCCTTGAGTCGCCAATTCTATACACTAAAGGAGACCCAGAATCAGAGTTGAAGCAGGCAATCCCAGTGGAGCACGTCAGGGGTGTCATCGAAGTAAAGGCGACCTTGACCCCAGAGAATGCTAAAAAATCCACAAGTAAGCTTTTGAAGCTGCGCCAGTTCATTGACCAAACATCGACCGCAGAATACCCAGCCACGCTTCAGTTGCCGTTCATATCTACGACGATTTTCATGGAGTCGAAGGTTCGCACTATAAATGAATATCGACAAGCACTGGACGCTTTCATTCCTCTCTATATTGGTGATTTTACTTTGCCATATCTTGGTGCCTTAATTCTCAGGAGCCAGGTGAATCCAATTCATGTAGGCTACATCACTGCGATGCGTTCAGATGTGCCAATGGGAATGAATGAGGACGTATTTGAACTTTCTTCCGAATATATTTTCCCAGACGGATCATATGGGAAGCTCGGATGTCTGACATGGGGAGTGAACCACTATCCGAGCTACATATTCGATTTATTGGCATGCCTAAGGGGGAAAAAAACGATGAAGGCATCGAGCTTTTATGGTTTGGATTTGGAAAACACCCAAGGCTCACGCTTATTCCACTAAAAATCAGCCGAACAAGGCGAGGCACAGCAACCCCCACTAGCCGCTCTGTCGGCCACATCACCCGTAATATGAACCTCAACTCCCGCTTCAACGCCCGCCCCCGCTAGTGGGGTTGCGTGCTCTTGAACGTTCGGTTAAAAAATGAAAACGCGAATCGCTATCGGAATGTGGGCAGCTATTTCCTGCCTTGCGATGCCATTTTTGTGTCGAATTCCGCGTGGAGTCACTTGGGTAGCGCAATATCTTCCCGACGATGGGCATCTTATTAGCGGCGTGCTGTTTTTTGGGGCTTTCGCCTTGGTTCCAGCAGTTCTCGTATTCTGCGCCGGGCAGATCTCCAAACCGCCCTTCTATTTGCCGATCGTTATCTCTACTCTAGTTGCTTTGACGATGTTGGGGTATTGGCACCACGACAATGATCTTGCTGCCGATGCTCAGGCTGCGATTTCGTTGATCTTCATACCAATCTATGCGGGTGGTCTTGCTCTGATCGGCGGTTTAATTGGATTGGGACTACAGGCATTATTTCGAACACCTACGAAGAAGACCGAACAAGTCAGTGGTGGCAACGGCGGACAACGTCGCTAGTTTGCTTCGCTCTGGACGTCCAATCTCCGCCCTCTCTGGGGTCCGCGCATTGCAACAATTCAACCAGTTCATTGACTCTTATCTCCAGTTTTCGATCACGCTTCACGCCGCACACCAGGCGGCTCACTGAGCCAGGATGCCCCATGTGCAGCCGTGTGGCAATCCATTCGCACCCCACAGACGTCCGCCGTCGCAGCAATGCCGCCAGCAGCGCCTTGCGCCCGTCGCCCTTTCGCAGGTGCGCCAACTCCGCCGCCCCCGCCGGCAGTCCCAGATCCGGTGTGCTTTGCCGTATCAGCCGCTCGGCATCCTTCTCCCCGTGATCCCGCCCCACACACTCCGCCCGGCTCCGTTTCCGTGCCTTGACGCCCTTTGCCTTGTCCACCAGATCCAGCAGGCGGTCGCGGAAAGTCTCCTCTCCCAGATGCCAGCCGCGTCGCAAGGCATCCTGTGCCGTCTGGTCGATGTTTCCGCCGTCGTCAAGCGTCTCAAGGCAGAAGGAAGTGTCGAGTGTGTTGGAAATGCGCCAGGAAAGCACGGCCCGCGTGTGCCAGTCCATGATGGCCACCAGATAGGCGTGGTCGCGGGCCATTGCCAGATAGGTGATATCCGGTGCACCAAACCTGATCGGGCCGGTTGATGTCGAGTTTCCCGAGCAAATACGGGTATTTGCGGTGGGATGCGTCCGGGATGCGGGTCCGGCGTTTGGGCGCGACGACCTCGATGCATGAACGTTGTGGTGAAAACACTCATCCGACCAGTGATCGTTTGGCGAGTTCGAGGTATTTTTGAGCTTTTGCGCAAAGAACCCATCTTTCTGCTTCCGTTTGGCGCGGGATTTCTCAAGGATTCGCGCGGAGGGATACCGGGCATCATGCGCTGCCGGTTCCTGCCATGGGAAACCATTCCAGGCAGGAGCATGGGCGGATCATGCTGGCAACATCCTGCCAAACCGATATTCAAGATTTATGGGGATTGATTTCCAACTGGCCGAGGACATGAAGTCACAAGGCGTGCATGTCACGTCGTTCGAGAGCCTTGTCAATTGGGGCCGCGCGAGTTCGTTGTGGCCGTTGCAGTTCGGGCTTGCCTGTTGCGCGATCGAGATGATCGCCGCCACCATGGCCCGCTACGACATGGCGCGCTTCGGTGCCGAGGTGTTCCGGCCGTCGCCGCGGCAGGCGGACCTGATGATCGTGGCCGGTACGGTCACCAAGAAGATGGCCCCGCAGGTGGTGCGCCTCTACAACCAAATGGCCGAGCCCAAATATGTCATCGCCATGGGTGCTTGCGCGATTTCCGGCGGTCCCTTCAAGGATGGTTACAACGTGCTCAAGGGGATAGACCGTTTCATTCCGGTGGATGTGGTCATTCCCGGCTGCCCGCCGCGTCCCGAAGCTCTGTTAGACGGACTGCTGACACTGCGGGCCAAAATCGCCCGGGAAAAACTGCTGGGAAAACACCGCGCCCGCCACGCCAATCCTGACGGGACGGCTGCTTTTCCGGTGCCGGAATTCGGCGCGCACGACCTCGAACCCACCGCAAACCGCGAAATCTGGAACCCGCCTGCCATCGTCCGTGACGCGGAAGGAGGTGAGGCATGACCGCCGAACACCTCACCCCAGAGGACCGCCAGTCTCCGGACTCGCTATCCCCGCCGGACCGCGAGTCTCCCGACTCGCTCGCCTCGCCGGACCGCGAGTCTCCCGACTCGCTCGCCGCCGCCGTGCTGGCCCGCCTGCGCACCGCCTTCCCCCGCGCCGGCGTCAGCCTGCGCACCAACCCGGGCCCGGCGGTCCAGCATTCGCTGCTGGTGTCCCCCGCCGATTTATGTGATGTTTGCCGGTTCCTGCGCGACACGCCGGATCTGGCATTTGATTTCCTGTCCAACGTCAGCGGCGTGGATTGGCCGGATCCCTCCAAGGCCGATGCCGTGGCCGCACCCGCCGATGAGCAGGGGACCCCGGCCGCCGCCGCCGGATTCCTCGAAGTGATCTATCACCTATACTCGACTCGCCGCCGGATCGGACCGCTGGTGTTGCGTGTCCGCACCGCCGACCGCTTGAGCGGCGTGCAAATCCCTTCGGTGGTTGCCGTGTTCCGCAGCGCCGAGTTCCAGGAACGCGAGATTTTCGATCTCTATGGCGTCGAGTTCACCGGCCATCCCGACCTGCGCCGCATCCTGATGTGGGACGAGTTCCAGGATCATCCGATGCGCAAGGATTACGTCGCGCCGGATGACTACGAATACGAGCCCACACCGCACGCTGCGGTCCTGGAAAAAGCCCAACGGCACTACGTCCAACCATGATTTCCGATCCGGCAACATCCCTAACATCCGCAGTCCTCGCACCCGCCGTGGATGACGACCAGTTGCTGCATGTTTCGTTAGGACCGCAGCACCCGTCCACCCACGGGGTGTTCCGCATGAACGTGGTGCTCGACGGCGAAACCGTGGTGCGCCTCAAACCGGTGTTCGGATATCTCCACCGCAACCACGAAAAAATCGCCGAAGGCACGTCCTATCTGGCATCGATGCCATACACCGACCGCCTCGATTATATCTGCCCGCTTTCCAACAACTGGGCCTACGCCCGTGCCGTGGAAAAACTGGCGGGCATCGAAGTGCCGGAACGCGCCGAATTCATCCGCGTGATCCTCGCGGAACTCACCCGCCTGATCAATCACACCGCCTTCGCCGGCTTCATCCTCGGCGACATGGGCGCGTGGGGATCCGCCCTGATGTATGCCTTCCGCGAACGGGAAAAAATCCTCGACCTCTTCGAAGAACTCACCGGCGCGCGCATGATGGCCAATTTCATGCGCTTCGGCGGCTGCCGCAACGACCTGCCGGACGGCTGGTCCGCCAAAGTCAGCAAACTGGTCGATGAATACGGCCCGTTCCTCGATGAAATGGAGAAATTCCTCGTCGGCAACGAGATTCTGTTATCACGCACCCTGAACGTCGGCTCGCTGCCCAAGGAGGTGCTCATCAACGGCGGCATCACCGGCCCGATGCTGCGTGCTGCGGGGGTGCCGTATGACATCCGCAAGGTGGATCCCTATGGCATCTATGAACGCTTCGATTTCCGCATTCCGTTAGGCGCAACGGGCGATTGTTATGACCGCATCATGATCCGCTTTCTGGAAATGCGCGAGTCGTTGAAAATCCTGCACCAGGCGCTCGACCAACTGCCGGATGGATCGTTCATCCATCCCAAGGCGAAGATCCGCAACTTCAAGCCACCGCTCGGTGAGGCATACGCCCGCATCGAGGGACCCAAAGGCGAACTTGGTTTCCATTTGATCAGCGACGGCTCCACCCGTCCCTACCGCTACCGGATCCGCCCGCCGAGTTTCATCAATCTAACACTCATCGAAGACATGTGTCTCGGCCTCGATCTCGCGGACGTGGTCGTCATCCTCGGCAGCATCGACATCGTGTTAGGGGAGGTGGACCGATGAATCGTTCCCGGAAGTGGCGCGGGCATGATGTCCGCCGCCTTGACAACGATGGCTGCGTGCAGGATGCCCGCGCCACTTGTTGTCTGCGGTTTTTCCGTGTTTCCGATGTTTATATAGTCCGCATCCTTGACATCACACTCACTCGTTTTCCCGCAGTCTAAGTCCATGGAACCTTCCGCAGACATCAAACGTCTCCCAGCCCCCGCCCGTTGGTCTATCCCGGGTATCGGGTTGCTCAAGGGCATGGTCGTGACGGCCCAGAACATGATCCAAAGCTATTACCGCAAGGAGCGCATGACCACCGTGCAGTATCCCGAGGAACGCGCCCCGATCAGTCCGAATTTCCGCAATTTCCCGTTTCTTTGTTATGATGGTGAGGATCCCAAGGCAGGCTTGCGCTGCACCGCCTGCACGATCTGCGAGACGGAATGCCCGCCGCAGTGCATCTACATCGTGCTCGAGCGCGATGCGAACGGCAAATCGCTCAAGCGTCCAAAGGTTTTTGATATCGATGTCTCGGTTTGCATGAACTGCGGCATTTGCGCGGAGGTTTGTCCGTTCGATTCAATCTACATGGACGGTGAGTATGAATTGAGCAAACAGGATCGCTTCAATGGTCTCTTGTTCCATCTTGACCGTTTGGCGAAATCCGCGGACTATCACATGAAACTCCGTCCCAAGGAGGCAGGCGAGGTTGCCGCCCGGCGCAAGGTGGAGGTGGACAAGAAACGTGCCGTCCAAGCGGCCAAGGATGCCAAGGCGCAAACGGACAAGGATATGGCAAAACCCGAACCGACGACGAAGGGAGAGCCGGCATGAGTTTGTTAGATATGTCAAGCGGCGGCCCTTCGCTGTGGGCGCCCGAGTGGCTGCCCCGCCTGCCCCAGCGTCTGGTGGAAATGCTCCTGCAGTATTTCGGAGCACCGGAATGGCTGGTGACGACCGCCGGATGGATCACCGCCGCCGCCACCGTGGTGGGGGTGTTTCTCGGTGGCTTTGCCTTGCTTTCGTTGGTCGAACGCAAAACCCTGGCGCGCGTGCAAAACCGCCTCGGTCCGAACCGCGCGGGGTGGTTCGGCATCCTGCAACCAGTCGCGGACGGCATCAAGATGCTGACCAAGGAGGACATCGTGCCCGCCAAGGCCGAGTGGTTACTGCATCTGGCAGCACCCATCCTGATAGTGATGCCGTCGATCCTCGCCCTCGGCGTGATTCCCTACGGCCGCGAGTGGACGCCCGTGCCCCTGGAACTCGGACTCCTGTTTTTCTTTTCCGTCGGTGCGTTCACGGAACTGGCGGTTTTCATGGCGGGTTGGGCGAGCGGGTCGAAATTTCCAATGTTAGGCGCGATGCGGGCGATCTCGCAGATGGTGAGTTATGAGTTGCCGTTGATTATTACGACAGTGGGTGTGGTGATGATCACGGGCAGTCTTGCGTTGTCTGATATCGTGGAGCATCAGGTCGGTTTCCATCTGGGATTCATCCCCAAGTGGAATATCTTCACCCCGTGGGGATTCTCCGCAGGCATCGTGTTTTACATCGCCAGCATCGCCGAGGCCAACCGCTGCCCGTTCGATCTGCCGGAAGGCGAATCGGAAATCGTCGCCGGCCACATGACCGAATACTCGGGTTTCAAATATGCCTTGTTCTTCATGGGTGAATACCTCGGGCTGTTCGCCATCTCCGGGCTGGGAATCACGCTGTTCCTCGGCGGCTGGCAGGCACCGCTGCCCGGCCTCGGATTCGTCCCGTCATGGATCTGGTTCTTCGCCAAACTGGTGGTCGTCATCATGTCCTACCTGTGGATCCGCGCCACCTTCCCGCGCGTTAGAATCGATCAACTGATGCGCTTTGCCTGGCTCTGCATGCTGCCCATGGCCTTGTTGACCATCCCCGCAGCAGGGATCTGGGTCTTCACCGCGAATCCGGACGGCAGCCATGGCATCCTCGGTTGGCTGACGACCGTGCCTTTGCTGCTCATTCCCTGGATCATCATTACCATCATCTTTAACAGGCGCATCTCTCCCGCAACCCGGAGCTATACTTTTGCAGATTCATAGGACCCATAGGACTTATAGGACTTATAGGACCTATCCAGCCACTCACCCATGACCGCACTTCTGATACTCTCACCCCTGATCCTGCTCGCCGCACTTGGCGCGGTGTGGTTGGCGCGCCCTGTTCATGCGGCGCTGCTGTTAGCCCTCACGCTGGTGCTGACCGCCGTGTATTACCTCGCAATCGGCGCGGATTTCATCGGCCTGGTCCAGCTCATGGTCTATGTCGGCGCGGTCGCGATGCTGATTGTCTTCTCACTGCTGATCACCCGTTCCGGCGACGAGGCGGAGGAAATCGCGCGGCGCCCGCTTGTAATGGTCGTCGGGCTGGCCTGCACACTGCCGGTTTTGCTAGTGTTGCTTCATTCGATCTCACGGGCGGGCAATCTCCCGCCCGGCGCGGCTGAATCCCCGGCGTTTTCGCTGGCACAACTCGGCACGGCGCTTTTCACCACACATGCGCCTGCGGTACTGACGGTGGCGGTGTTGCTCACCGCCGTGATGATCGGTGCCGCGTTGTTCGCCAGGGGAGCGCACGCTTCCAGCGTGCACCGTGACGCATCCTGCGTCACGGAATTTTCCAGCGCACCCCGTCACGCATCCTGCCTAACGGAATCCACCAGGAAACCGCCAACTCCTAACGACTCATGACGCCGCTCCCGCTTCTGCTCACGCTTTCCTCGCTGCTGTTCACGCTCGGCCTGTTCGCCGTGCTGACCCGCCGCAACGTGATCCTCATCCTCGTAGGCATCGAACTGATGTTCAATGCGGCAAATATCAATTTCATCGCTTTCTGGCGCTACGGCCCGCCCGACCCCGATCTCATCGGGCCGATGTTCGTGCTGTTCGCGATTGCCATCGCGGCCGCCGAAGCGGCCGTGGGCCTGGCCATCATCCTGATGGGTTTCCGCCACACCCGCTCGACCGATCTCAACCGCCTCGACTCACTCCATGGCTGAAGCACTACATCCTCACCTTCCATGTCTGCTGTGGTGGGTGCCATTCCTGCCGTTGCTGGCCGGCGGTATCATCGCGTTCCTGCCTAACAGGCTCGGCCGCCTCGCCTCACGTCTGGCAATCGGCGCGTTGTTTGTTTCCTGCGTGATCGCGTTGGCGGCGTTCGTCTGCACGCTGACCCCGGTGGAGGAAGGCGTGCCGTTCCGCTTGGTGACTCCTCCGCTCACTTGGTTCACCTTCGGCGATGTGGCGCTCCAAGTCGGCCTGGTGCTCGATCCGCTGAGTGCGGCGATGGCGGCAATGGTGGCGTTTGTCGCGCTGTGGATCTTCATCTATAGCATCGGCTACATGGAAAAGGAGGCGCGCTTCGGCCGCTTCTTTGGGTTCCTGTCGTTGTTCTGCGGTGCGATGTTGTTAGTGGTGCTGGCCAACAGCCTGTTGCTGCTGTTCATGGCATGGGAGTTGGTCGGCCTCGCATCGTATATGCTCATCGGCTTCTATTTTGAGAAACCCTCGGCTGCCGCCGCCGCCCAGAAGGCGTTCATTACCACGCGCGTCGGTGACATGGCGTTTTTCATCGGCATGATCTGGCTCTATCAACAATCCGGCACGCTGCTCTTTTACAACCACGGCCACGGTCTACTGGAATCCGGAGTACTCAGCTCGCTGGCCGGCATCACCACCGTCGGCGGCCTGACGGTTTCCGCAGCCACCGCGCTGTTGCTGTTAGTTGGGGCCATGGGCAAGTCCGGCCAAGTGCCGTTGCACACCTGGCTGCCCGATGCGATGGAAGGCCCGACGCCGGTATCCGCTCTCATCCATGCCGCAACCATGGTCGCCGCCGGCGTGTTCCTAGTCGCCCGAACCTATCCGATATTCGGGATCGGCGGCCTCCAGTCGGTCCCTCTAACGGCTGCCGCGTGGATCGGCGGAATCACCGCGCTCTATGCCGCGCTGGTCGCCATGGCGCAGACCGACATCAAGCGCATTCTCGCCTACTCGACGGTCTCGCAGCTTGGCTTCATGATGGTGGCGCTGGGCACCGGCGGAGTGGCGGTGGCGATGTTCCACCTGATCGCCCACGCGTTTTTCAAGGCGCTGTTATTTCTATCAGCAGGATCGGTGATCCACGGCTGCCACGAGGAGCAGGACATCCGCCGCATGGGAGGCCTGCGCGCGGCAATGCCCAAAACCTTCATCACGTATGCGATCGGCATGATGGCCCTGGCGGGATTTCCCTTCGTATTTTCGGGTTTCTGGAGCAAGGAGGCCATCCTGCACGGTGCCATGAACTGGCCCGGCGGTTACGGCCCGTTCCTGTTAGCGGTGAGCGCCGCCGTGCTCACGGCATTCTACATGACGCGCCAGGCGCTGCTGGTGTTCTACGGTGTGCCGCGCAAACCGGGCGTGCATCACCCGCACGAAAGTCCGTCTATCATGTTGGTGCCGCTTTACGTTCTCGCCGCCGGCGCGATCCTGTTGGCAATCGTTGGCACGCCGGCCTGGCCGTGGTTTGAGGAGTGGATCAAGGGCGAAGCGGCAACCTGTCATCCGGACGCGCTGATGAAACCCGATGCCCTCAAGCTCATCGGCTTGTCGCTGGTCATCGTCACCCTCGGTGTCGGCGCGTCATGGAAGCTCTATCGGAATGTTTCCGGGGCTAGCGATGCGCCCGATCCCATGGCCGGAAAACTCGCCGGCATCTGGAAATTCCTCGAACAGGCAATGGGCTTCGACGCGCTTTTCGAAAAAACCATCATCGGCCCGCTGGCATTTTTCGCGGGTGCCATTGATGCCATGGAACGCCAGATTTTCGTGCCGCTGATGGCGGGGGGGGAATCCTTCATCAAGAGGTTCGGGCGTTGGACCGGCGTGTCCGACGAAAAAGGCCTGAACGACGGCTTTGACAGCTTGTGTAGCGGATTGCAAAACCGCGCCGATTCGGCTTCCCGCAGTCAGGCAGGCAAGCCGCAGGGGTATCTCCGGGCCATCGGTCTCGGGATGTCGGTTCTCCTCATTCTCTATTTCTGGCTCAGCGCCTAGTCACGTCATGTTATTACTCACTCTCTTGCTACTTCCTCTGGTCGGTGCAGCGCTGCTCGCCGTCTGGCCCGGATTGGGCCGCATGAGCGCGGTGAGCCTCGCGACCGTGTGGTCCGTGCTGCCGCTTGTGTTGTTAGCCGCGATGCAATTCCAGCACACGGGAACCGGCGGCGGTGTCATGGCCGAGTGGTCGTTGCCGTGGATGCCCGATGCGAACATCCATCTGACCTTCAGTGTCGATGGCACTTCGTGCTTGTTCCTGCTGCTCACCTCGCTGGTCACCTTTTCATCGTTGGGTCTTTCCGCCAGATTGGACATCGGAAACCGGGCGTATTGCGCGTTGATTCTGGTGATGCAATCGATGCTCTGCGGGGTGTTCACCGCCCGCCATTTCATCCCGTGGTTCCTGTGCTGGGAAATGACCCTGATCCCCGCGTATCTTTTGATCCGGCTGTGGGGCGGCGTGGGCGCCCCCCGTGCCGCCCTGCGTTTCTTTATCGTCACCCTCGGCGGCGGTGTGTCCATGTTGTTGGGATTTCTGGCGCTGCAGTTGTCGGTCGGAACGATGGATTTCGCGGCTCTCAGCCAACTGGCCGCGCATCACGAGCTAACAGCGGGCCTCGGGCGGGCATTCGTGCTAACAGGTTTTGGCGGCCACGCCCTGCTCACGGTGGTGGCGGTGGCGGTGTTGCTCGGGCTGGCGGTGAAAATCCCGGTGGTGCCATTCCACGCGTGGTTGCCCGATGCCTATGCGGAGGCACCGACACCGGTCACGATGCTGCTTACCGGCCTGCTATCGAAAATGGGGGTGTACGGATTGCTGCGGGTCTTCCTGCCGATCTTTCCCGAGGTGTTGCCCTCGCTCGCTCCATGGTTGACCGCGCTGGCGGTGGCGACCGTTTTGTTAGGTGCGGTGGCGGCCCTCGCGCAAACGGATTTGAAACGCATATTCGCCTACTCGTCGGTCAATCACCTCGGTTACTGCGTGCTGGCGGTGGCGGCAGTGGCCGCGACATGCGCGGACCACGATGCGGGCGCAGCGGCCGTGTCGGGCGTCGTCCTGCAGGCGTTCAATCACGGGATCATCGCCGTAGTGCTGTTTTTCGGTGTTGGCATTCTGGAAGTGCGCAGCGGGGGAGCGCGCGGCTTGAACGATTTCGGCGGACTGCGTGCGAACATGCCGGTGTTTGCCGGCCTGATGGGACTGGCGTTGTTAGCATCACTCGGGTTGCCGGGGCTGAGTGGATTTGTCGGTGAATTCCTCATCTTCTACGGGGTGTTCGGGTTGGTGCCTTGGTCAGCGGCCGTTTCGTTGATCGGCTTGCTGCTTACCGCCGTTTTCCTGCTGCGCCTGATCCGCAAGGTGTTTCACGGTCCTCTGCGTCCGTCCATCGCCAAGTGGTCGGACCTCACCCGCTCCGAACGCTGGTTGTTCGCGCCCGCCATCGCCTTGATCATCATCCCCGGTCTGTGGCCGCAAGCACTCCTTCAATTCATCAATGGTGACACGTTACGCCTGTTAGAACTTCTCCACCCGTTCCCATGACTCCAGCTTGGACCATTATATCAGCCTTTGCCGGGGCATTACTGGTGCTCCTGCTACCCGCCCGCATGGCCATCGCGTCGCGGGCCATCGCCCTGGCGGCTTCACTCGTCGGGGCGGTGGCCGCCGCCGCATCCTGTCTAACGCGTTTGAACAATCCGCTGGATCCCGTCTGGTCGTTCGACCGGCCATGGATTCCGGGTTTCGGCATTCGTTTTCATCTGGCGGCTGACGGGTTGGCGCTGACCTTGCTGTTGCTAACAGGCATCGTGGCGGTCGCCGGGGTGTTGTTTTCCTGGAATGTCGAGCGCCGCCCGCGTGCGTTCTTCGCGTTTTTCATGACGATCATCGGCGGGGTTTACGGCGTGTTCCTGAGCCGCGACGCATTCCTGCTCTTTGTATGTTATGAAATCGTGATCCTGCCGAAATACATGCTCATCGCGATCTGGGGTTCCACTAACAAGGAGTACGGCGCAATGAAGCTCACGATGTACTCGATCGGCTCGAGCGCCTTGATTCTCATCGGCTTGGTGGTGGCCTATGCTGCGTCGGGCGGCAAGAGTTTTGATATCGCCCATCTGGCGAGCGCGCACTATGCGCCGGCGCTCCAGGCCTGGGCGTTCCCGGTTCTCTTCGTAGGTTTTGCGGTGCTGGCGGGCATGTGGCCGTTTCACACCTGGGCGCCGACCGGTCACGTCGCCGCGCCCACGGCCGCCTCGATGTTGTTGGCGGGCGTGGTGATGAAACTCGGGGCATACGGCGCGCTGTGTGTGGCCCTGCCGTTGTTTCCTCAGGGCTTCGAGCAATGGAAACCGGTGATTGCCGGTCTCGCGCTGATCGGCATCGTTTACGGGGCGCTGACCGCGTTGTCGCAGAAGGATCTCAAGTTCGTGATCGGTTATTCGAGTGTCAGCCACATGGGGTTTGTGTTGTTAGGTATTGCGGCGGGAACCCACTGGGGCCTGCGCGGCGCGGTGTTGCAAATGATCTCCCACGGCATCATCGCCGGACTGCTCTTCGGTATTGCCGGACGCGTGGTCTATGAACGCACCCATACCCGTGATCTAACGGAACTGCGGGAGTTCGATCTGTGGCGCACCCTGCCTGGCGCGGCGATCGCATTCACCCTGGCCACCGCGGCGTCGATGGGACTGCCTGGCTTCAGCGGCTTCGTGGCGGAAATCTCGGTGGTCATCGGACTTTGGCAATTCTCGCCGTGGTTGGTGCCTGTCGTCGCATTTGGCATCGTCATCACCGGCGCGTTTTCACTGCGCGCCCTGCACAAGGCGTTTTTCCCTGTTAGAAATTCGGATGATGCTCCGCCATCGTTGCTGCCGCCGCTGACTTGGCCGGAAATTTCGGCCATCTCGTTGTTGATAGCGGTTTCTTTGGCGATCGGACTCTATCCTAAACCCTGGATCGTTCTCATTGACGACGGTCTACGCTCGCCCGTGTTCCACTCGATTCTCTCCATGCCGTGAACTATTCCACCCTATTCATGCAATTGCTGCCGGAGGCCGTGCTGGTGCTCACGGCGCTGGTGCTGCTCGGTGCCGCCGTGGCCGTCGAAACGCAATCCGGCAAACCGATCTCCAAGCACGCGGCCATCGTCATTGCCGCGTGCGGTGTCGTGCTCGCGGGTCTCGCGTTGTGTTATGTTCCGGTGGATGTGGATTCCGGCAAATCCCTGATCGTGATCGACCCGTTGGCACATATCTTCAAGGCGGTGGTGCTCGGTTTGGGATTGTTAGCGGTGCTGTTGCCGCCCGCGCGGGGGGAAATTCCACAGCCCGGCGAGTTTTACGCGCTGATGCTTTTCGCGCTGACCGGCTTGCTACTGACCACCGGCACGAACCACCTGCTGTTTCTGTTTGTGGCGCTGGAACTGGCGAGCCTGTCGCTCTATCTGCTAGTTGGGTTTTCACGCACCGCGCGCGCTGCCGAGGCGTCCCTCAAGTATTTCCTGTTTGGCGGTGTTTCCGCGGCATTTCTGTTATTCGGTTTGAGTTTCCTCTATGGCTTCGCGCATTCCGCCACTCTGGCGGGCGTGGCAGACGCGCTCGGTGCGGGTCCGCCCTCCGCGCTGGCGGTCACCGGATTGGTGATGGTGGTGGTGGGACTGGGTTTCAAACTGGCTGCCGCGCCATTTCATTACTGGGCACCCGATGTCTATCAGGGCGCGCCGGCGACCAGCGCCGCGCTGGTGGTTGCCGCCTCCAAGGTGGTGGGCATGGTGGTGCTCGTGCGGTTCCTGATGCTCGGTTTCCACGCGGTCTCCGCCGCCGGTTCCGCGGCCTGGGGCGGCATGGTCGCCGGTTGGTCGCCGTGGTTGGCGGTTCTGGCCGCAGTGTCGATGGTGTTAGGAAACGTGCTGGCACTCGCCCAGACCAGCGTGCGGCGCCTGTTAGCATACTCGGCGGTGGCCAACACCGGCTATCTGCTGGTTGCGATGAGCGCCAATGGCGCGTCTGCCGCCGGGGCCGCGTTGTTCTATGTGATCGTCTATGGCTTGGCGACCCTTGGTGCGCTCGCGGTGACCGCCGCCGTCGAGCGCGACCGTGGCAACGATTCACCCGTGGCCTTTGCCGGGCTCATCCACCGCTCGCCGTGGCAGGCGGTGGCGCTGTTGGTTTTCCTCACCTCGCTGGCGGGCATCCCGCCGCTGGCCGGCTTTGTCGGCAAGTTCGTCCTGTTCAGCGCGGCCATGGCCGAGTCCACCAAAGGTGGCACGCCCGGTCTAACATGGCTGGTCGCTCTGGCCGCCATCATGAGCGCGATCTCACTCTACTACTATCTATCAGTCCTGAAGCAGGCGTTCGTCAGGGACACCCCCGACGGCGGCAACACCGCCGCTGCGGGTCCCACGCTGTCGCCGGCGCATTTCCTTGCGGTGGCCCTGCCGGCCATGGCGCTCGTCGTGCTCGGCTTGTTCCCCGCGTTGCTGCTAGACCCGATCGCCAGCGCGCTGGTCGCTTCGCTGGGTTTGCGGTGAGGGGGGCGTGGTCGCAAAATGCGACCACCTCGTGCGCTTGGTTCTTATAGTAAGCACTTGAGACCTACAGGGGCGGACGATGAACAGACCAGAGCCGCGATCCAGGTTTCAGTGACTTATGGAAAAGAACCTCGAAGGAACGACCCATCGCAAAACATGCGCAAATAGTTGTTTGATTGCCATTTCAACAAAGATATCTTCCTCCTATGAAATCCGTCCCACCGCTCGAATCGCTCATTTTCAGCTTGCGCCATCAGAAGGTCATACTTGACGCCGACCTCGCCGGTCTTTACGGCGTGCCAACCAAAGCTCTTAATCAAGCGCTCAAACGCAATGCAGACCGGTTCCCGGCGGATTTTCTTTTTCAGCTCACCAGTGCGGAGAAAGCCGAGGTGGTCACAAATTGTGACCACCTCGCCCGTCTCAAATTCTCCCGTACCCTGCCCTACGCCTTTACTGAGCACGGCGCACTGATGGCGGCCAACGTCCTCAACAGTCCGGAGGCCGTGAAAATGAGTGTCTATGTCGTGCGGGCTTTCATCAAACAACGTGAAATCATGCTCGCCCAAGCCGACGTGCTCAAGCGTCTTGCTCAGATGGATGCCAAACTTCTCAAACACGATGACGTGCTGCGTCTGATTTGGAGCGAACTGCAGCCGTTGCTGAGCCCGCCACCTGCGCCACCCAAACCTGAAATCGGGTTTCATGTGAAAGAGAAGACTGCCGTCTATCGAGTTCGGAAAAACGTCCATGCCTGACGGCCCCGACGAGCGCAAATCGAGAATCACATGCGAA
The DNA here is from genome assembly GCA_903888515.1 of Akkermansiaceae bacterium. Taxonomy (GTDB): domain Bacteria; phylum Verrucomicrobiota; class Verrucomicrobiia; order Verrucomicrobiales; family Akkermansiaceae; genus Luteolibacter. The sequence continues at coordinate 15,896 of CAISTY010000106.1, read as the reverse complement.
GGTTGCTGGAACGAGCCAACCAGTGCCTAGTCGAAAACCCCGCTCGCCATCTGACTCAATTCCAGTCACCATCAACGCAAGAACCCCTCCATTCCCATGTTCACCTGGATCCCAATTCACGAAGAAACCGCCAAGCGCCTGCTTGATTTCAAAGACCGCAACCATGAACTGGTTGATATCCTCGCCAGGATGCATAAGGCTGGGCTGAAGGCTATACCAATTACCGACCAAGGTATTCGCGGCAAACGTTTTCAGTACAAGGAAATCGATCCTTTTACTTTCTTGGCAAACTTCAACAGAGGCATTCTCAAGAAAAACCGCCAAGCGCTGTGGACTTTCCTTAAGAAGGAATGGGATCTTCAGTCGACAATTCCTGAAGATTTTGAAGGACTCCCTTGTGCCATCATGCTGAAGCCGCGATTGATGCCATTTTCTAACAAGCGCGACAAGGAACATGTGCCGCTACTCTGGAAGTTTTTCGGACATGTCATGAATGCTGCCCCGGAGGCACTTGATACAGATCTAATGCAGCGCTGTCTCAACCTCGGCGGGTTTCGTCTGCCGCTTTTGACCATGGGCATGTTCTGGGCCTGCCCGAAAAAGTGGATCGCAACGGACAGCAAGAACCTCGATTTCGCCGAAAGCAAAGAAGTTCAGGAAAAACCCAAAACCGCAGCCGAGTATCTAGCGTGGCTACCGAAGATCCATGCCGTCATCGGCGGAGATGCCGTGGAATTCTCTCGCCAAGCGCATCTGTGGGCTCTGAAAATGAAAAAGAAAAAGGACGGCGGTGATTCCCGGGAAAGTCATTCCCCAGAGTCCCGGCAATATTGGTGGCTCAATGCGAATCCGAGGATTTGGGATTTTAAAAACCTGGCAATCGGCAGTAAGGAAGAATACACTGCAATTAACGATAGAGGAAAAAAACGCAAAATATACAAATATTTTGATCAAGTGAGACCCGGTGACGTTGTCATCGGCTACATCACATCGCCAGTTAGAGGAATCGTGGCAGTGTGCGAGATCACAAAGGGGATGAAGGAGACCAAAGGCAAAGGCTTCGAGTTTAAAAAAACCGAGAAACTGGACAAGCCAATCACCTTGAAGGAATTGCAGAAGATTCCGCAACTGAAGGCATGTGAGCCGATTCTGAGTAATCAGGGAAGTATATTCAAGATCACATCGGAGGAGTATGGGTTTCTCCGCAAACTGATTGATGGTGCTCCGCCGCCGATCGTTAATCTCCTTCCGCCCATTATCTATACTCGGGAGAAAGCATTGGAGGATTTGTTTCTTGATGACACGCAATTCGACCGGATTCTTTCCCTCTTGCGCCAGAAGAAAAACATCATTCTTCAGGGGCCGCCTGGTGTTGGGAAAACTTTCATCGCCCGTCGTCTCGCCTATGTGCTGATGGGACAAAAGGACGAGAGTCGGGCTCCGATGGTCCAGTTTCACCAGTCCTATGCCTACGAGGACTTCATCCAAGGCTACCGACCGAATGACACAGGCGGGTTTTTCCTTAAAGACGGAATATTCCACACGCTCTGTGGCAAGGCGCAGAACGACCCTGGCCGCGACTATTTTCTTGTCATCGACGAGATCAACCGTGGCAACCTCAGCAAGATCTTCGGCGAACTCATGATGTTGATGGAATCTGACAAGCGCGGACCCGAATATGCGCTTCAACTGACCTACTCGAAGTCATCAGAAGACACGTTTTACATCCCTGCTAACCTTCACATGATAGGGACAATGAACACGGCTGACCGCTCGTTGGCACTGGTGGATTATGCGCTGCGGCGCAGGTTTGCCTTCGTCACCCTGAAACCGGAGTTTTCGAGCGTCAAATTCAGCGAGCACCTTAGGAAGCGGGGCGCGAATGAAGCCTTGATCAACCGCATCGTGCAGCGGATGGACGTCTTGAATAATGCCATCCATGATGACTTTCACAACCTCGGCTGGGGCTATCGGATCGGTCACAGTTTTTTCTGTCCTAACAACGGTGTTACCTTCAACGAGGATTGGTATAACGAAGTGATCGAGTACGAAATCGCTCCGTTGTTGCGCGAATACTGGGTGGATGATGAGCCTCGGGCTAAAGCCGAGTTGGAAAAGCTCCTTTCCTGATCCCGGTCATGGCGAAAGAGATTCCCATCCAGAATCTGTATTTCATGCTCTGTTACGCATGGGATCAGTTGGCAGAGGATGGACTCGTCGATATCAACGCCACCGACTCGAAGTCCTTGAGCGAGCTATTCGCCCGGGTCCTCGCCCATGGCACCCAGCACCTCGTGCGGCGCGGCTTTGATCGAGGTTACCAGATTCACAGCGAGGACACGCCGCGCCTCCGGGGACGCTTCAACATGTCAGCCAGCATGCCCTGCCTCAGTGGGCGGCAGGGGCGGATGGTCTGTGAATTCGACGAATTGGATCACAACATTCTTCACAACCAGATCCTCAAGACCACGATAGATGATGTGCTTCACTCCAAGGATATCGAAAAAAACACCAAAGCCCTTTTGTTTGAACAGGCAGCGACGCTGCGGCATATCGACCGGATTTACCTCACCACGGGCATTTTTCGTAGGGTGCAACTTCATCGGAACAACCGGTTTTATCGTTTTCTGCTCAACGTCTGTGAGTTGATACACGATTCAAAGTTACCCGAGCAACGTGATGGCGTTACCCGATTCCGGGACTTCTTCCGTGATCCAAAGCGGATGCCCTTTCTGTTCCAGCGTTTCGTGAAAAACTTTTACGCGAAGGAACAGCGATATTTCAAGGTGGATAGTGTGCAGTTCAGATGGGCGGCTGATGGAACAGAGGAAGCACTCGCCGTTCTGCCGGTGATGAATACCGACGTTTCGCTTTTGGCGAAGGACCGTAGCATCATCCTTGACTGCAAGTTCTACGCCGAGGCCATGCGTGGCTGGCATGGACAGGAGAAGATCCATTCAGCGAACCTCTACCAGCTTTATGCCTATCTGCGCAACGCGGAACATCGTCTGAAATGGGAAAGGTCAGAGGGAATCCTGCTTTATCCGGCGGTCTCCAACGGGTTCGACCATCGGTTTGTCGTGGATGGACATCCAATCCGGGTATCCAGCATCGACCTCGACCGACCATGGCGGGACATCGAAAAATGCCTCTTGAACATCATCGGTTTGGATCGATCCGGCAACGCTCTTCCAAGGGTAATATGACTCCATTACCTACAGCCGAGTCACTGGAGGCCTCTTGGAAGTGCGAACGCCGACCATGGAGCACATTCAACGAGCGTTTGGACCGGGAACAGATTCCATATCTCAGTCACACCAAGCTGGTTTGTCACGAGCGCTGTCCACGCTGCTACTACCGGAGATATGTTCTCTGTGAGATGGAAGAACCATCCAACGCGATGCTGTTGGGGCAACTCTTCCACCAGTCTGCTAGAGAATATTACCATGCGATCCGGAACGGTCGGGAACCCAAGGCCGCCGAAATGATTAAAGCCCTCGAGACGGGTGGTTTGCCAAAGGACTCGGTGAAACTTCTGCGCAACGCGGTGACGCTTCTCCGGCTACATCGTTGGCATGGCCACGATGTCGTGTCGCTGGAGGAGCCGTTCTTTATGGATTTAGCCAGGGGATTGCCGCCGATGATTGGAATTCCCGATTTGGTTCTCAGACGGCATGACTGGCTATTGGTTGTCGATCACAAGACATCCAAGTCCTTCAACGACCTGGATTCCGCGCAATTGTTGCTCTATGCCGAGCACCTCCGGCGCAGGCATGCAACCCACTGCATCGTCGGGGTTTTCGATGAATACCGGTTGGTTCCTGATCTGACAAAGGTGATCAAACCCGCGTTCCGCCGCACACCGGTTTCCGTTGACCGCTCGCTGTTGGCATCCTTGATCCGTCGCTACCGAAAGGCATGGAAAAGCATCTCCAACATGCGCCGGGACCGCCATCCTGCCGCCGCGCCGGATTGCTGGAAATGCAACGGTTCGTGGTGATTCGGCAGTGACAGAACCACGAACACATTTCCAAGCTTGCCGCTGAGGCGTCCGAAATGATTCAATCTGCCATGCCCCAATCCTTTCCGATTCCGCACCCTGAATGGGACGATTTGCTGCAAAAACGCGACGCGCTGCACTCGCAGATCGCCGCCGTTTTAACGGATCTCCACTCGCTGGCTGACTCGGGGCCGGTGGTGATCGGACACTACGCTGTGGCGTTCGGCGACCGGCTCACCCGCTTGCATGCCGCGGAAATCGAGACCGCCCGCCTGAAGCGCGAAATCGATCTGGTGCAAGCCGCGATCAACTCCGGTCGCGAACTGGACTACAACCAGATCCAGGCAACGCTCGATGCGGAGTTCGCCGAGTGGCAGGCCAAACTCAAGGCCGAGGCAGACAACCTCACCCGTCACCGCGAAGCGCTCGACCACCTGCTGGATCCGGCAAAAGTCCGCGCACTCCGCGAGCGTTTCCGCGTTCTGGCCCGCCGCCTCCACCCGGACCTGAACCCATCCCAAGCGCCTGCCGAAGCGGAACTCTGGCACCGCGTCACCGCCGCTTATGATACTAACGACATCGAAGAACTCGACGCCTTGGAGATCCTCACCCGGGATGTCGATTCCGTTCCCGTCCCCGATTCGATGGAGACCCTGCGCGGGATTCTGCAAAAACTCCGCGACATGTTAGACCACTTCCTCATTTCGCTAGCCAAGCGTCGCGACGAGTGGCCATTCGACCAATTGCCGGTGCTGGATGATCCCGCCGCGACCACCGCGCGGCAGGCAGATCTCGACGCCCGCATCCTCGCCGCGGAAAACTCGCGCGATGAACGCAAGCACTGGCTCAACCAACTCCTCGACCACTGAGCACCATGAGTGATTTCGCCCTCACGCCTATCGAACAACATCAACTCGCGCTGCTGCATGCCCACTTGCTGGCCGGCGGCGGAATGGCCGCGCCTTTTGCCAAAGAAATTTTCCTCATTGAAACCCACGTCGCCGGAACCTCACATATCCCCATCCGGCAGATCGAACCAACTCTAACGACCGGCGATTCGCTTGTCCTGCGGCGCGAATCGGTCAATCCCCACGACCCGCTCGCCATCATCATCCTCACGGAGAATGGCGAGAAACTCGGCTACGTCCCGCGCGACCGGAATGAAATCCTCGCCCGCCTCATGGACGCCGGTAAATTCCTCATCGCCCGCCTCGAATCCAAGGAATGGCACGGCGATTGGCTTCGCGTCGCGGCCCGGGTTTTTCTGCGGGATGTGTGAAGCGGCCGTGGGGCCGCACGTCTTCTATCCAACCGATTCGAATTCCTCGCTCACATCCAACCACTCCACCGTATCCACGCTGGGGAACGAATTGGGATCGGCGATGAATCCGGTGAAGATCCGAACTGCTTGACCGAGATCAGGCATTAGCGGGTCGTGCTCGTCGCCGAGACGCCCATCAGCGTCGCGCAAGAAAGCCCGCATGTGACAGAACCCGGTTCCTTCAAAAAACCGGATTTCGCAGACGTATCCCTTTTCGTCCGAGAAAACCTGGCAGTAGTTCGGACCGTCATCGCCCTCGGCCGGAGCTGCCAAAATCACGAAGGGATGCTTCACGTCGGGCCGCAGCGCCTCCATCGCGGCGATGATCACCGATACCTTGGGATTCCGGGTGACAGCCATGTTGATACGTCCTTCTGTCAATTCCCATCCGTGGAGTTGAAAGTCCATGGGGTAATTCAATGAAAACCAGGCGCTCTTTGCCAGTTGAATTCAGTGGAAATGCTGCAGCAATGCTGCTTGCGCCGGGTGCTTCCAGAGCCTATATTCCCGTCATGGCAGCCACCTTGAAAACCATCCAAGCCTCCGTATCGGCTGACGGAATCCTGACCCTTGCCGAACCGGTCACGGGTCCGGCGCTGGCGGTCGTCACGCTGCTCGTTGAGGAACCCGAACCCAACGAGGCAACGCTCGAAGCCCTCGACGAACCGCTTTCAGGCTTGCCGCGTTTCGCCACTATTGCCGCCCTCAAAGCAGACCTCGAATCCTAATGCGCGAGGTCGTTTACAAAAAGTACTTCAAAAAAGACTACCAACGCACCGACGAGCTGCTTGTACTCATCCGGACCGGTACCCACAGCGAACTTTTCAAGTGAGCCAATCGTGGGAATCCTGCCGGGCATGGCGCTCGTCATGCCCGGATTGTTCCCCGCTTTGCTGCTAGACCAGCTCGCCGCCGCGCTGGTTGCCTCGCTGGGTTTGCGGTGAGAGGGCATGCGCGTCAAGTTAAGGGGCTATGCTTGTAATGGCAGTGCTCTTGCAAGTGGGGCACGGGCAGCCTGCCCGAGTTCTTCACCACCAGAACGGGCGGGCCGCCCGTTCCCCTCTTGCTGCTGTTCCCGCGCCCGATTCGCTGGAGACCCTGCGCGGGATTCCGCGAAAAACCCGCGACATGTTAGACCGTTTCCTCATTTCGCTGGCCAAGCGCCGCGATGGGAAACCGCCGTCCTCACATACCCGCGTCCTTGAGGCGTTCGGCCATTTCGGCTTTTTGGAGGGCGGTGGTGAATTCCGATAGATCGCCTGTCATGACGGCGGCGAGGTTGTGGGAGGTGAGGCCGATGCGGTGGTCGGTGACGCGGGATTGCGGGAAGTTATAGGTGCGGATTTTTTCCGAGCGGTCGCCCGAGCCGATGAGTGATCGGCGGTGGGAGCTATAGGCGTCCTGTTGGTCGCGGAGTTTTTGTTCGTAGAGTTTGGCGCGGAGGATTTTCAGGGCGAGTTCCTTGTTTTTGATTTGTGAGCGGCCTTCCTCGCAGCGCACGTAGATGCCGGTGGGCAGGTGGAAGATCTGCACGGCGGATTCGGTGCGGTTGACATGTTGGCCGCCGGCGCCGCCGGAGCGGCAGACTTCGATGCGCAGGTCATCGGGTTTGATATCGACATCGACTTCCTCGGCTTCGGGCAGCACGGCGACGGTGATGGTGGAGGTGTGGATGCGGCCCTGGGCTTCGGTGGCGGGCACGCGTTGCACGCGGTGGACGCCGGATTCATATTTCAGATAACGGAAAACCTCGTCGCCGGTGATTTTGAGGATGACTTCCTTGAAGCCGCCGACATCCGACGGGCTGCTTTCGAGGTGCTCGCATTTCCATCCGCGCAGGTCGGCATAACGTTGATAGACGCGCATCAATTCCGCGGCGAAGAGCGAGGCCTCGTCGCCGCCGGCACCGGCGCGGATTTCGATGAGCGCGTCGCGGTCTTCGTTAGGGTCGGCCGGGAGCAGGGCGTATTGAAGGTCATCGGCAAGCGTGGCGATGGTGGCTTCAAGGCCGGGGAGTTCCTCGGCGGCCATGGCGGCGAGTTCGGGATCGTCGGATTTCGCGAGTTCCTGGTTGTCGGCGAGTTGGCGTTTTGCGGACTGGAGGTTTTCCCAGAGGTCGAGGGTATGTTTGAGTTTGCGGTGTTCGCGCAGGATGGCGGTGGCGCGCTTGGGATCGGCAAACAGATCCGGGTTGCCCACCGCCTCTTGCAATTCGGCGTAGCGGTCGCGGTGTCTGGCGATGAGCGAGGAGTAGTCCACGCGGCAAATAAAAGCTGAAATAACGGGAATCGGAAATGCTGATTTTCATGGGGGTGCGCATTATTTGTGGCAAGCCCGAGGTTGCCAGCGGCGCGGATCCGGTGTTATCTCCCGCTCATGTCCGACATCAAAATCACCATTCACACCACCGCAGGCGACATCGCTGCCACCCTCTACGCCTCCAAGGCTCCGCTGACCTGCGCCAATTTCCTCAATCTCGCCCGCCGCGGGTATTACGATAACATCGCGTTTCACCGCGTGATCGAGGGCTTCATGCTGCAAGGCGGCGATCCCACGGAAAGCGGCAGCGGCGGCCCGGGCTACAAGTTCGCCGACGAATTCCATCCCGAGCTGCGGCACCGCGCGCCGGGCGTGTTCTCGATGGCCAATGCCGGTCCGGGAACTAACGGATCGCAGTTTTTCATCACCACCACGGCCACCCCGTTTCTCGACAACCGCCACTCGGTCTTCGGTCAGGTCACTAACGGCATGGACGTCGTGGAAAAAATCACCGGCAAGAACAACACCGGCGAACGCGGCTGCAAATTCAACGGGGTGGGCGACAAGATCTCCTCCATCACCATCCACGACGACACCACCGCGCTCTTCGAAGCCAAAAAAATCGAAATCGATCATTGGAACTCGATTCTCGATCGTTGAGCCGGTCTTCATGCTTCAAAACCAACAATCAATCGCACACATGTCCGAATTCCTCGTCATCCCCCGCGCCGACCACGACGCGCTGGTGGCGCGCGCCTATCAGGCCCGCGGCTACACGCGCCAGGAAGCCACCGAGGGTGCCAAGCTCGCGGCCGAGGCCGCCCGCCACGGCATCCGCACTCACCACGCGCTCAAGGCGCTGCACCTCGATCACTTGTTCGGATCGGCCGTGGGCGGCTGTGTGCCGGGTGCGGAAATCGAGGTGTTGCCATCGCGGTTTCCGGCCAGCGAGCGGTGGAACGCCCACAAGAAACTCGGCCAGTCGGTGGCCTATCGGGCGATCGACCGCGGCATCGAGTTGGCCGACCAATATGGCATCGCGCAGATTGCCGTGGACAACGCGTTCCACTATTTATGGGGCGGCGGTTATGTGATGGAAGCCGCTGAGCGCGGCTACTATGCTTATACGAATTGCACATCGGCGCTTGCCGAAGTGGTGCCCTTCGGCGGGAAATTCCCCACGCTCGGCACCAACCCGCATTCATGGGGCATCCCTAACAGCAAAGCCGGTGGTTTCCCGATCGTGATGGACTGGGCGACGTCCACCGTGGCGATGGGACGCGTGCAGGCGTTGAAACGCGAAGGGAAATCCCTGCCGCCGGGTGCCGCCGTGGACGCCCATGGCAACGCCACCACCGATCCCGATGCGGTTGCGGCGCTGTTGCCCTTTGGCGGTCACAAGGGATATGGCATGTGCCTGCTCAATGAAATTTTCGGTGCCCTCATAGGTGGCTCGCTGCCGACTCTGCGCGGCCGCAAACTTGTCGCCCAAGGTGAAAAGAACACCCCGGTTTTCTATTTTCAAGTGATCCACCCGGAAGCGATTTCCGCAGGCGATTTTGCCTGTGGTCGCAGTCAGATCGACAACCTCAAGGCGGTGCTCGATGACATCCTCGGTCACGGCAATGAAGGTGCGATGCTTCCGGGCCAGATCGAAGCAGCCGCCCGCAAACAATCCGATCAGGCGGGCGGACTGCTCTTCACCGCAGCGGAAGTGACCGAGTTCAACGAAATCGCCGCCGATCTCGGAGTGCCCGCATGGGATGTGACGAAGCTGACAAAGCTGACAAAGGAGTGACCTTCGAATAGAGGGTAGGAGTGGTCATTGGTCATTAGTCATTGGTGAAGAGAAGAGGAAGAGATTGTGGATGATCCTCGATCTCCTATCTCCGAGGGGAGGATTGCCGTCCCGGCTGTCAGGGCCAACGGGCATCCTCGCCTGTTGTTTGCCGCCTCCGAAATCCCCTACTGTGTCGCTTTGCCAGAGTAACGATAAAAGTCAGCGACGCGGGCGCTAGCCCGCGTTCGCCTGTGTACCAGCCTGCCTTCTCCGCTGCCGCCGAAAGCCCAGCCGCAGCGGGGCAGCCCAATACAGCAACCACTGTGTTCAATTCAGCAGCGTTCATGGTCTGCCAACGTCTGAGCGATGGCAGACGCGTGATTGGTTTGTGTTAGTGGTGTGGTTGCGGGGATTCTGGCGTCTTGCCATCCGCGACTTGTTGGGTCCTTGGTTGTAGATTATTGTCGGGAATCGTGCCAATGGTGGGAAACTTACGATAGCGAACTGCAAAATCAGGGACTCTTTCCACAATTAGGTCAATCTGTCCATTGGGGCCATTCACAATCTCCTGACAGAACGCAAACGCAATTGGCCTTAATACAATTAGCGCATCCAAGAGCTAAACGCCGGTTGTTCAGCCATGTCTTGTCGGGCGTTTATTCGTAGTGCGTCCATAGTCTAATGATTTTGACTATCCGTTCCTCTTCGTATACTTGATAGACCAAGCGATGCTGGATATTAAGGCGCCGTGAATAGACTCCCCTAAGATCTCCAACAAGTGCCTCAAATGGCGGTGGATCTGCGAATGGATTCTCACCGATTAAATCTAGCAACTGCCTGGCCTTCTTGGCCAAGGAACTGCCCTTGAGTTTTTTCGCATCCTTCTTCGCCTGTGTGGTGTAGACCAGTTCGTAGCTCACAGGTCAATCTCCCGGCTGCAGTTTGCGATCGGTTCTTCCATCCCATTGCGGATCGAGTCTCTCATTCCTGGTATGCTGACAAGGTACAATGTCTCTTGAATCGCCCTCCAGTCAGCTTCGCCAACCAAAACGGCATTGCCACGCTTCCCGGTAATGTGGACCGGTTCGTGATCGGAAACCGCAGAATCAATGACCCTGTAGAGGTCTGAACGGGCGGAAGTAGCTGTGATTGTCTTCATGCGGAGACCGTGCGCTATCCCGTGCGGTCTGCAAGGAATTTTTTTTGCCATTTTTTCACGCCTAACAGTTTTGTTCACGAACGCGTTCGGTTTGCACCAGCTCCCACACTCTTTCCACTATCCAGCATCTCTCCGACCTTATCGAAGCCCATCTCCACCAGTTTGCTGGGGATGCCGAGTCTGACGGTGCCCATTATGACCAGAACGGGCGGATGCGTATTGATGCCCACGGACGCATTGATGGAAACCGGGGAGTGGCCACCATGACCGGGCAGCAGGTGATATTCTTTGAGTGTTCGGCAGGATGCCGAACACGGCCGGCGGGACGCCGACGCTCCCCGAAAATCACTGTTGGCGATCACCGCCCTCTCACCGCCGGCTGCGGCTGTGAAAGCGGCTCCGGCCACCCCGGTCACCATTGTTAGATGGCTTGGGTGTTTTACTGAAGCTGGCGGTTTTTCCGCGTGCATGGCGCTCAGCCAGGGCCTCGATGTGCCAGGCATGGTCGTCCCAGCGGGGGATCGGCATGCGGATGATCTTTTCGATTTCGCGGAGGAATTCGAGTTCTTCTTCCGAGCAGAACGACACCGCACGGCCATCGGCTCCGGCCCGCGCGGTGCGGCCGATCCGATGCACATAAGCTTCCGGTTCGTTAGGCAGGTCATAGTTCACCACCAGACCAATGGCCCTGACATCCACGCCACGGGCGGCGACGTCGGTAGCGACCAGCACGGGCGTGAGCCCGCGTTTGAAGCGGTCGAGCGCTTTCTCGCGTTGCGCCTGGCTTTTGTTGCCGTGGATCGCATCGGCGCCAAAACCCGCCGCGCACAGGCTCTTGGCGAGTTTGTTAGCGCCGTGTTTGGTGCGGCTGAAGACGATGGTGAGTTTCTGTTCCTTGGCTCCGGCTTGGGCGCGCAGCAATTGCTCTAGCAGCGGACGTTTGTCCTCGCGCGTCAAGAAGCACACTTGCTGGTCGATGTTTTCGGCGGTGGTTGTTTCGGGAGCGATGCGGATGTGCGCCGGATCCCGCAGAATGGTGTGTGCCAGATCGACGATGTCCGGGGCCAGCGTGGCCGAGAAAAACAACGACTGACGCCGCGCGGGCAACAACGCAACAATGCGCTTCACGTCGCGTAAAAATCCCATGTCGAGCATGCGGTCCACCTCATCCAGAACGAAAAACTCTACCTGTGAGAGATCGATGTGGCCTTGGTCGATGAGATCTAACAAGCGCCCCGGGGTTGCCACCAGCACATCCACACCGCCGCGCATGGCATTGACTTGCGGCACCTGTCCGACACCGCCATAAACGAGCGTATGGCGGAACCGGACATGCTGGCCGTAGGTTGCGAAACTTTTGCCGACCTGTCCGGCGAGTTCTCGGGTGGGAGCCAGCACCAGGGTGCGGCATGATCGCGGGCGGGCCTGCCGCGGGTGTTCATGCAAGGCGTGCAGGATCGGCAGGGCAAAGCCCGCAGTCTTGCCGGTGCCGGTCTGGGCACACCCTAACAGGTCGCGGCCTTGCAGCAGCAGGGGGATCGCCTGCGCCTGGATCGGCGTGGGCACGGTGTAGTTGAGTTCGCGCAAAACGCGGTGGAGCGGCGCGGCCAGCGGCAACGCCTCGAATCGGGTCGGGGTCATGTGTTTCAAATGGCCAGCGTCCTCCGGTGACCGGCGGCTGGCGGTGCGATGAGAGATGTCTGAAGAACCTCAAACAATCCATCTCATCGATGCAGACCGGAAAAGGGCGGTGCCTTACAAACGGCCACGCAATGCGCACCGAACCCGGTGCGCCGCGAGGCAATACGCGAAAACCAGCCTCAAGCAAGACATTTTTTTCATCCGCTGCGGATTTATCATTTGGGGCACGGATTTGGATGGCGCGGGCGGGAGTGGCGAGAGCGGTTAGATTCAACTCTTGTGGTGACTCAGGACCGCCGTTCGATTCGCGCGGTGAAGGCGCCGTCGGTGTGATCGCGGAACGGTAGGGCCACGCGGATCGAATGGAGCATGAGTTCCGGATGGTCTGCTAGAAAACCATCGACCTGACCGAGGTTTTCCTCGTGCTCGAGCGAGCAGGTTGAATAGACCATGCGACCGCCGGCTTTCAAGCAGGGCAGGGCGTTTTCGAGGATCTTGCGTTGGGTGGCGGCGATGTTGGCGATATCGGGTGCTTGCAGTCGCCAGCGGACATCGACGCGGCGGCGGATCACGCCGGTGTTAGAGCAGGGGACGTCTAGCAGGATGCCGTCGAAGGCGGCATGCCACGCGGGCGGCGCGGGTTTGGTCCAATCGTGCACGGCGATGGCGGCCATGCCGGCATGCAGGCGATGAAGGTTTTCCCGGAGGCGCGGGAGGCGTTTTTCGTTGGAGTCGGTGCATACCAGGTGGTCGGCCGAGCCGAGCGCGGCGGCGATGAGAAAGGCCTTGCCGCCGGGCGCGGCGCAGGCGTCGAGGAGGTGCTCGCCGGGCTGCGGGTCTAGCAGGTCAACCGCATGCCGGGTGGCGGGGTCCTGAATATAGATCGAGCCCGCCGCGAGCAAGGCGCCGGGCAGCGGTCCGTCGAGTTGATAGAATCCCGGCGCGTCATCCAATGGTTTTCCGGGAAGTTCCGGCACAACGCGGGTGAGGGGATTGACGCGGAAATACGTCACCGATGGCTGGTTGTTCCATGCCATGAGCGCAACGGCATCACGTTTGCCAAAGGCCGCCTTCCAACGATTGAACAACCAGTCCGGATGGGACAGGGCGACCGCCGGGGGCAGGTCCGCGACGTCGTCTAACAAGCGCTTGCGCGAGGTGATGGCGTGGCGCAGCACGGCATTGACCAAGCCGCGCACGCTGGCCTTGCCGGCTTCCACGGTTTCATTGACCGCCGCGTGATCGGGCAGTCCGAGGATGAGGATCTGGCACAGTCCGACGCGCAGGACATCGCGCGTTTCCGGGTCGAGCTTGCCGTCGCGGAGTTTGCCTATCCAGTGGTCTAACAAGCGGCGGTGGCGCAACACTCCGAAGAGAATTGCCTGGAGCAATCCGCGGTCCGGCGACGACAACATGCGGCGGTGGGCGTGGCGTTCGACCAGGCTTTCGGCATAATCGTGACCTTTGGCCCATGCCCGCAGAGCGGAGACGGCTGCCTGGCGGACGTGAAAATTTTTGGCGGGCATGTGGAAGGTGGGAGGTTGGCGGGGTGTTATGATAAAGGATTCCACACCCGCTGAAAGCCCATGCCCGCAAAGTGTTTTTCGTTGGTGGTGGCAAACTCCGATACGCCGTGCTGCCGGAGAGTCAGGCCAAGCCGGGCATCAATGATGCGTCGGAATGCGAATCCCCGATGCTTCGCCAGTTCCCAAACCGCGTCCATCACAGGTGCTGAATCAATGAGCGACCATGCCTGGTTTTTCCGATAGGTTTGGCAAACCGTTGCCGCTTGTGCGGCGGTCAGCGGGCGTGGGAAAATCTTTTCATTGCGCAGTTTCAAATAGAGTTCCACCAACACCAATTCACAAATTGCCACATCCCGGCGGGAGGCAAGGGATTGCAGAAACTCCACAGCGGGACGGTGCATGGCAGAGGCGCTGTTGGCCGCATACACGGCGATGTTCGTGTCAAAGCTGATCATGGTGTGTATTATTATCAGTCATGACTAAGGGTGGTCCATTCATCTTCCGGTGCCAGAGGTTGGCCCAAATCGAAGGCTTCGGGCAGGCTCCACTTGTCGGAGCGCGAGCGCCCCGGCGGGTGATGCCGGATGATCTCCTCCAAGCCTCGCCGCACCACCTCGGCAAAACTCATTTCATTTTCCGCCGCCAGCCGTTTCGCGTCGCGGAAGAGCAAGTCTGGAATCTGCACCTGTGTTTTTACCATGATGGGATTTTACCATGCCATGGCAGATGCGTCAACCCGTTTTTCACCTTTATGTGGATGATGCTCAGGACGCGGGGACCGCGAGACCTAATTGCCAAACGACCTCCTCGTTGAGCACATCTTGATTGTGGATGAGGTGATCCAGCAGCGGCACGTTGATGAGGTTTTCGAGCACGCCCTTGTTGGTGATCATGGCGGTGTTGAGTTCGTCGTCGAGCTGGTTGAGGATGATGCCCGAGCAGGTCAGGCCCTTGATGCGGATGGCGTCGAGGGTGAGCAGGATATGGTTGAGGGCACCGAGGCGGTTGGCGGCCACCAGGATCACGGGCAATGCCAGATCCTTGGCGAGATCGGACACCCGGTAATTTGCCGCCAGCGGCACTTCCCAGCCGCCCACGCCCTCGACGATGACCGTGGCGTGCGCCGCGGCCAGACGCCGGAACCCGGCTAACAGATCAGCCGGATGCACACAGTGGTTTTCAAGCAAGCCCGCGACAAAGGGTGCCACGGGAGTTTTAAAATGAACCGGATTGACTTCGTCGATGGTCAATCCGCCCGAGGCGGCAGCCAGAATCCGTCCGTCCTCACGGTCGCCGCAGGCGACGGGTTTGTAGCCGACCGCGTCGATGCCCGCGTTGCGGAAAGTTTCGAGAAGCAGCCGGGTGACGCGGGTTTTCCCCACACCGGTGTCGGTTCCTGTCACGAAGAAGCTCATGCGCAAGGAGTGGCGGTTGGCGGCTGGGCGGTCAATCCCGGAACGATTGCCGGCTCGTTTTGTGAACCGGAGCACTGCCAGGTATGTCGGAAATCATTGGAACCCCTCCCGAATACTGGCTCAACCTCCAGCACATGCACGACCTCGCCGCCGCCCGCGAACAACAGGCCGACGCGCTCGAACGCATCACGCCTTTGGTTGCGTGATAGGGATTTCACGCGGCCTAGGCACCTATTTCCTCGATACCCTCTACTCGGACATCGATTCCCTCCGGATCCTCGGCGGCATTCACCGCAAGGCATACAAAAACCTCCATCGCGCCCTGTCAAAGCGTTTTCCATTCGCCATTTACTACACCGTGGAATCGGCAACCGTCCGTGTGCGATCCGTCGTGGATTGCCGGAGGAATCCATCTTGGATCCGGCAACATCTCGGGAATGCCTGATAGATTGATACTTGCGCGGAAATTTCGGGGCGCTTTTTTGTGAATGGGAGAGAAATGACCCCATTCACGCCGCTATCGGCCCCGGTGCCTGCACCTGTTCCCCACCGGCAAATACATACCCAAAAAACCTGCGCCGCGCCCTCCAATGAAGCGCCGCTAGACACGAAATAACAGACTTTTATGTTACCATGCGAGGACTGTCCCTTTTTATGTCGATCGGCGTGTCCTTGGGTAACGCCGCGAGCAAATCGATTTCTTCCAGCAACGAAGCCGCATCGACTGGCGGCGTGACCACGTTTTCGGGGGGGGCCGGTTTCGCCAGCTCCATCGGCCGCACTTCCACCTGGCGG